>JAWDMM010000029.1:0-15023 GCA_046536595.1 Nitrososphaeria archaeon | reverse complement strand
TGGGATTCCGGCAGAGCCGCATAGAGCAGCTCAACCGAGCCGTTGGGCAGGACAAATGCCTCAGGGCCAGTAGTTTCAAAGTTTCCAAAATTTGGCATTACCACGGGGGTTGAGTTCCTTCTGTATGACATGAAAATCCCCTTTACCGTGAGGGGATGCACGGGGTTTGAAGTGTTATAGTAAGTGTAGAAGAGGTAATCACCTCCAATTCCCGGTGCTGTGGAGAATGTGGTATACGGATACACATTGTGCAACAGTGTTCCGTTCCATTCGCCGCTCTTCCAGACAAGAGAATTGTACCCAGTAAGGTTAAAGTATGCTTTTACATATGTCACATTGCCCACCTGGTTTACCGCAGGATCACTGCTTGCTCCCCAGCTGTAAAGGAGGCCTGAATCCTGCCATATTGTCCAAGATATCCCAAAAGCCGTTGCACTTATAAAAACCGTTCCAGTTATGTTACCGCCCATGTCCAAGGGCTCCGGAGGGACGCCTATATACTGCATAAATTTTAGTCCACCTCCACCGCCTGAGCTGACTATGTTTGATAGACCGCCGTTGACCGAAAGTGTTATCGTTACTCCCACACCGCCAGTTACGCCGGTCACCATTAATGGCAGGCCGTTTGTTATTTCGTAATTACCGTTTGTTGTGGGTTGCAGATGCAACAAAATCGAGAAATCTGGTCCAGCAGCTATTTTGAGCCATATTCCAACCGTATAATCTGTGCCTGGAACTTCGATGCCAGTGATTAGCACGTTAGTTGACGCCTGCGTATTAAATGCCAGGTCAACGCTTGCGCTCTTCCAGACAATTGTGTTCTGGGAAAACTCGAAACTGCCTAAAATGGATACGGAGCCACCTACTGTCAGTGTTACTGAATCAAGTTTAATGTTAACTGAGTTGGGGTTTATTGAAGTTGAAAGCGACATATTCCCAGATGACGTAAGCGTGAGTGTGAGTGGTACTGAAGGCAGGAAAGCGTAATCGCCGCTGATTATGTTCAGGTTCGCGTTAACAGCCAACAGAGTGCCTGTGGAAAGACCTGTGTTAAAGGTCAGTGTATAATTGTTTCCCCACTCCCGTTCTGGGGGGGAAACGGACATGGAAACATATGGTGAGTTAGCAAACGCGATTAGCCATGAAGGTGAATGTATCACACTAACAGTATATGTGTAGTTAAGAGTCTCTCCGTTGGGGTACGTTGCATGCACAACAAGGTCAGAGTTAAAATTCCCCATGTTAACCTGTGGCGATGTCCAGTACCTTACGAGTCCATTGGGCGGGCTGAAAGAACCAATGTTTGAACTGACAGAAACAGGAACCGCTGAACCCCAGCTACCGTTAAACCCAAAAACATTTAAAACCTGAAGCCCCGAGTAAAAGTAACCGGAATACTGAGAATAAATCATGCCCGTAGGCTTGGCTGGCGAAAAACCGACAGTAAAATTAGATGGTCCGTTGAATGACATGGCCCCTGCTTCTGGGCTTATGCTGTAGCCTGTTATCGGTTGAACGCTGAAAGTCATTGAAATATAAGGTGGCAGGTATACGGGAGGACTGCTGTAGCCGGCAATAAAATTATAATATGTGCCGTTTATTTCAATTGCCCAGGGTGTGCCCTTTGGCAGACCTGTTTCCGTGAAATTGACTGGTACACCTTCAACATAACCAATGTCAAATGTCAGCATCTGCGCGTTAACGGTTATGGTTCTGTTGATAGCAGTTGGGCTGTAGTAAATCGGGGGTATCTGCTGATTGTTTCCCGGTATTGCCGTAATTTTATAAGTGCCGTTGGTTAGATACAGTATTATGTCCGAGCTGTTTATAGCTTTAATAGGCGTGGAACTTGGGGAACTGGAAGTCCCCCACATGAACATGCCACTCTCGTTTAATCCTAAAAACAACTCGCTACCATAATAAGCTGCTTGGGCAAGCGGTGATAGGGGAGTAACCGTAATTCCCCATATATATGAGGCATGCGCTGCTTGGGGGATTCCCGTTTCCCTGATGACGACTGCCGTTGCAAATTCTGCCGTAACGTTACCTGGTCCTTCCACGAACATAGTCGTGTTTGGTGAATCAAGATTACCGAAACCCTCCATCGTACCTGCCCAGTCAAAGAACGTGCATTCATAACCGGGCACTGCGGTTAGATTTACAGTAGATCCTATCCTGTACCAGTGTGTACCTGAAGGTTTAATGTTACCGAACAAACTGTTATCTGGCTCTATATTTACCTTAGCATATCCAGTGTAATTGATTTTTACAATAGATTGAATTGGCACAAAAATTTTGCCTGACGCTGGATGAGGAGTGTAATATGCGCCCGTGACGTTTACTGTATGAGTAACCCAGGAGTAGTTGCCGGCCTTCAAATTTAAAAAGGTAAGCGACGAACTGTTAGTCGTAAGCGTTGTGTTGTTCAGGGAAACGCTCCATGTTATTTTAGGTGAAATGTGTGACAATCCTATGGGCAGACCCGATTCATAAAACGTTACATTGAACTTGTCCAAATTGCTTATGTTAAGGTTGGTGAACTTCACGTTAACGGTCATATTTCTGTCAAGCGTAATGGAACCGCTCGATGGGTTAACTGAGTAGCCGGGCACGCTGCCAATGGTGTAGTTGTATGTCCCCTCGGGAATTGTAAATGAAATGGAGCCTGATGTGCTGCTCAGGTTGGAGAAATATGATAACAGATTTGGCAACGTTTGATTTATGGCAGGAGGTGTTATATTTGTGAAGGGGTTATTTAACCCTGTTGAGCTACCTCTTAGGGTGCTGTTCAAAAGGTTTGTTATGGTGCCGTTTAAAGTGACATACCATACTGTGGCGTTAGGCAGGCCACTTTCCGTAAATGTCAGAACAAATTGAGGATAGTTCTGGTTTCCCGTGCTTGAGGCTGAACTTGTGGCATGCGCTGGCAGGACAAGCGCAACAAGCGGCTGGGCAACAGCAAAAATCAAAATTAAGGAAAGAATGGAAAGCGCGTGAAATTTTTTAACGTCGGAAATTTTAGAGCTGCTTTCCTTCAATTGATATTAAACCCTTCAAAAAAATATACATATGCATTTTTTCTTTATTCTAATTTATAAATTTTTTGCTCAGGATGCTTTGTTGCATTATTTTGACAACATTGCATGATATTTTTTATTCCATATTAATTTAACCAAGTTGCATTATGTAAAATTATGACTGACTGGCCAGAGTATCACAAGAAGCTGGTTAATGAATAAAACGGTTGACGTATTTTTCAGCAAGAGTCTCCTGATTGACCAGTAGAAGCAGCTGAAGAAGATGAACAAGGGCAAAAGCCATACATGTATTCTGATGCGCTCATACTCATAATACTTGCTGTAAGGGAATACTTTTGACTGTCATACAGACAGACTGAAGGGTTTATCAGGATGTTAGGAGAATGGGAGGCAAGGATACCTTCCTACACACAGATACGCAGGAGGCAGAAGGAACTGAATATACCATTAGGAGTAAAGTATAGCAAGGATAAGCCTGTAGATATAGCAATTGGCTCAACAGGCATCAAGGCGTTCAACAGGGGTGAGTGGATAAGGCAGAAGTGGGCAGCAGAACGGGATGGTAATAAGCGGTGTAGCTGGGAGCGGAATGGCTTCTCTCAGCGCATCAACGATCATCGGTAACGTTCTTCTCATGGCTTAAAAATAAAAGCTAAAATTTTTTTGTCTGATCTTCGTAAAGCTAAAAAGCCAGAAAGCACAACGTAAAACATGGTATACAGAAGCGCTGGGATGATTGCTCTGATACTTATTTCACTGATAGCTTTATCACAGGGATCTATAGCTTCCGCCCAAAACTACAGGCGAATAATAGTAATTTCCCCCGGGTTTTACCTTTTTAGCCCTGTAAATGTTTACACTGGTATGAATGTTACATTTTCAGTGTACTCCAACACTTCTGTGAACGTTTACATAATGAATGGACAGCAGCTTTCAGCGTTCGAGCAGGGTTTATTTTCAGGTTACGTCTATCATACCAGCGGGAGCACAGTTTCAGGGAGCGTGGGGCCTCTCGTCAGGGGGGTTTACTACCTCGTAATTTCAAACGACATAGGAAAATTCAGCGCTGCCATATCCTACACACTTTCAACTGTTCCTGTAAACGTCTACAGCATACGCTCGTCTCTCCCAGCACCTGTTGGTATTGCAGACTATGGCGTTCAGAACAGCTCGGGAATCATAAAGCCTTACACGGAGAGGTTCAGCGAAATCGCTGGCGGAGCCACAATATACAGGATAAAGGCTTATAACTCAACTCCTCCGCCTGGCGTTTCGCCCTACAGCGCCAGCCTTCAGCTGAACTCAGTGCTGAGCGTCAACACAAGCGCAGGAACGTATTATTACTGGCTGCAGAACGTAATCATGTTAAACACGAACAACGACACAATGCAGTTTCTTAACGATCTCTGGAACCTTTCGTCGAAAAACTCTGTCCTTTATTCCAGAGACATAAGCGGGAAAGGCGTTCTGAAGCTTGTAGGGCTCGACAACGTTTACATCTACGGCAGCAGCTTCAGGAGCTACTCTCTCCCAATGGCAGCTTACCTCTTTATAAGAATAAGCCAGAGCCCTGATTCCGTAACCGTCAGCTACGGGTACTCCAGAAACCCGGTTAGCGTGAACTGGTACGACAACGTAACCATAAAGGAGAGCGGGGTTAAATCGGCATACATGGTGGTCAACGGTTACAGCATGGATCCACGGGGCACTTTCTTTGATTCTGAGCTCATCTTTGGAGGGGGAGGCAATGGGGAATACACATATTTCAGCGAGATGAATGCATCGCTCAGCATGTGGTACGTTCTTCCAAACGGCTCAACAGAATATCCAAGGGCTCTTTACGGCTTCGGGAGCGACACGGTGGAGATGGCTGACGATCTGAGTACAGAATTCGTCAACGGGGTACCATGGGTTTCTACGGGGGGCGGAAACTTTAAACCGCTCACAGGATATTCAGCCCCTGGAAACTTCAGCATTAAAGCCAGCATCGAAACAGGCAGGTACAGCTATGGCGAGCCTGTTCAGATAAACCTGAGCGAAACTTCTCTGAACGGGATAGCTCCGTACACTGTTTACATAACGCTCAACGGAAGCGTTGCAACAAGTTTTATAACATACCAGCAGGATTTCAGCAAAACGTTTACTTTTCAGAACCTGAACAGCGGAACCTATCTGCTAAAGATAGCTGTTGTGGACGGGACAAACAGGACCGCTTTCGCCGGTCCCTTTACGGTAACGATCTATCCAACTTTAGTTGAGCAATATTACACTGAAATTTACAACCTGATGACCGTAACTGTCGTTGCGCTTGTAGTCCTCGGGCTGTATTTATCCTTTAGAGGGAAAAGGGGAAAGGCCGCAGAAAAACAAGAACTTAAAGAAAGCAATGAAAAATCTGTTCAGGACAATCCATGATGTATTTTGCTGTTTAAGCTCTTAGCGCACATCATTTGGAAACAAAACAACAAATTTTTTTAATGCTTTAAAAAATTGCTTATAAGTAAGGGCTCTGTTAATTTTAGATTAAGGTTTATCTCTATCTGTTACTTTCTGGCAAATGATTGTGCAAACCACAAACAGGACCCCAACAGTAATTATTTTCTTTGCTTTATTTCTCAAGTTTGAGCTTAAGCTTCCCATACACTTAAGCCGATAATGAAGAAGGGCCATGTTGCCGTTTAGAAATGGATACAGAAATATTCCTCTGTGCTGAATTCTTTGATTTAAGCAGAAAAGATGTTAAGGCTATATTCGTTGATGAGACTGAAATAAAAGCTGGAGATAAGCTTAGTTATGGGTTGCGTTTGAGCCGGAGATCAAAGCATTCTTTTTCACATTAGCTGGCATCAGAACTCGCTGGATGCATATTATTTCATCATCAAGTACGGAAAGAAGCCAGTATACACAGATGGAGCTCTGTGGTACGTAGATGCGTGCAGGTAGCCAGAGTTGATCGCTTATAATTAAAGCTTGAAGAACCTCATGGAGAGGATGAACGGGTACATTAAGGACAGGACAGAGGCTTTTGAGATCCTCTAGCAAAAAGTTTAGCTTTAAAACAATAAAGGACTGGATTACTTCCTTTAAATTCTTCTACAACTTTGTGTTCACGAACGAAGACCTTAGACAGCTTTCTGACGACCTTTTGCCTGTATGGTCGAGGGTCATTTCATAGATAATAAGCCTTTAGGTGATCAGAATGAGCTAAAGTTAACGGCACCGTATAAAATTCATAAAGGCTTTAAGTAAGTTAAGCAAAATTTAAAACGTGATTTCTTCAAAATTAAAAGAAAGCTTAATAAGGGCAGAATATATTGAGCAGGTTACACTTAACAGCCTGCTCGAGCTTTACAGGATTACCAACCGAGAGGACAGAGATTACCTTGAAGTCGAGATATTTGAAACGATTATACACAGGGAAATCATGAAGGCAATAAGGAGAGCGGAGGATGAGCTCGAAGAGATAAGGAAGCTTCCTGAAGGAAATCTTTCTTTCAGGGATCTTATAGAGTCGCTTAAAGCTCAGGATAACATCGAAAAGACGGCTGGAATCTTCTACCAGGAACAGTCGTCAGCCGCTCCAACACCCTTTCTAAGGGGGCTTTTCGAGCTGATAGCTCAGGACGAAAAGCTCCATTCTGACACGCTGAACTACGCGCTTACCGCCAGAAATTCCATTGCTGAGCTTTCAAAAGGCTCATCGTGCCTGATAGAGGGCAGTCCCGGAAGCAACTTTTTAAGAATCCTGGAACTTATAAACAAGGACCTTAAAAGAAAAATGTTCATGGTGAAAACGCGGGAAGATCTACCTTCCGTATCAGATAATGAAATTCTGATAATCCCTTCGTACTTTATTGACAGGGATAACGCGAAAAACAGGAGAGACGCAGTTGCGCTCGCTACTAGGCTTGCTGTTGAAGTTTCAGAAAATGTTGAAGATGGATCGATGGTAGTATTTTACTATGCCAACGAGCTCTGCCCTTCTCATGAGGAACTGGTTTATGACTTCTGGGGCAGCCTGATAAACACTCTCAGGAGAAACTTTAAAGATCTATACGTTGTGCTTGTATGCACCACAATGCTGGACGGAAGCGGCTGCGTAAGGGTTTACCCCCTGGTTGACTACGTCGTTGACGTTCAGGATGTCTACGGGCTCATGTACAGGGTCAAGAAAGTGTCCCCATGAAGGTTCTGAACCTGACTTTCTTCAGTCTGCCTTTTGTTACCGCATTCATAATAACATATTTCACTTATACCTCTCTTTGGACAGCGTGGTTTGATTTTCTTCTTTGGACATCAGTTACCCTTGGCTTTTTTCAGTTTATCACGACGTTCATTCTGACAAAGGGCGCCCTGAATTACAGCCTCCCCTATGCTGTAAAAGTTTCTAAATTCAGGGTTGCAGCCTTTGTAACTGCTTATAACGAAAATCCTGAAATAGTAAAGAAGACTCTTCTTTCTGTCAAAGCTGCTCTGGGAAACAGGGGGACGGTATTCCTTCTTGATGACTCAACGAAACCAGAGATAATCAGAGAGCTATCTGAGTTCTGTAAAAGTAACGGAATTGTTTATTTTCACAGGACCGAAAGAAGAGGGTTCAAAGCAGGAGCAATAAACGATGCCATAAAAGCTCTTGGAGATGAGTACGATTTAGTTGCTATATTTGATGCTGATCAGAGACCAACAAAGAGCTTCTTTGACATAGTTCTGCCCTTCTTTAAAGATCCCAGGGTAGCTTTTGTCCAGATCCCCCAGTACTATGAAAAAACGAAATCGCTCATAGGGCAGGGCGCAAGGTATCAGCAGGAGCCTTTTCTGAGAAGGATAATGAGAGGCAGAGATTTAAGATCAGCTTTTTCCCTGGGGTCAGGCACAGTCTACAGGATAAGCGCTCTGAAAGAAGTGGGTATGCTAGAAGAGAATACTGTCACGGAGGATATAGCTACTTCGGTAAAGATACACGAGAAAGGTTATATCTCAAAGTACGTTGACCTTCCGCTTATATGGTACGGCGCACCTCCTACGGAGGTATCAGCATACATAACTCAGCAGTCAAGGTGGGCGCTCGGAGGCTTTCAGCTCATCGGGACTTTGCTAAATAGCGATTTAGACTTCAGGACGTTTATAGATTATGTATCTGGAGTTTTTTACTGGCTTGAAGTTGGACCGTTTACGCTTGTTCAGATAGCTGCCCCAATTACCTTTATGTTCGGGATCTATTTCCTCAAGCTCAGCCCGATGATATACTTATCAGCCTATGTTCCTTACTTTGTTTTTTCTTTCTATTACTTTTACTACCTGATGAGGGGGACAGAATATGGACTTAAAGGGTTTATTCTTCATCAGGCTCTTGAGTATATTGAATTCATCGGCGTTACTGCATCTTTCTTTGCATGGGTACTGAAGAGAAAGGTGCCGTTCAAAGTAACTGCGAAAGGCAGGAGCGCAAAGTCCATGAGACCATTGATCTACCATGTCATAATACTCACGCTTCTTGTGGCCAGTATGGTAAAAGGCATCTTGCTGATCAGGGGTGCAAGCCCGCTACAGCTTTGGTCCATAGGGGTTAATTTGTTCTGGGCTTCATGGAACTCTTTCTTTTTAATAACGGGGGTTTACATAAGCATCGCTTCAATGAGCGAAGAAGAAAAATCATACCTGTCCTCTTTGTCCTGAACAGTAGTTCAAAACTTTTATCTGACTTTATGATGGATTTGCCAGCTTAACAAGTTTTATGAGCAGCCTTTCTTTAACACCACTTTAAATTGTCAAGCAGGTTAATCAAATATGCTGATTTTCCAAATCCCTTAAATTTAATAGTTAATTGCAAAAGACGCGGTTATATACTGATAAGCCAATCCTTTTTTGGTTTTGTTCCCTTAACTCTAGACTTTATGATCACAATACATCGTGACAGTCCATGGCAACTATGACAGGTTTTTGAACGCGCCAGAATTTCTCATTTTTATGCCCATAAATTATCATGCCCCTGCTGCTTCATGTTGTTCCTTATAGCATGTCCTCACAGTTTCAAAAAAGCATTATCCATAGATTTTTCCAATGATTCATTAATGTATAATGCGCTTTTATTAGATCGCAGGATTGTTTATGGTTTCCATAAACGGCAAAACGTCATCCTGCGCTAAAAAGTTTTGATCTACTTTCACGAACGGGTCTCAGGTGAATAAAGATGAATGCAATCGAGCTTGAAGCTCAGGAATATGGGATGAAAGCGTATGAAGTGATTGAATACAATACCTCAATGATTTGCGCTTATCACAACTGAGGCGGCACGCATTACAAGATGGATGATAAAATGTTCTACTGAAAACAGCAACCGGAACGCTGATCCAGAGAGCTGCAAAGCTGCTTTCATATCTTGTGTTTCACAGCAGAGTAGCTCCCGTAAAGGGGTGTAACCCTTAACTCGAGAACAATCACCCTTCTGGGCGGTGAGGAGGTCAGTAATAAATTTCCTGCACTTTCATTGTTTTAACTCTTTAAGAGCAACACACAAAACATTGAAAACCTATTCTCTGTCCTGAATTACAAGCTCCCAAAGTCTCGATGACTACTCCTTTTCAACGTCATTATCTGTTCAAGCTGTTTTATGATCTTATGATTTCCAGCTATGTTTTCTTGGTTTTTATCAGTGATGGCATAACTCATTATTTTGAAATAAAATATTTAAACGATATATCAAATGCAGTAAAGTGTATGTCTCAGGAAACCAGAAACATAGCTCTCCTTTTTATTTCCAGGTCCTTGAGAAGCCTGACCGCCGGCTTTGTAGCCATAGCTATAAGCCTCTATTTTTATGATGTGCTCAAGCTTTCCCTCATACTAGTCGGTGTTCTGTTCACGATAGGCTCTTTTGCAACCCCGCTGATATCTCTGCTCGTAGGAGTCCTCGGCGACAGATACGGACGCAAGATAGTCCTGCTTATAGACCTTCTTACACTGCCGGCAGCCCTGCTCATAGTGCTCTTTACAAAGAACTTTTGTGCGCTTGCTTTTGCGAGCGCAATAGGCGGCTTTGGTGTTGCCGGCGGTTTAGTCGGAGGAGGCGTTGGCGCTTCGGTGGGTCCCGTCGTTACTACGATGCTCGCTGAGAATACAAACGATCAGAACAGGACCTTTATTTACTCTCTTAACAGCGTGCTCTCAACATTTGCGGGAGCTGCAGGAGCTCTGCTCGTTTCTTTTATAAGCTTTATATCGCTTTTCTGGATCGGCGTATTCCTTTCACTGCTTTCAGCTGTGGTCATAATTCCTGTACGTGAAAAGTACAAAAGCTCAAGAAAACAGGCTAAAAACGTGGACCGGAAAGTTTCTGAAAAAGACAGGAAGTTCATAAAGGCTTTTGCCATAACCGGTTTGCTCAACGGTCTTTCCATGGGCCTTGTAACTCCTTATTACCCCATAATATTTCATGCATTCTTTCATATGAGTACTGCGCAGGTTGGTTATCTGATGAGCGCAGGAGGGGTCCTTTCGGGAGTTGCGGACATGTTTACGCCTTCTCTTACCAGCAGGATGGGTTTCCTCAGGCTGATAACAAGGACCAGGGTGATTTCAGCAACTATGATGCTGCTGATACCTTTTTCTCCAGCAGCTTACATAGCTGGGCTGCTCTACCTTATAATGACGCCGCTGAGGGCCATTTCCCTTCCAGCTCAGACTGCACTTCAGATGACTCTGATAAGCGAGAGTAGGAGAGCAACATCTAGCGGTCTAAACCAGGCTGCAAGGCTTCTTGCTTCTGCCATAGCAACGTATTCCGGAGGCACGCTGATGGCGCTCGGCCCTCTTGCGCTTCCTTTTGCGCTTGCTGCTGGTTTCACGTACTTTAATACCGGGGTTTATTACTATTACTTTGCCAGTATACCTGAGGCTAACAAAGCGTGAACTAGTAATATGTGAGCAAGATTAAGGATATTAGGAAATCAGTTGACATAACACACATGTACGTTGGATTGGATCTTCATAAGGCAACGATAAATGCGACTGTAATGGATGAAAATGGCACTGTGTTAAATGAAGTAAAATTAAAAAGTCTGCTGATAGCCTAAGGAACTTTTCAGACTCAATACCACTTGGATCGTACATAGCAATAGCTCTTCAACATGGTACTGGGCATATAGGATATTGTCTGAAAGGCACAACGTTACCTTTTCAAACCCACTAAAGCTATAGCTGAATCAAAGGTAAAGACAGATAAGGTAGATTCTCTTACGCTTGCAAACCTGCTAAGGGGAGGATATATAGCATAGAGCATACCTCCTAGGGAATTGATGCAGCTGAGATAGCACAGGGCAAGCCTTGTCAGAGTTAGGTCAATAATAAAGAACAGAATACACGCTCATTTGCTGATGTACAACATAAAGATTGATGGAACTCCTTTTACAAAAGAATACATTAAAACGTTAAGAGAGCTGAACGATTACAAGATAAACGGCTACCTAAATGTCCTTGAAGTGTTGATCTTGGCATTCTAGGTTAGGAGGCACAGAAATCTCCTTTAGCGATTCAGATAAAACTTTCTATAAGGGGCCATTTACAGCTCACAGAAGGGTACTTCCCCCTCTCTTATCAAACAATTATTTTACCCCCATAAAGCTTAAAATTTCATGGATTCGTGTTAGTCGCTTAACCATGTAACTGATGTTTCTAGTCAAGCAGGACTCATGACAACAAAACTTGAGCCGTTCAGGACAGCGTTTCACAGGGAGCACTAGTCTGAAAAGAAATATACCCCAAATTTTTAAATTTGCAGCCATTTGTCAGCAGGCTATACCCGGCTTGCTAAAAGTGATTAACCCCTCGATGTTAAAACATGATTAAAGCGTTGATCAACACAAAATGGAAATTGCTGGTTTTTGATATGCAAAGAACATCATGAATGTTCCAAAAATTTAAAAATACAGTAATGTTTCTGTTATTAGAAATTTTTTCTATTAATAGATTTATAGTAAAATTTATATCTGAACGTGTAAGATCACACTCATGATCACGCTGATCCAGTATGTACTGGCCGTTATCTCCGGTATACTTGTGGGTTTCTCGCTGGGGCTGATTGGCGGAGGAGGTTCAATACTCGCTGTGCCCCTCTTCTTGTACTTTGTAGGCCTTGACACATTGCCCAATGCGGCGCACATAGCCATCGGCACAACCGCGCTTGCGGTTGGTGTAAATGCTTACATAAACTCATACATGCACATGCGTAAGAAAAACGTGGCTGTCAAAGCAGGCGGATTATTTGCCGGAATAGGAGTTATAGGTTCTTTACTTGGAGCATATCTAGGCCACATAACTCCTGGGACTTCATTGTTATCTTACTTTGCTATAGCGATGATAGTCCTTGGCGTGTACATGGCTGTAAGAAGAGAACCGTCAAAGACTGGCACTCTGGATGAATCTGAAAGGATTAATGAGGCTCAGAAGAAGTGTCCGAAGCTTACAAAATCTACTGCCGTAAAGGTTTCTGGCTTTGGGTTTCTTGTTGGCCTTCTCAGCGGTTACTTTGGGATTGGTGGGGGCTTTTTGATCGTGCCAAGCCTTATGTTCTCAACAGGTCTGTGTATAACAAGGGCTGTGGGTACAAGCCTGCTCAGCGTAGGAACGTTCGGGGTAGCAAGCGGGCTTGAATACGCTGCATACGGCGAAAGCTTGCTGTCAATAGCTTTGCTCTACGTGATAGGGGGCGTCGGAGGAGGCTATGCCGGTACTTCATTTGCGGTTAAGGTTCCAAAGGAGACACTCAGGATCGTATACGGCATAATAATAGTGCTGGTTGGAATATATATGCTCTTCAAGGTTGGTGTCATCTGATCAACATCAACAAAAAGATAGATGTTGAATATTCCGCGATGTCCTTTTTAGCTTGTAGGAAGTTTATCAATCATGCCGATCTTTTTAAAAACGCGCATTATATATATGCAGAAAGCCTAAACTTATTTAAATGCTAGGCTATCTGGTAGCTCTTTTTATGATAATCGCCATGATGGCTACATTTTCGTTATTAGTCTACGATATACTGGGTTTCTTTTATACAAAAGCCCCCAGAAAGCTAAAAATTGAGGCTTCAGCAATTCTGAGTTTTATAGGTTTTGTTATAATCTTTTCGCGCGCACTTTATGCTGTACTTATAGCTCTTCTGATTATAGCAATAGTGTTAAAAAGCGCGCGTGTTTTGTGACTTCCAAGCATTCTGAACAGTTAGCGAAGCCCCTCTCGTCATAAATGACGATTATGTCCCTTTTATTATCTCTTTTATAATGATGCATTACCTTTTTTCAGGCGGCTGTTTCTCTCTATAATTTTCCACTATCGAAAAATAGACTTCTTCGAAAACTTCCATGAACCTAACCAGATTTGAGTACAGTAAATAAGCATCAAGCTCATCCGCTTTTTGTGCAAGGTCAAACAGTTC
The DNA here is from genome assembly GCA_046536595.1 of Nitrososphaeria archaeon. GTDB lineage: Archaea > Thermoproteota > Nitrososphaeria > Conexivisphaerales > UBA164 > CAYFFZ01. The sequence goes on along the minus strand of JAWDMM010000029.1, from coordinate 1,553 downwards.
AGCAAGCTCATCAGCGGTTGAGCCTTTTATGACCCTGGCTGAAGCAAGCAGCACAGGTAAATCTTTTGCGCTTGCTGTTTTTCCCACCAGCTTTTCTCCTTCTTCAACTATTATTATCACGAGTCCCTTTATACCTTCTATAGCTTTCTTTCTGAGAGGCTCGTTTTTTATGAATTCATCTGGGTTTAACTTAACGGCTGCTTCAATCCATGAATAGAATTCCCAGAAATCAGACAAATCAGCAGATTTATTACGTCACGATATATTTGTTTTTCTTTTAACCCTGGCATTTTTACTGTTATATAGAAAATTTGACATCCTCCCCGCCTTAAAAGGCGATGGTTCCTTCAAGGCTGATCAAAGGTTCGTGGTTTATCGCCTTCATTGTTTCATTGCTAGTGGTTACCCACCCCGCTCCGTTCGTCCAGCGATAGACCACGGGCTGTGCCTTCAGCCACTTACCTCTATCCTTAACGGACTCGGGGATATGTAGAATGTTTATTGCCCCGTTCAGATCAGCGTTTATTACTTTCCCTGTATAAGGACACTTGAACAAGCCTCTTTCAATCCTTCCGTTTTCGTGAATTTCCCCACACAGGGAACACGTTTTAGATGTATTTTCTTCATCCACAAGCTTTACCTTTATTTTGTATTCTTGTGCAACATTCATGATTCGCTTTATTATTGCTGAATAACTCCAAAAGTTTGTATTCCTTTCGTTTCCTTTATCACGAGCTATGCCCTTTGGGTAGCCGATGTATATTTCTCCTACACCTTTATCGTAAAGAGATTCTACGATTTCCCTTGCTAGTCCTTCTCTAGCATTCTTTAGCAAAAGAGAACGCTTATTGTACAACATTTCAAGCTTCCTGCTAGTTTTTAAGCCGTGCCTTGCAAGCCTCTTCTTTTCCTTAGCAATGCGCTTTGTTATCTTCTTGAATTCAGATAACACTGAGCCTCCTTTAAAGATCATCCACGAGCCGTTATCAACAGCTACAGTTGTAAGGTTTATAACGCCTAGATCGATGCCAGCTTTCATTTTGCCTTTTGGTTTATTATCCAATTTAATAGTCATAGGAATCCTTGCGTACCACTTTCTTCTCGCGGTATCATAGAATATTTCAAGGGTTCCCTGCTTGCCTACCCACTTGAGCTTTCCCTTGAACTTTAGCCTCAGCTTGAAATCCATGAGGAATATTTCGTTTCCTTCAATCTTGTACCTGTCATTTCTTATCAACAAAAACAAATCATCTCTCTTTTTGTGAGGAGGCTTTGGCTTCATCCACTTAGGCAATTCCCCTTCTTTCTTCTTTTTGCTTAGCTCGAAAAAAGATTTCCACGCAGAAGCGTTCTTTCGCGTTACTTGCTGAACGTTTGCCCCGTGCAATACAGCCTTATATTTTTCATAAACGACTTTTTCTGTTTTATTAAAATCTACAGGCTCGTGCTTTTTATATTGCTCAAGCCTCAACTTATTAACCTCGTTCCAGCAGTTAACGAATGCCTTTCCGAGAGCCTTTAGTTTAGCTTTTGTTTCTTTCCTGCAATGATGC
>JAWDMM010000028.1:0-15446 GCA_046536595.1 Nitrososphaeria archaeon | reverse complement strand
GCCATATCAAAGTTAATGGGTCATGACCGCAAGGTTGGGGTTGGGGTAAGGCCTCGATGAACTAATTGCGGGCTGACCCGTTAACAAGGTCTGATGCTTTGACACTGGGGATTGCCCCGAACGGGTAAGTGATATATCCCTCGTAAAATGACAGAGATACGCTAGCTCGCTCTATAAGCCATGACTAAAAATACAATAATATCGTTCTAAAAAGCATTATAGTTACTATTGAAACGCTAACATACAGAAAAAGCATTGCCGATAAATTAATAAGCAGCTCACATGGGTAACCCGCCCTAACCAATAGATCAAAACTTTTTATATGAATTTATGATGAATTTGTTATACTCATACATTATAAGGGTCATGCTGCTTCAGTTTTTTCTTCATAGCCTTACTGCACAAGCTTAAAAAACAAGCATCATCTATAGATTTTTCCATGTCTCAAAAATATCATTACGCTTTACCATTATTAGATCGTAGAATTGCGTATTGTTTGCAAAAGCGGCAAAACGCCATCTTACGCTAAAAAGTTTTGATCTACTTTTACGGACGGGGTCTCTGGTAAAAAAAGTCACGAAAAGCTGTGGTGTACATGAAGCGTTAGTTACCTTTTCTAGCTGTAGTTGATGATTAGTTTTATAACTTCGGTGAACTTCCTGTCTCGGCATGGAGCTTTTCGCTCAGCACCAGATAGAGCCTGCTCCCCAGTCAGGTCCTTGTTTGCTGACGTGCCTGATATGTTTTATATAAGATCAGAACGTGTTAAGCCCAGAGCAAACAATGTGATGAATTTGCGGGTTGTCGCTGAAAGAATGTAACAGATAACAGATCCTGCTTTACCACTTATAGCTTTAACACATATCAAAATATTCAAAATTTTGAATCACAGCATATATATCGTCTGCATAACATGTTTATAAATGAAAACGTTTAAAGATTTAAGAAGCGAAAACACGTACCTGGCTATAGTCATAGGGCTGGGTTCTTTTTCAGACGGATTTGCTCTCCTCCTCCAGAGCGGAGCTTTGCTCTCTCTGGTACCTTACTTTAGGCTAAATTCTCTGTTTACAGGTTTAGTGGTTTCAGCTCCTTTTATAGGCTCTGTGTTTGGAGCCATAATTTTTGGATGGCTTGCTGATAAAATAGGCAGAAGGGCTATAGTGCTTAATGTGCTTTTGTTCTTTGTGTTATCATCAATCATGAGCTCCATTTCCGTTAACATACAGATGCTTCTGTTGAGCAGATTTTTAGTGGGAATCGGTATAGGAGGCGACATACCTGCCAGCGGATCGCTCATCGCTGAAAGATCGGAACCATCAGAGCGCGGGGCGTTGCTGTCAACTCAGACACTTTTATGGGCTGTTGGAGCGGCCATAGCTACAGTCGTCAGTTTACCACTTCTGAGCCTTGGTAAGGAAGCATGGAGAGTGTTGTTCGGATTGGCCGCAATTCCACCTGTTTTTACGCTTCTGCTGAGAAGAAGAATAAAAGAGAGCTTCAGATGGGTAAAAAATAAAACAAAGGGAAACGCGTCTAACAGGCTAACGCGCAGGGCCGTTTACCTAACGGCAATACTTTCTATCGGATTGTTTGTCTGGACCATGATTCTGGCAGTTTTTGCAAGCTATTTACCTTCTTTGCTCACCAGGATATACGGCTTGCCTCCTTATGAATCTCTTATTATAGGATCGATCCAGTGGGTCATGTACATTTTAGGCTGTGTGGTGGCTTTCAAGCTTGTTGACGTTATCGGCAGGAAGCGGCTAATAGTAATCGGAACGCTTGTTGCAATGGTGTCTGCAGTTCTCGTATATCTTTCAGGAAGAAACATCATTTCCGTTATAACTGCAGGCGTTCTTGCAATCTGGGGAGCTGGTGGTGCCGCCTACACAGGAATATCGATTTACTCTTTCGAAATACCCCCAACGCTTTACAGAGGGCTGCTAAGCGGCGCAGTCTTTGGATCTGGAAGGCTTGGAGGGTACTCAGGAACGCTTATCTTCCCAACTCTCATAGGAGTTATTGGCATTGTGAAGGCGTTTGGATTGATGGGACTGGTCATGCTCTTAGTAGCTGTAGCGTTTGGAACCTTTAACCAGAAAACTGAAAGGATCGATCTTGAAATGATTGAGAGTTCACTCACAAAAGCATAAAACCTACTTTAGTAAAATCGCGCTTTTGAGTGCATTAAGTTTTTATATGCATTGCGGTTAACGATAAAAAATCAAAAACGGATTTTTTAAATACAGGTGTCATAGCGCTGAAATGCCAAGAATGTGATCCAGTGATAATATTCCTGCTCCTTTAAGCAGCAGGGTTATGGCAAGCATAAGATAAAGCATATCTATCTTATAGCTTGGTTTGTTAAGAGAAAAATAAGAGGCTTTCATATTTGGTGTTTCACAGCTGAGTAGCTCCCGTTAAAGGGGTGTAACGCCTGAGACCTCGGAACCATCGCCTTTTAAGGCGGTGAGGAGGTCAGCAATAAATTGGGCCTTTTTCACTTGCAGGATTGCATTACACTCAAATTTTTCACGCGTGGTTTTAAGCCCTGTGCTTGGTTATTCTGTAGTGCGATGGAGAAAAAATTTGATCGTTCTGAGCTATTTTTAAGACAATTTGTCTACTATCTGGATTTTTTTGGCAAAAAGTTTTATACGCTATTAAAACAATGATTGTCAAAAAATATCCAAACGGTTATACATTTCATAACAATGTTATAATAAATGAAAATAGTTGTTACCTATGACAGGCATCACAGGTTAAAACCTCTTGATGAAGCGGAGCTTATAGGGTTTTACGACGACTCAAAAGGAATTGTAGAAGAGGTAAAGAACCCTGGGTACATGAAGAGCAAAGAGTTTACAATGTTTTACATACTTAAGATGAAGCCGGACGCCATAGCAGTGAAAGATGGATTCCTGTGTCCCGGTTCATATGCAATGTCAAAGGGGAAATTGAAGTACATACTTACGGATAAAGAAAGCGTTGAACAGTTTATAGATAACGTTAAAGAGGCAAACCTGATGGAAAACCTTGACGAACAGGTCTACTCTGAGGACGAGTTCTGATCGTGAAAAGCTGAGCACTCTGGCTTTAGAGCTGTCCCGCCTTCTGCAGCTTGATTATGAAGATATTTTTTATTATTTAAGACTTCTCAACGGTGAAGAACTCCCTTTCTCTGAGAGCGCGGAGAAAGATGGGCTCATAATAAGGGGTGCAAACGAAAGGCCTGTACCTCTACATCCGAGGATGGCTTTATCAAACATCTACAGAATTTCTGCCGCAAAAAAACCTGATATAAAGAAGAAAAGGACCAGAATAGATGCCATAATAGGTGTTTTGATTCCTGTTTTTGAACAAAACTTTGTTAAGCCAGATAAAAAGTAATCGCAGAGTACTTTACGTAAAGGAACAGTATCCCTTATAATGCAAAAAACAGAGCTGCTGTTTTATCCTTTTTGGCCTCCATACAGATAAAAATGAAATAAAAAAGCTTGTATATACAACGTAAAGGGAATAGCTCAGCGTCCGCATCAACAGCTGAATCCTGCCAGCAGTTCTGTTAAATAAGCTGGAAACTGTAAACAGCCCACCAGCATCACAGCTTATGTTTATTGCATAGTAAACCAGCATTAAAACTAGTATTATAGTCATGATGATAAAAAGCGATATCAAAGGACTTTCTCTCAACACTGCAAGGGGTAAAGGAAATACGTAGAAAGCATGTAAGAAAAAGTTACTATAGAACCTGAAACCCTTCCTTTAAGCCTGAACAAATTTTCCTTCCACGATCAGCGTCTGTATTTCGTCCTCGATTTTATCTACATCATAACCCAATTTGCTGAGCCATTTTCTTGCCTGCGGCGAAAGACGAACAGAAACGTTCTGACCTCCTATGTTTCCAAAGAGTATGCATCTAAAACTATATTTCTTCTTATCTATCATGACGTTGCCTTTTAGATATCCAGTCATGTCTTCCATTTCAACGCTTTTTATTTCAACTTTTAACATGTTTTTCACCTCACAACCAGGCTTGAGTTTTTGCTTTTTTCGATGAATAAAAACAAGTGTTCATGATCATTCTCACATTTTACCTTCCCTTCATCATCTATAAAGAGTCTTTCGTCCCCGTACACTTCACAGTGGTGCAGGTATTCTTTACCTGCAGGCAGTATGCTCCATTCTAGCTTATTCTGACTTCTGCAGACAAGTATTCCCCATTTTTTTAAATCATCCATAACTCCTGTTCCTACATTCTCTGGGAGCTTTGGTTCACCAACAAGCCGAGCATCTGCATGAACTTTACCACACTTCCTGCACTTCCATATATCGACAACCCCGTTTACCTCACCGTCCAGTATTACGTTGACCGCCCCTTCATAATATATTTCATGTTCGCAATTCAATATAAAATTTCAGCAAGCACAGTATTTTTTGCTTTTCTATATTTTTTTAAAAAATCTAAAATGATTATGCTGATGAATTTGTTTCAAAAGAATACCTTTAACAAAAGGTTTATTTTATATTTTTTTATAAATTTAAAAAGCGAGCCATAGAAAGAATGCATTAGATCAAGACATAATAGAAAAGCTTAACAGAATCTCCAGACCGCGGACTTTTCAAATTGCATTGATCCTAGACAAAGAAAGACCTCTAAGGTTTAACGAAATAAAAAAAGAAACTGAACGGCATATGCTCAAGGTCCTTAATTGAAGGGCTTGATGGAGAAAGATGGTATAATTAAAAGAAAAGTAACGAACGACTCGCCTCCACGGGTAGAATACTTTTTGACTGATAATGGGGGAGGAACTAAAAGAAATAACTGCAAAGCTCCTTTTATGACAGAATAAATGGAAGTAAACCTCAGAACCGCACTTGAGCTACCTTTTTATCGCTATTTTTTTCCTTTGCAGAGCTTCATCTTTTTCCCCTGAGACCCCGTCCGTTACAGTAGATCAAAACTTTTTAGCGTATTTGAGCTTCTAAACACGCGCCTGAACTGGCTAAAAGCCTTTGCATTAATTATCCTACTTTTATAATACAATTATTATTACTAATCTTTCTTTAGAAAGTTAGTAATGTATTTTATTGTTTTGCACATGGGCATACCTCATAAATTTTTTCTATATCTTTTTTCCTTACAGCTGGGCAATTAATGGCAAAATGGGCTACCATAGTAGCTACATCAACTAGATACGGAATGGCTTCATATGTTTTTGAAAATATTTCCTCCATATTTTTTACGCAAATAAAAGTTAGGTAAGGAGCTTTATTACCTGAAAAAGTTTTTATTATTGCTTTAATTGAGCCGCTAAGGTTTTCCGCTATTTTAAAAAACGGTTCTCCGATAGGCCCACCTAAGTAATAGGACTCCGGGTCGTCATTAAAGATAAAATAAAGTCCATCTGAAGACGGCTGCCAGTTCTGAGTTCCTGAAACAAATGTCCATCTACCTTCAATGCACTGATAAACCCCAGGCTTCTTAAAACCGGAAGACGTTTTTTCAGCCTTAGCTGAACTTTTGTTGAAAATTTCCTTTAAAAGCTTGTCGATTATCTTTGCCTCTTCATCGTCCATTTAGTGCTGTTTTTAAAATTCTGTATTTATTTATTATTTGAAAATGTTGTTTACAAAGGCCTCTTTTTTTTAAAAAAATCGCCATCAAAACCGGTTAATATATACATTCGTACGTTTAAATTGTATAAATTATTATATTTTTAAATTTAATAATTTCAGAATAGTTTTTAGTTAAAGCCAGATCTTAGAAAGAATTCTAAAGGAAATTTATAGCCGCATTTTATGCAATAGACTGCATCATCATGGTTCTTAGTTCCGCATTTAGGACGGTATTTAGCCATAATGCTGTTGATTTAGCCATATAATAAAAAGGTTCGCCTGCTTACAAAAAGGAATTGAGGCTTAAAATTGTAAAGAAATAAAAATTTGCACAGTCAGTAAATGTCGATTATCAGCACAGAAATTTTTGTTTTGTTAATAATTAGTCGTTTTGTATGAAAATGTGTATATTTTCACACACGATGTTATATACAATGGTTTATAAATATATTTTATGAGAGTCCCAACGTGCAAATTTATAATGATATGGTCTTTTAGCTGGGCGCTGGGACTGATAGCTATATTTCCCGTGCTGAACTATTTAACGCCGTTTCTCAACCCAGCATATAACAACGCGTACACTCCTGATATATTCTGGCGTCTTGTGCTTTACTGGCACGGAGCAATATTTGTTCCGTTAATAGTTGCATTAGCTGCCCTTATGTGCTCTGTCTTTGATCTGTATCAGATGAAAGGCTTTCCCGGCCTTCTGATAAGAGATTCTGTTTTTATAGGAGGGATCATAGCGGTCCCCCTTGCCGGCATAGCAGGAATATTCGATGTCTATGACAGGTTTCTCTTAGGAATACCGCTGTGGTCCCAGATAGTTGCTTTTCTCGTGGGTGATGAAATAGCTTTAGCTCTGGTAGCGGCTTTTGCGGTGAAGGCATTTCAGATCAGCTCAAAATCTTTGAAAATGGTTAACTCGTTCATGGCTTTCGCTGTTTTCCTTACCCTTATCTCAGCGTTTATGGGCCACATAGCTGGATGGATTACATGGTTCGGTCCATGGCCTTCTTTCGTTGGCAATTACATTAACCAGACAATGTACCCTGTGCTTGGCTATTACAACAAAACGGCTGTAATAACCTGGACTGAAGACGTTGTGACTTCTCATTCACACCTCATGCTTCCCGTGATAATGGCAGGAATAGTCGTGATCGTCGCTTTTGTATATGGCCTTCTTAACGCTCCAAAGGGCATCAGGTACCTTACTTACTCAGGAATTGCGGTCATGGCTGTAGCCATGCTTGCTGCCGCTGTAATCTATATAATTTCTGGCGTTGGAAACTATTCAATCCCGACTCTTTTTTCTTCCGGTCCCAACGATATAAACGGGCTTGCAATGGACGACGCGATAACCGGTATTATAGGATGGGGTGCCCTTCTTATCATGATAGCGCTCATCTGGCAAGCAAGAGGAAAGGGCATGCTCAGGGATCCGCTTTTTATAAGCCTGATAACTGGGTGGATTTTAATTTACCTTACAATACCCGTTACGGGATACTGGATAGAGTTTCATGAAAGTTTCTACGGAGCAGCGGGAGCTCTACCAAATGCACCCGGCGCCGCTTTTGATTTTGCTTACACAAGGTTCCATCAGGACTTTGGGTTTTTCCTTCTGCCGGCGCTTATAACTGCAATCTTAACTTTTGAAATATACGGTATCAGCGGGAAAGAAAGAGCGCTCACAGGATACCTGTTCATCTTCGGGGAAATCATATCTTTTGTTGCTGGAGAGCTATATTCTCTCGTATTTCTATCAGCTCCGTTACTGATACTTGCGGGTTTTGGTGCTGCACTCATGGCAGCGGGAGGGATAATAGGTATAAGGTATCTGATCAAATGCAAAAAAGGTTGCCCGCGATCTGAAGATGCAGGTTTCCTGATGGCGCATCTTAAGTTATAATATTTTTTTGTTTTTATGTTTGTGCAAGTTGAACTCTGGATGTGATTGTCATTGGACTTTTTAGCCCGTAATTCTTCACCTTCTCTACATCAACTCCGTTCTTTCTGCATATATCTTCGATAAACTTCATCATAAACCATCCACCCATATGTATAAGCAATGAAGCGCCAAGCCTTGACAGGGGGTTACCTGCCCCCTCAGAATAAGCGTCGCGCGCAGCCATTTTTGCAAGGTGTCTGTATGATGCATAATAGACCGCAAGCTGGGATTTTGTCAGCTTCAAACATTTCAGCTCCCTGTTCTTTATAAGCCCGAGCGGCACGTTCTGCATAGGAGTTACCGTAAATTCAAAGGGTCTACCATCAACCTCAGAGTTGCTAAGCCTGTTTATAAGAGCTACAGTTTCCCAGTTATCCTCGTCTGTTTCTTCTATCTGTCCAACCTGAACTGTAAAAGCTGGCCTCCAGTAATACCTGTTTAAGTTGTAAACGCCCGTCCAGACTATTTCCTGCCAGCTGCCATCAGGACCTATCCTAAGGGGTAACGTTTTGTTTGGCATGTGAAGCTTGGCAAGCCTCTCGCTGCCTGTCTCAAGACCAACCTGGATGCCTATCCAGTTATCAGGCCCGGCTCTTATAATTTCTGAAACTTTCTTTATGAGACCGGGATAACCAGCCGGAATAGATATCCTCCCGTGGGTTGGGTTTGTATGGGAAATATTCTTTACTGACATAACCCCTTTAAAAAGCTCTGTAATCGCTTCAAAGTTTGGTTCAAATCTGGGGCCGTGCATGTAAGCGAATATTTCATCTGAATGTAACCAGGCTGACTGTAAGCCTGCCCTGGCGTTTACCTCTATTTCCTTTTTTACTTTTTCAACGCTATAATACCTGAGGGGTCTGAGCGTTACTTCGCAAAAATCGCAGCCAATGCCGCAACCCCTCATAACTTCTGTGAGCCCTTTCATAGACGGTCTGACAATCTCAGGTATTTCATCAAGAGTCGGGTACATCCTGGTGCCAATCCTGCGTGAAATGAACCTTTCATCGGGTTTGCTAAACCTCCTGAAGCTCTCATCATAAGAAACGTAGCCGTTAAAAAACAGGTTCCTGTCAATGCCACCACTCGATATCTGCTCAAAGAGTTCGGGGGCCAGATCGTCGATCTCACCCTGTACCGCATAATCTATGCCAAACTTGTCAAGTTCCTCCGGCATCACGGTAAACTCCCATACCCCAGGACCTCCAACGATTAACTTTGATTTTCCTCTTACAGCGTTTATCTTTTTTAAAAGAAATTCCCACTCTTTTTTAACCCAGGCTTCACCGTTTTTCCCCATCAGCGCAGCGAAAGACATGGTTAGCGGGCCAAAGCCAAGTGGATCCATGGTAGAAATGCCTATGATCTCAGTATCTTCGCCTATAAATCTGTCTATGTAGTCAAAATGTGGTACAGCTACGTCTTCTCTTCTGTTTCTTTTAAGCAGAGAAGCTTCTATCTTTCTGACCGAATATGGACTGAACATAGACTCGCCGTTTTCCAGAGGCGGAGACTCACTTCCCTTTAAAAAGTTATAGAAAAAACCGGGTATCGAACCTGATGGTGCACAGGGTAGAAAATCAAGCAAGGGAAAATTCCTGTAGTTATAAAGTAAAGTAAGATCGGAAATCAGAACATATCTGGCCATTTTATCACCTCAGAAATTTGGTTACGGGTAAGCTTCTTTTTAAAAAGCTACAAGTCATGTGTTTCAGTTTGTACGAAGTTAGGAATGATACAGTAGCAAAAGATTTTTCAGGCTGTTTTTGATCGAGCACGTCATAGCGCTCTTTTTTAAATAAAATAATCATTGAACTTTTTTTCTTTTTTACATAAAAATATTTGACGGAAATTTTTTTAAAAAAACTGACGTTTTATGTTAAACCACGGTCGCTTTTTAGGATCATTTTTTAGACATTTTTTACAAGAATTCAGTTTTAGAATGGAATAGTGTACATGATAATCTTTAATCTCATGAGCCATTTTATAAGCTGAAAGGCCTTAAACATCTGTATATTTGCGCTTAAAAGTTCAAGCTCTATACTAGGAAAGAAAGGCTGTCTATCTTTTTTGCAAGATCTATGTCCTTTTCTGTAACTCCTCCCTCATCGTGCGTAGTTAAAGCTACTCTTACTTTATTGTATGAAATAAATATATCCGGATGGTGTTTAACTGACTCGGCAACAGGCGCTATGATGTTAACGAACTTTACTGACTGCATAAAGTTATTAAAAACATATTCCTTATAGATTTCATTATCTTTGTACGACCATTCTTTCATTGAACTCAGAGCTTTTTTTATATCATTTTCGGTCATCTTTACCATATTCAATATTATTCAAAAATTTATTATATAAAATATTATTAATTTTTTTAACCTTTTGCCCTGACTTGTTGAAGGAGATCAACTGAATGAAATTCTGCGTGTAAGCTTTTGATTTTATGGTCTGAGGAACGACCAGAGGGTTACAGTGACGCTGTTCATGGACATCGCAAGGGCCGCAAACTGGGGAGCAAGGTAGATTGCCGGGTAAAGTACTCCTGCCGCTAGCGGTATAAAAAACGAGTTGTACCCGAAAGCCCAAATCAGATTTTCCTTTATTCTTTTCTCGAGCTTCTTTGCCCCCTCCCAAAGCACCTTTAGGGCCGTCGGGGCAAATATGATAACGTCTCCTGCCTGCTTGCTTATTTCAGATCCTGTGTTCATCGCAACTCCCACGAACGCTGTCCTCAATGCCAGCGCATCGTTGACTCCGTCCCCCACAAACATGACGTTTTCAAAAGACTTTACGAGCTCGGCCTTTTTTTCCGGCGTCAGCCCTTTGTAGACTCTTACGCCAAGTTCCTTTCCAACCTGGTCTGCAAAATCGCTTGAATCGCCTGTAGCAATTATTACTTCATACCTTTTTTTAAGATCTGTCACAAATTCCTTAACCCCTTCCCTTATCTCATCCTTGATCCTGAATGAAATCACCGGCTTAAAGTCCACACAGCCTATTATGTCTCCTTCAGGAACATCTTCACAGTTGCTGGCTATGAATTCCCTTTTTCCTACTATAACGGTGTGCCCTTCAACGGTTCCCATGACCCCTTCTCCCGGGAATTCGTTGAATTCCTTTACTTTAAGCCTTTTTTTGCCAAGCTTTGAAATTGCCCTGGCAACAGGATGAGAGCTTAGAGATTCAAGCGCGGCGACCAGTTCAAGGCCGTTCTCATCATAAGCTTTAACGGGTTCAACCTTAACGTCGCCGGTTGTTATGGTCCCGGTTTTATCAAAGATTATGGTTTTAACTTCCTTGAGCTTTTCCAGCGCTGATCCATGCCTTACTATAACTCCTCTTTTGGAGAGCTCCCTGATTTCGGCTAGCACAGCGAGGGGCGTTGCAAGCCCGAGAGCACACGGGCAGGCAGCAGCAAGCACGGCTATAGCAAAAAGGAGCGCAAGGCTTGCTGGAACGAAAAAATGCCATACAAAAAAAGTTATAGCTGCTATGATCATTATTACAGGAGTAAAGTAAGCGGCGGCCCTGTCCACAGCCCTCTTCAGTCCAATAGAAGTCGTGCTGGCATCGTTGATGGCTTTTACCAGCTGGTTTACGTAAGACCTTTCTCCAGCCCTTGTTGTGTATACTTTAATGTATCCATTTGTTAAAGTTGTTCCCGATATAACTGAGTCCCCCTTAACTTTCTTTACAGGAAGCGTTTCCCCAGTTAAAATTGATTCGTTAACTTCGCCTGAACCCTCTTCTACTACTCCGTCCACGGGTATGACCTCTCCTGATTTTACTATTATTATGTCTCCAACGCTGACCTGATCTGAATCGACTATCTTTCCGCTTTCCAGCCTTGCCGTATATTTTGGTGCATGAATGTAAGATATTCTGTACCTCAAGTATGAATCTATGGTCTTTCCTACCAGCACAAAGGTTATCAGAAGGCTTGCTGCATCAAAGAAAACTTCTCCGCCGCGAATTAAGTTAAACACGCTGTAAGTCCATGCGGTCCCGGCAGAAAGCGCCACTAGGGTATCCATATCAGCCGTCCTGTTTTTCAGAGCCCTGTAAGCACCCGAAAAGTACCTTCTTCCTGAGTATACAACTACCGGAACTGAAAAAATAAAAGCCAAAAAATTCATGTATCTGTACTGAAAATAAAGCACAAACGAGGTAAAGATGGCTCCTGCAACCAGAGAATAAATCATGGAGTTTAACTCGCGTCTTACAAAAGATGTCTCTCCTTTTTTCTTATCATCAACCTCTACAGGACTGTAATCCCTGAGCTTTTCAACCACTAATTTCTGGTCAGCTGTGGCCGGGTTTATTTTGAGGTTCAAAACGCTGGTTGACGGGTTAAAATCTACTGAAATTATGCCCGGGATGTCTGAAATGATCTCCATGATCCTTCTTGAGTTTTCAGGGTTTGCCCTAAGGACCAGCTTTAAATCTTTTGTTTCTACGTCATATCCAGCCCTTTTTACAGCTTCCACTATGCTGTTAAGCCTGTAAGAACCCTTTATTTCTGCAAAACCAGTTGCAAGGTTAACGGATACTGCTTTAACACCCTCAACTTTGCCTATGGCCTTTGATACTGTGTTCACGCAGGTGGCACAGTGCATTCCTACAATCTTCAGCTTTTCTTCTTTTTCAGAGTTCAAGAAGGCATCCCCCGTGGGCCCGACTTAAGGTAGCCCTCAGGGTCCTTCTGGAATTCTTCTTTACATTTTCTTGAACAAAAATAGTAGATCTTGCCTTTATAAAGGACTTTATGTTCTGTATCCTTCACGCTCATACCACACACCGGGTCAATGTTTTCCATGATTAACAGTTTGAAAGCAGATCGTAATATCGATTTTTCTTAACATTTGTTAGGTAATTTTACAGGTAGACATTTAATATTGAAGTTTAAAATTAAATCTATGGAGCTGGATGAAGTTGACGTTGAGATAATAAACTCTCTTCTTGAAGACGGCTGCCTGTCTCTCAGGGACCTTACAAAGGTTACTGGCCTTTCCCCTCCTTCCTTAAACTTAAGGCTAAAAAGGCTTAAGGATTCAGGTATAATAAAGGGGAGCACAGTTTTGATAGACAGGAACAAAGTTAAGAGCGGAGTTTCGGCTTTTTTACTTATTAGGTGTGACCCTTCAAGCCTCAAAAATGTTGAAGAGAGCCTTTCCGCACTGGAAGATGTAACTGAAATCTACAGGCTTACTGGTTTTTACAACCTTCTTGTTAAATCTGAGGTGGAAGATGTAAGCGCTCTTGACATGCTCAACGAGGAGATAGGTAAAAACGAGGGCATCATCGAGGTTAACACACACCTTATAAGTGAATACGTAAAGGAAAAGCACAAAAAATTCAAAAAGATAAGGGCAAACTTAAAGTGCGAATACTGCGGAAACACCATCAACGGAAAGCCTTATCTGCTTGAATACAGAGGGGTGACAAGGTTTTTCTGCTGTCCCACCTGTTTGAGGGAGTTCAGGAAAAAATACGGCATTGCGTAATTAACACTCGTAAATCGCTATGTTAAAATCTGCCCGTGGTAAATAAATCGCATGAGAAAATATGTACGAATATAAAACTGCTTTGACGCTGTCTTCTATAGGGGTTGCATTCCAGGCCTTCGCATTAATTTTTTTGATGCTTTTTCGCGGGTTCTGGCCCGCAAGAGCGTATGCCTATCCTGGTTCATACATGGTAATGATGCATTTTCCTGCTTACGGTTTCTACTGGTTCCTGTTTTATATTTTTCTTGGATTCATCACGCTGGTTCTTGGAATAGCCGGGATCTGGCTCCTGAGCAGCGGTGAAAAAGAAAAGGCTACCGCGGGTTCTGTGTTTATCATAGCTGGCTCTGTGATGGCCTTCCCAACGATGTTCGGTTTTATTGTGGGCTCGCTGTTAATGCTCATAGGCGGAATCATGGGTTTAACCCTGGAACCTGAGGTGAACAGGGCGTGAAAGGCCCTGCTGTAATTGCACTGATTCTCATTGTCATAATCGGGACAGCCTTTCTTGCTTATCCTCTTATGCTTTATTTTTATGGGCCAATATATAATCAGAGACCTTATCAGGGTTACAGCATGATGACCTATTACGGAAAAACGGTCCTGGTTAACGAGGCCATGATAGAAGCTTTATCAGTACCCTCATACGTTAAGGTGTTTCTGGCTAACGATACAGCAGTAATAAACTCAACTTATGTAAAGCTGACGGTGTATGCCATGATGGGGAGCATGGCCGAAAAAATAACCGGACAAAAGATGCCAGCTTATGCACATGGCGACGTTTTCGTCATTTACGGTCTGATAAACCCCACTCTGGTGTTTAACACAGCAGGCAGACCGGTTACATTAATCATTACGCTGATCAATTTAGATGATGATATGTACCACAACTTTGTATTAACTGTTCAGTCCCCGCCGTACAGCTATATGGTTGGACCTGGCATGATGTCCTTTTCAGGAGGTTTTATGGAAATGATGCCCTATCTGCCTCCTACAAGCAACGGCAACGCGTATACCTATTCATACTCGGTTCAGCTTCGGGGACAAAATACTTTATGGTACATATGCACCTATCCAGGGCATGCAGAAAACGGTATGTACGGAGAGATCGTTATAACATGAACTTAAAGATTCTGTAAAGCACTAGCAGCTCACCAAATTTGATTCGTGTTAACTCTTAATAAAATTGAAAAAATATTGCAGAAGTTCAGTTTTTTAATCCAAAACTTTTATATCGTGCAGAAAATTTTCCGACGCATTATCTAAATTTTAAAGCTGTACTGAACAAAACTTCTTAACAACCTTAATACCTGTATATGCAAACATAATATCATGCTAAAGATAGGTTCTGAAGCTCCGGATTTTGAGCTAAAAAAATCAGGATAGAAAAGCAGTAAGGCTGAGCCAGTACATGGGAAAAAGTTGTGGTTCTTTACAGAAACCTGAAAGCTTCGCCGTTTACGGCGGAGATGTTAATGATTAAAGTTTGAACGGATAAAACCCTTTTATAAGTCCTTCGATCTCTTTTTTCATTGCTGGGTTGGTCAACTTGTAACTGGGGTTCCTGAGCCGACTTCTTAGGATATACTGGCTAGCATCAGAAAAGAAACCGTTGAAGTAAAACCGAGCAACAGAAAGACTATCAAGATAAAGATTGCTCCCAAAGGGAAGCGCAAAAAATCTCTGAGCTGATGAGCGCCATAGAGTTTGAAGCTCAGGAATACGGAATGAAAGCGTATGAAGTGATTAAGTATAACACCTCTAAACACTGTGCGTATAACGGTGTTGAAGTCCGCAGAAATCCAAGAGTCTTAGTTTACTGCCCAAGAGGACATAAATTGCACTCCGACCTTAATAGTTCACTGAACATATTGAAAAAGGCAACTGGCTTTTTTAGTTCAAAGTATTACAAAGCCGCTCTCATCTCTTGTGTTACATAACGGAAGTAGCTCCCGTCAAAGAGGTGTAACCCTTAAGACCTTGGGAAGCATATCCCTTATAAGGCGGTGAGGAAGCCAGATACTTTCAGACAGAAAAAATAATCAAAAAATACGTAGCCGATGGAGTGCTTTTTACGAAGAGGATTATATAATAGATAAAGAAGAGATGATAGCCCATGTTTTTGAAAAAGTTACCCTAACGGATATTCAAGGGAGGTTCTTAGAAAAGTCAAACAGCTTAGCCTTATCTGAAATGATTGAAAACTGTTTTTGCAATACTTGAAAGCTATGCGCCAAAAAGCCTGGTGTACTCTTCGTACATGCATCTGTCCTGAATCACTGTAATGCCCTTGGTTTCTGCCTTTTTTGCAGCTTCATCGTTCGATATACCTTTCTGCATCCAGATCACTCTGACATCACCCCTTTTAAT
>JAWDMM010000027.1:0-16085 GCA_046536595.1 Nitrososphaeria archaeon | reverse complement strand
TACCATTATTAGATCGTAGAATTGCGCATTGTTTGCAAAAGCGGCAAAACGCCATCTTTCGCTAAAAATTTTTGATCTACTGGTAAGGGCGCGGTAGTTTACTTTTTCAGCAATAAACAAAAAATTGCTTTACCAGAGCTAAAAATAGAATCAGTATGTTAACAGCTGAAAAGGTTAAGCTTAAAAAAGGAAATACCTGTTTGATTTTTTACATTATTTTTTAAAAATATTTGAGCAATATTTAAAAAAATCAACATATGTTCAATCTTTATGACTTCGGTTGACGATGAAGAACTGATAAAGCAGAAGATATTAAGGCAGCTGATCTCTCAAAAATCTGCTGCTCATGAATCTCAGGCTTATGAAGGTCCTGTTGTTTTAACTGATGAAACTTTTAAAGATTTTATATCAAAGAACGAGAACGTTGTTGTTGATTGCTGGGCAGAGTGGTGCTACCCCTGCAGGGTGGTCTCGCCAGTAGTCGATGAACTGGCAAGAAAGTACAGAGGAAAGATAGCTTTCGGAAAGCTGAACGTCGACGAAAACCAGATTACGGCGATGGAATACGGAATCATGAGCATCCCAACTCTCCTGATATTCAAGAACGGTCAGCTCGTGGATCAGATAGTTGGAGCGCTTCCTAAAAAGTTGATAGAAGTTAATATATTACGGGCTCTAGGTGTATGAGTATGAGCTTAATATCAGAAGATGACCAGGCAGTACTGAAAGAGGTTTTCTCCAAGAGGCTTCAGAACCACGTAACTCTGGCGGTGTTTACAAAGAAAGAGAACTGTGAATACTGCAAAGAGCTTGTTGAGCTGGCAAAAGAGGTTGCATCCCTCGATCAGAGGCTCAGCTACGAAGTGTATGACTTCGATGAAAACCCTGAAAAAGCGAAAGAATACAACGTTGAAATGGCGCCAGCCCTAGGTTTTTCTGATGGAACAAAGTATAACTTCCACTTTTACGGCATACCGGCAGGATATGAGTTTAACGCTTTTATAGATGACATCATAGACGTCAGCAGGAATTCAACAAGGCTTGCGCCGAGCACGATAAACAAGCTAAAGACGATAGAACAGGACGTAAAGATCCAGGTTTTTGTTACACCTTCATGTCCTTACTGTCCAAGGGCTGTAAGGATAGCACATCAGTTCTCTATGACAAACCCCAGGATAAAGGGCGATATGGTTGAAGCCCTTGAATTTGAAGAGCTTGCAAACGAATACGGGGTCATGTCAGTTCCTCACATCGTGATAAACGGCTCCTACGTTTTTATTGGAGCTGTTCCGGAAGCCCAGTTCCTGAACTATCTGTTTGAAGCGCTTGAAGGGAAAGAAACCCAGGGACCCGTTGAAGGCGGAGAGGTCTCAGGGATCTAAATTTTTAAGATCATCGATAGAATCTACATCGATAAGAGAATTTTTATCAACCTGTTCTACAGGCACTAAATAAACGCTCTTAATGTAGAGCAGGACCCTTTTTACTTCATAATCTCCAGCTTTAATCATCCTTCCGCACGCATCCAGCAACGGTTCTTTTCTGTACCCCGCATGTATTACTTCAACTCTTCCATCAGGCCAAAGCGGAACTGCCGCTTCTGTCCATATTTTTTCAAGGTAAGAGTTCATCGTTCTGAAAAACTTGGGAGAAACCAGAGGCGAATCTCCAGATATTACTATCACGTTAGAGCTTTTTGCGGCTTCAGCACCACTGCATAAACCTGCAAGAGGGGTAAATTCCTTTAAACTGTCCATTACAACTTTAATTCCAAGCCTTTTAGCAATTCTGTCATAGCCATCTTTCAGCTCCTTAACCGTCATTATTGCTTCTTCTGCGCCGCTTTTTACTGCCGCTTCAGCGACCCTTTCAAGCATGGTTTTTCCCCTGTACTCGTAAAGGAGCTTATCGCTCCCAAACCTGCTGGCCCTTCCTCCCGCCAGTATTATTACAGAAAACTGCATAAGCTTATATTATGGCTTTCCTGCTAAAAACCTTTGCAGCCAGTTTTATCTTTATCGATAATGGGGCAAAAGCCCTTTATGTAATTTTGTGAACTAAGTGATATATCCCTCATTAAATGACAGAGATACACTAGCTCACTCTATAAGCCATGACTAAAAATGCTAAATGGCATCGTTCTAAACAGCATCACAATTATCATTGAAACGCTAACACAGGAAAAGCATTGCCGATAAATTAATAAGCAGCTCACATGGGTACCCAGCCCTAAGGACTTGGTCTCAAGTGAAAAAAGATGAACCGTAAGCTCATACTAAAAGGTTGGGACAGCTCACGAGTTTTAAAGGATAAATCTAAGGTCTTTTAAATTATAAACATGGGAGTAGACCTCTCCCCTCTAATAGAAGAGGGTTTAAAGCAGGATATACAGCTGGATAACCTTAACGGTAAGAGGCTTTCGATAGATGCTTACAACGCAATCTACCAGTTTCTCACGACGATAAGGGGAGAAGACGGGTCCCCGCTGATGGATTCTCATGGGAGGATAACGAGTCATTTGAGCGGTCTTTTTTACAGGACAGTCAACTTTATAGAAAAGGGACTAAAGGTCGTTTACGTTTTTGACGGAAAGCCTCCCGAACTCAAGGCAAAGG
Source organism: Nitrososphaeria archaeon (assembly GCA_046536595.1). Classification (GTDB taxonomy): domain Archaea; phylum Thermoproteota; class Nitrososphaeria; order Conexivisphaerales; family UBA164; genus CAYFFZ01. The sequence continues at coordinate 13,470 of JAWDMM010000027.1, read as the reverse complement.
AGATAGAAGAAAGGAGAAAGACAAGGGAGGAGGCACTGAAGATGTACGAAGAAGCCAGAGCCCAGGGGAACGAAGAGCTTATGAAGAAATTCGCTACTAGAGCTGCTTTCCTTAAAAACTACATGGTGGAGGATTCAAAGACGCTGCTTGATCTGATGGGGGTACCGTGGGTTGAAGCCCCTTCCGAAGGAGAAGCTCAGGCAGCTTATATGGCAGCCCGGGGGGTAACATGGGGATCTGTCTCACAGGACTATGACTCTCTGCTCTTTGGCTCCCCAAGGCTCGTACGAAACCTTACTGTGTCAGGAAGGAGAAAGCTGCCGAACAAGGATGTATACATTGAGATATCCCCTGAGATGATAGAAACAGAAAAGCTTCTGAAATTTTATGAAATAACGAGGGAACAACTCGTTGACATCGGAATACTCGTGGGCACTGACTTTAACGTAGGAATAAAGGGAATAGGCCCGAAGACCGCGCTCAAGCTGGTAAAGAAATACGGAAAGATCGAGAACATAAAGGAGGTTCCCAGCCTTTCAGAGTTTCTCCCCCCGGAAATTCTGTCTGAGGTAAGAAAGATATTCCTGGAACCCCAGGTGAAGGACGTTCAGGGGCTTGAATGGAGGCAGCCTGATGAAGAAGGCGTGATAAAATTTCTCTGTGACGAAAGGAACTTTTCCGTTGACAGGGTTAAGAACGCGCTTACAAGGATAAGGAAGAGGCCTGCCGCGAGTTCCCTTGATCAGTGGTTTTAGTTCTAACGCTGAGCTGGTTCAATCTCTGATAAGAGATGGATACATTAAGAGCCAAGCAGTAGCCAGAGCCTTCCTTGAAGTCGACAGGGCTGACTTTGTATGGCCTGGAAGCGAAAAGCTCGCATATGTTGATGAACCTCTGGTTTTGGGCGATACAGGTCAGACGATTTCGGCCCCCAGCATGATCGCGATAATGCTCGAAGCGCTTGAGCTGAAAAGGTACGAGCACGTGCTTGAGATAGGAACAGGAAGCGGCTACAGCGCCGCGCTTATATCTAGGATGGTAAGCCCTGGTTCAGTAGTAACTGTCGAGCTCAGCTACAGGCTTTACCTGTTTGCCCGTAAAAACCTGGAAAGGTACAGCAATGTAATCCCGGTACTAGGTGATGGCAGCAAGGGCTTTCCGCCTTACTCAAAAGAAGAGCTTTACGATAAGGCTGTCATCATGGCAGCAGCGCAGAAAATACCGGATGAACTGCTTGCGCAGGTAAAGAAGGACGGCTTTGTTCTTGCGCCGGTAGGAGGAAGGGGTTATCAGGACCTTATAAAGAGGTGGAAAAATGGAAGGGAGGAGAGCTACGGGGGCTGTGTATTTGTGCCACTGAGGTCTCTTTGAACAGCTTTTTCAGCAAATAACTAAATTTTCCATCTTTTTACCAGAGACCACTTCCGTTAGGGCTGGATAGTTTACGAACAGCACTCACCGTTTATCGTGCTGTTTATCGATCAACTGCGATTTTTTAAAAAATTGAATTAAAAGTTTATTTTACCACGACTTGTAAGTATCTGGTGAGATGAACAGGACAGTTTCGGTTAACAACGGTATAATTGTTACGATGAACGGTAAAAGGGAGGTTTTCAGCGGTTCAATCCTCATAGAAAACAGCAGAATAGTCCAGGTTGAAAAGGGCGTTTCAAGGTTAAAAGCAGATGAGGAGATAGATGCTACGGGCAGCATAATTACCCCGGGTTTTGTCTGTTCTCATACTCACCTTTATGGAATACTTTTGAGAGGAGCTCCGTTAAAGCTTAAACCCCCGAGCGATTTTACCCAGAACCTTCAGAGGATATGGTGGCCGATGGATGAAACCATGAACGGGGACGACGCTTACATCAGCGCGTTTACAGCTTCGCTCGAGCTTCTGAGGAGCGGAACCACGACATTTGCCGACACTTTCTCTGGTCCTAACGCAATAAAAGGAGTGCTTGACATGATAGAGAAAGGCGTGCTTGAAGCCGGCATAAGGGGTTTCATATCTTTCGAAGCCACTCAGAGAAGAACCAGCGAAGAGGGGTTTGAAGGTCTAAAAGAGAACGAGAGGTACATAAAGAAGAGCAAAGATGAGAGGATGAACGGTATGGTGAGCATCCACGCTTCTTTCACAGTTCACGACGATCTTCTGAAAGCCGGAAAAGAGCTTTCTGATAAACATTCTGTTCCGATAACGATACACACTTCAGAGGGAAAGTGGGACCTTTATCACAACCTTGAAAGGTACGGCAAGAGGACTTTTGAAAGGCTTTACGACCTGGGAATACTGGGCAAAAGAACGCTCGTAGCTCACGCCGTTCAGGTAAACGAAGATGAGCTCAGGCTCATATCCAGCACGAGAACTTCTGTAGCCCATAACGCGCTCAGCAACATGCTTAACGCTGTGGGCATAGCTCCGGTGCCTGAAATGCTCGGCATGGGGATTAACGTAAGCATAGGCAACGATGGCTACATATTTGATACGTTTGAAAACATCAGAGCAACATACCTGATACACAAGGTTAACAAGCTAGATCCTAGGGTCATGAGCTTTCAGCAGGTTCTTGAAATGAGCACCATTAACGCGGCAAAGGCGCTTGGCATAGATGACAGGCTCGGTTCGATAGAAGCTGGAAAGCTTGCTGACGTAGTCATCATCAGGCCATCAGTCAGGCCAACGCCTCTTAACTCTGGTTCTGCTTACGGTTATCTCGTAAACTCGGTTAACGGCAAAGACGTCGACACCGTGATTGTCAACGGCGAAGTCCTTCTTAAAGGTGGCAGGTTCGTAAAGGTTAACATAGAAGAGGTAAACAAAAAAGCTGAAAAAATGGTTGCGGACTACTGGAAAAGGCTCGAAAACGCATCTGAAAAAGTAGAGGTTTTGGGCCTCTGATTGGCTATAAAATTCATAAAGGCTTTTAAGTAAGTAACTATTCTTTCAATAGGTGAGAAAAGTTGCCAGACGGAACTGTCAAGTACCTGATAAAGCTGAAGTTTACAATAGAGGGCATAGTTGAAAAGGCTGACATTATAGGCGCTATATTTGGACAGACTGAGGGCCTTTTTGGTTCAGAGCTTAACCTTAACGAGCTCCAGAAAAACTGGAAGATAGGCAGAATTGAAATAAACATGCAATCGAAAAACGACAAGGTTTTTGGCGAGATCATAATTCCCTCTTCTACCGACATAGTAACTACCGCGCTCATTGCGGCTATGGTTGAAAGCGTCGAAAAGGTTGGCCCGTGCGATGCAAAGATTCAGCTACAGGAAATACAGGACATAAGGGAAGCAAAGAGAAAGCAGGTAGCGGAAAGGGCCAAGGAGATACTTAAGGAATGGTACATCAAGTCCGCAAGCGAGGGGGAAAAGATTCAAAACGAAATATATGAAGTCCTCAAGCCATACAAAGTCCTGGAATGGGGGCCTGAAAAGCTTCCAGCCGGTCCTGAAGTGAACAGCAGCGATACAATAATTCTGGTTGAGGGAAGGGCCGACGTTATAAACCTCCAGAGGGCCGGTTACTATAACACGCTGGCGCTCAACGGCGTTAAGGTGCCTGAAAGCGTCGTTCAGCTCAAGGGCAAGAAGAACCTGATAGCTTTTCTTGACGGAGACAGGGGAGGGGACCTCATCCAGAAAGAGTTGGAACAGATGCTGGGCGACATACCAATATACAGGGCTCCTGCCGGCAGGGAGGTCGAAGAACTTACGCCTGCTGAAATAAAGAGCATACTAGAAGGGAAGCCAGCCAAAGAAGTCGTCCTGCCGGAGATAGATGCGTCTCTCCTTGAAAAGATAAAGTCAATATACCCGTCAATAAAGGAAACGCTGGAGGCTGTAGTCCTTGATAAAGATCTTAACGAAATAGCAAGGCTTCCGATAAACGAGCTCATGTCAGCTCTTGATAAGCTGAGCGAAGGAAAGCACATCATCCTTGATGGCATAGCTACACAGAGGCTCGTTGACAGTGCAAAAAACTTAGGTTTTGTTACTATCGTAGCTTTTAAACAGGCAGAAGGAATCAACGTACCTGAAGGAATTAAAGTTTATACTTTTTCCCAGCTAGGACTGGGTTAATTTTTTGGGTAGGTAGAGAAGTCCTTCATCTGGATCTCCAAGAGAAACGGCTGAACCCTTCAAGAAGAGAATCCCCAGGTACGCTATCGTTGCTGCATCGGCTTCGTGGTCGTTCATATCATCCCCGCACCCTTTTATTCCAAGTTTTTGGAGCCCATCTATCAGCCCTTTCATGTTCTTCTTCCTCGGTATACCAAGAACATCCTGAACGCCTCCAGGGTAAGATTCAATAACCCTGAAGCCGAGTGAGACGAGCTTCTTCGACAGTTTTATACCCCTTTCAGTGAGCATCCTCATCGGCCCGAGGGTAACTGGAAAGAACTTTATTCCCATCTTCCTGAGCTCAACGTCGCACGCTCTGAAGTGCGGCCCGTTCCTGTCATCTATATCCTTCCTCCCCCGCGGTATGCTCAGGGGCGCATCGATAACTATTACATCAGGGTCTTCTTCCAGCGCCATCCTCATTATGTCTTCATCAGTATAAACAGTAACGTACCTGCATTTAAGAAGCCCGTCTAAAAGGGCTAACCCAGTTTTTCTTTTTACAGACCCCGCAAGGTCTACTCCCATGCTAAGGCTGTTCGTCAGCCTTCCACCTTTTGTAAAGGCTGTGCTTTATCTCAAGAATGTCAAGAGCTTTCCCCACTATAAAGTTAACCATGTCTTCTACGCTTTTAGGTTTCGAATAGAACCCGGGAGAAGCTGGCATTACAATGGCCCCCGCGATCGAAACCTTCAGCATGTTCATAATATCGATAGTAGATAACGGCGTTTCCCTGATAACGAGCAGCAGCTTTTTTCTCTCCTTTAGATTGACCATTGCAGCCCTCGTCAGCAGGTTGTCAGCTATACCGTTTGCAACCGACCCCAGAGTCCTGATGCTGCAGGGAGCGATTGCCATAAAGCTGAAACCGCTCGAGCCGCTTGCAGGGGCTTCATCTATATCTTCTTCTCTGTAGACCTTTTTTGAAACTTTTTTAACCCTCTGGTATGCATCTTCAAGCTCGTACTCTGATGTCTTCTTCGCAGCTTCTGTAAATATTGTGTGAACCTCAACTCCGCTCCTGTTAAGCTCTTCAGCAAGCCTTACGCCGTAGATTATCCCGCTGGCTCCTGTTATTCCCAAAACTCCTTTCAATCTAACTGCTTTATAGCAGAGTAGAAATTAAACGTTTTCACTTAAAAATGTAGCTGGCCAGGAGGAGAACCACGAGAAGCCCCATGAACACTCCGTAAAACACCCACATCATCTTCTTTTCCCTGCTCTGCGCTTTCAGATCTCTGTCCCTGCACTCCTTGCTGCAGTATATCTGTCCTTCAGGAATGGCTTTCCCGCAGACCTTGCAGTGAGAATGCGGTGGAATGTAAAGATCCTTTGCCCTTTTTCTTTTTTCCTCAGATTCGCTCAAATACGATCATACTTCCGACCTTCTCTCCATATAAGGCTTTCTTGATTTCTGTGGTTCCTGTTCCTGTTACCAGCGTCCTGATCTTGGACCTTTCGATTATCCCTATAGAAACTTCGTCAAGAAGCTCGTATGTACCGGCTTCAGAGGACCCCTTTATTATCTTTTTCAATTCTTCGACATCAACCATTTCCATAAGCCTGGCATCAGGGTACTTCTTTGGGTCCCTGTCAAAGACGCCTCCAGCTTTTGTTGAATTTATAAAAAGGTCAGCCCTGAGGTGTTCAGCTAAAAGGGCAGCAACTGCGTTGGTGCTGTGCCCGGGGGATAGCCCTCCAGCAACCGGTATCTTTTTTATCGACCACGCTATGTCAGCTTCTCTGAGATCTGTTATAACCTTCGGGTAAGAATCCTTCATGCAAGACATCAGCAGCTTTGCGTTGATTCTTGTAACGTCTATCCCTATCTCGTCCAGCACATCTTCTGTTGCTCCCAGCTTCCTCCCGAGCTCTATGAGCTCCCTTGACCTTTTGCCCCCTCCCACGACAAGTGCCAGGCTGTTCCCATCCTGCACGTACCTTTCAAAAACAGATGCAAGCTCAATGATCCTTTTTTCTGCTCCCGCTTCGTCAAAAACGCTTCCTGAAATTTTAACTACTGTCTTCATCTGCCCTAGTAGAATGTATAAAAACGTTTTAAAATTAACGTTTCTGTATTTTATCAGGATAACTGATGCAACAGCAGTATGATTCGGTTGAAATTTATAGAGTTAAACGGCTACTTAACGAGCTATCTAACGTTACAGGTCGAGGGACTGAGCTGATATCCCTTTACATACCGCCAAAGCGACCTCCTTATGATGTGATAAACCAGCTCAGGGATGAATACGGCACGGCTTCAAACATAAAGAGCGATCAGACGAGGACGCACGTTCAGGACGCGCTTACTCACATCATGCAGAAGTTGAAGCTTTACAAACAGTTCCCGGAAAACGGGCTCATAGTTTTCTGTGGATACGTTCCCTCACCCGAAAACCCAGCAAACGAAGAGCTGAAGTACTATGAGATAGTGCCCCCAAAACCAGTTCCAACCTACCTTTATAGGTGCGACGATCACTTTCATTTAGACATCTTAAAATCGCTTTTAAAGGAAGAAGACCTTATAGGCGTAATATCGATAGACCTCTCTGAGGCTGGCTTCGGGATAATCTCAGGTGACAGGGTTGAGGTAATTGAAGTTATAACCAGCGGAGTTGGCAGCAAACACAGGCAGGGAGGACAATCTGCAAGGAGGTTCGAAAGGATCAGGGAGAACGAGATAAACGACTTCTTTCACAGGGTTGCTCAGCATGCAAAGGAGATCTTTATAGATACTTACAGGGTAAAGAGGCTGATAATCAGCGGTCCGGGCATGTCCAAGGAAGACTTCTACAAGGGTGACTACCTCGATTACAGGCTGAAGCAGGCAACCATAGGTCTCGTCGATACAGGCTACGCAGGAGAAGAGGGCATAAGGGAAACTCTCGAAAGGGGTGAAGAGCTGATAGAGGGTGTCAGGCTTATAGAGGAAAAGAAGATAATAGACAGGTTTCTTTCTGAGGTTTCAAAGAAGGACGGGCTTGTTGTATACGGGCTTCAGCCATCAATACAGGCTTTGAAAGAAGGTAACGCCGACAAAGTAATATTATCAGAAGACATCAACACTTTAAGGCTAGAAGCTGTTTGCAAGAACTGCGGCTATACTTCTGAAAAATTTGTGAGCGGCACAGATCTTTACAAAGAAAAGACAACTCTGTCACAGCAAGTATGCCCCGTTTGTGGCAAGAGCCTCTGGAACATAAGCGTTCAGGACGTTGTGGACTACGTTTCAGACCTTGCAAAACAGGTTGGCGCAAAGGTCGAGATCGTTTCTTCGCGTTCAGAGGCAGGAGTGATGTTTAAGAACTTCGGCGGCATTGCTGTGATGTTAAGGTATCAGAAAAAATGAGCATACCAACAAGATGGAATCCAGATATTGAAAAAGAGATAGCCAGAGAATGGGAAGAAAAGAAGCTCTACAGGTTCGTCAAGGACAGCAGGCCAGCTTACATCATAGACACTCCACCTCCTTATGTTAACTCCCCGGTTCACATAGGTCACGCCTACACCTACGTATACATGGACTCCATAGCAAGGTACAAAAGGATGAACGGCTACAACGTTCTTTTTCCGCTGGGCCTCGACAGAAACGGCCTTCCAATAGAGGTGCAGGTGGAAAAAGAGCTAAAGCTGAGCATCAGGAACACTCCCAGGGAAATCTTTGTCCAGAAATGCAAGGAGAAGCTTGACGAATACTCTGAAGCTTCCAGCAGCTCTTTCAGGCTTCTTGGCATAAGCTTCAGTTCTTATGAAAAGGGATACAAGCTGGGAGATATGTACGAAACCGATGACCCTGATTTCAGAAAGCTCACCCAGGACATCTTTATAGACTTGTACAACAGGGGCCTTGTGTACGAGAGCGAAAAGGTTTCAAACTACTGCCCTGACTGTAGGATCTCCCTTTCAGATGCCGAAGTTGAGTACGAAGAAGAAGTTACTGGCCTTTACTATATAAAATTCAGGCTCGAGGACAGCTCTGATGTAGTAGTTGCGACGACAAGGCCAGAGCTCCTCAAAGCCTGCAAGGCCATAATCTATAACCCTGAAGACGAAAGGTACAAAAATCTTAAAGGGAAAAAAGCAAAGGTTCCTCTGTTCGATCACGAGATACCAATACTGCCACATCCATACGCAAAACAGGACTTCGGCACAGGCCTGGTCATGATATGCAGCTACGGCGACAGAGGTGACATGATGGTCTTTAAAGACCTTGGACTCACGCCGACTTTTCTCATAGACGAAAACGGGCTCATGAACGAGAACGCTGGAAAGTACAGCGGCCTCAAAGTAAGGGAAGCGAGGAAGAAGATAGTGGAGGACCTCAGAAACGCGGGCTACCTGGTTAAAGAAGAAAGGATAAAGCACGAAACTCCCATATGCTGGAGAAGCAAAACGCCAATCGAGTTCATACCGAGGAAGGAGCTCTACCTCAAACAGGTTGAGTTCAAGGACGAGCTCAAGAAGCTTGCTGAACAGATGAAGTTTTACGCCCCCGAAAGCGCTGAGCTGCTCTTTCGCTGGATAGATTCGCTTACCGACGACTGGGTTATCTCAAGAAGAAGGTATTACGGGACAGAGATACCCCTGTGGTACTGCAAGAACTGCGGTTACGTCTACGTACCTCCCAAGGGTAAGTACTACGTGCCGTGGAAAGAAAAACCGCCTGTAGAGAAGTGTCCAAGGTGCGGGGGGACAGAATTTGTGGGCGAAACAAGGATCTTCGATACATGGTTTGATTCGAGCAACACGCCTCTTTACATTTCAGGTTATTCCCATGACAAAGAATTTTTCGAACTAAATTACCCGGTAAGCCTGAGGCCTCAGGGCAAAGAAATAGTCAGGAGCTGGCTCTACTTCACCCTTTTAAAATCCTACCTTGTTACGGGCAAACCGCCTTTTAAAGACGTGTGGATCCACATGCACGTAGTGGACGAAAAGGGATACAAGATGAGCAAGAGCCTCGGTAACGTGATAGACCCCATGGACGTGATAAAGAAGTACGGCGCAGAAGCGTTCAGGACATGGGTATTTCTCGAGGGTGATATAACAAAGGACGACGTAAAATGTTCTTATAACAGGATCGAGAGCGCATCAAAGTTTCTCACAAAGCTTCTGAACATATCAAGGTTCATACAGCTGAATTCAAAGGAAGCCTCTATGCCTGAAAACATATCTTTATCAGATCGTTGGATACTCTGGGAGTTAAGGTCCCTCGTAAAGAGCGTCAGAGAGCTCAACAATTCCTATTATTTTAACAAAAGCTTCACAAAGATAAGGGACTTTACGTGGTTCCTTTTTGCTGACCATTACCTTGAGATGGTCAAGCCCAGAATCTACAACCCTGAATATTCTGAAGAAGAGAAGCAATCAGCCTATTTTACTATGCGCAAAGCTCTGGACGTAGTGATCAGGTTAATGTCCCCATACATACCGTTTATAACTTACTACCTTTACAAGAACATCTACGGTAAGAACGTTCACCTGTCTTCTTACCCTGAAGAATCAGAGGTTCCGGTAAAGGAAGACCTTTCAGCTTACACTGAGAGGATCGTTGAGTTTAACCATTATGTATGGAACACCAAAAAGAGCATGGGCCTGAGCCTTAAAGACCCGATTGACGTAAAAATTCCTGAAGAACTCAAGCTTTTTGAAAAGGATCTTGTAGCTATGCACAACATCAAAAGTTCCGAGAAAAATCTAAAAGCTTAAAAACATATACAGTTAACATTTTTTGAAGCCTCGGTAGCTCAGCTGGTCAGAGCGTCGCCTTGGTAAGGCGAAGGTCGCGGGTTCAAATCCCGCCCGAGGCTAAATATGAATAAAACACGCTGCGCTCGTTATGACGATACAACCAATTAGCACATTAAGATTGGTGCAATTGATTACACAAACATCGAATGGAGTTTGAACTCTACACAATCACTGTTTAAATGGCTTCAAGAATCCACATCCGAGATCCTTGAGCCGCTGTGCCTGTAGACATCAAGCCATCCCTGCCAAGTTTCCTGGAGCACCCTCTTTACCAGTTCCCAGCCAAACGAATTCATTATGGCCTCAACTATGAACGGAGACCAGACAGCATGTGTGAATGTTATGCTATTGCGCCTTTTGCCTTTCTGCCAGGCTATCTTCTTAACTTCGCCTGATTCTGAGTTGTAATTCAATGTAATACTGATGGTTGAAACATTGTCCTTGGTTTCTACCATGCGCTTCTTCCATTTCCTTTCATAAAATAGATTTACAACATCCCTATAGTCCACTATGAAAGTTGAGCCCTCTTTGCAAAGTTTGTTCATCCTGTTGATGATCTTCACGAAAGCCTTAGCATTAAAGTGAGCAATTGCATTGCCCACCAAAAAGAACGTATCGTACTTTCCGGTTAAATTAGCTTGGGTTATATCACCGAGAAAAAATTTTACCTTTGACCCAGTGAGCCTTGCATATTCTTCGGCCTGATCGATCATGTCTGGATTTATATCAATTCCCGTACATGATTTGCCATCATTTTCAAGGATAAAATCAAGTATTCCGCCACCACACGCAAGGTCAAGCGTTTCATGACCAACATGTTCCTTTACAAGCGCATAAAGGTTTTTCAGCTCATTTACCCTTTGCTCATTTTTCATGGTATATCTGTGGAAATTCTCCGAAATTCTGTAATAGTACTTTATGTTTTCCATATATTGTTTTATAAATACGCGTTAAAAAATGTTTTTTACGATTAAGGCAGTTGATCAGTTTGATACTTTTTTAAGAGTCATGTCCTCGAAGATCTGTCTAACATGTATACCTTCCAAGAATAGTAAATGCCCTTACGCTCTGTCCGAGAACGCTCTCAAAGTTAAGGCTTATTATAGCATCCGATACAAACCTTACGTGTTCCGCCACAGGGTTCAGGCCTTCAGCTATGAGCACCATTGATGCGCTTTTCTGCTTGACCGAACCGTAAAGAAGCTGTAAAAAAGGCCTTATTGAGCTCTCATCTTTAATTCCAAAGAACATGGCATCAACTGTATCAATTATAACAAGCTGATCATCAGAAAGGGCTTCAGCTATCTCTGAATAAACAGTCTCAACTGAACCGCTCATCGCGCTTATAACGTTAAGATTGCCCCTGTATCCAGGAGCAACAAACTTCATCTTCTCCCTTAACGAGCTTTCAGGGTCAGCGTATGAAACGTAAACGCATTTATCTTTCATAGAACAGGCTTTAAGCGCCAAAAAGGTCTTGCCTATTCCCGGAGGACCTTCTATGAGCTAAACGTATCCAGATGTTGTTAGTATGTCAAGAACGCTTCTCATTTATATAAAAAATAGCATCAACAGTATTTAAATTTTCTAACCAATTTCTTGGATAGTGATCAAATACATATAATCTCGGTTTCTTGATCTTTCGCAAGCAACAAGGTAATTCATCAATTTATCATCTTAAAAGTATGTACTGATCAAAAGAGTAATTTTTTATTATTAAAAAAATAATGAATAGGATCATAAAAATTTACTTTTTCCTGCGAGCTATAAATACTCCAGCTGCAACTATAACTACTATGAATACAGCAGCAACGTACACAACAGCATAGGCAGTAAACTGTGACGGCGCAGGGCTGACGTATACTTCGTTGCCGACAGCAGTTGCATACCCCTGAATACCTATTGTGTAAGTCGGATCAGAAATCACCTTAAGAGAATAGCTCTTTCCGTTTATTGTAAGGTTTTCAGAATAAATGGTTTGTGTTGAGACTGATTTGGTAAACAAAGTCATGTTTGTGTTTGAATTGTAAACTCTGTTCCACTCGTTTAAAGGCTGATTAAATTCAGAAAAGTTGAGCGTTGAAACTTCTGGCAGTTCTATAATTCCCTCCATTCCAAGCCTGTCCATTAAATCGTTACCTAAAAAGTTCAGGTCTTCCATATTTCCGTTTTCCATCAGGTACAGATGTTTGTCTACCTTGAAAGATTTCCATGCAAAGTTCCCAACAATCCTGGTTCCGTTCTTGGTGAATAATCCGCTAACCCACATTATAATTTCTGAGCTCTTTACGTATACTGCTGCTGTTTGGTTAGCAACGAACTTTTTCGAAATTATAACGCTAACGTTGAGGAGCTGAATGCTCTGGTTCACAGGATCTCCTTCATCGTGATTGTCGTTTTCGCTGTGGACTAAAGCTTCCTGCAGGTTCTGGAAAAAGTCACTGTTTTTAGGAACGTTGCTGACGTTTGCGCTGTAGCTGTAAGACGTGCCGTTCAGCATCCTTGAAAAGATGCTATCTGCAGGATAATGAAAAACGGCGTAAACGGTATCGTTTACAAATATCTCTGCGACGTTTTTGCCTGGATATGCAAAAGCAGTCACACTCGATGCACCAGCTGGTATTGCCGTGTAAAGCATCATTCCCATTATAAGGGGTATCATGATGAGCAGTTCTATTTTGTGCATCATCAAGACCGATGGTGCAATGCAGGTTATAAGGAACTTTGTGAAATTTTAGCGGAACGATAAGGAGCAGAGAGGGTCTTTTTTGCTCGCGCTCCTGTACGAGGCATATACTCTTACAGGACATCATTCCCAGTATGCTGGGAACAGCGTACAGCTTTTGAGCTCATACGTTTCTCTGCTTCTGAAGCTTTTTTAAACCATTTTTCTATATCCTCCTAAATCGTCAATAGGCGCGTTTCCTTCAAGAAATGCTGGCACCAAGAGTAGATCGCAGCCATAGATCCCCCATCGGGCCCAATTACAAACCGGCTCCTTCCTGCTGGACATCTTTCTTCGCTTAATCCTGATGAATTCAACTGACTGTTGATGGTTTAAAGAGTTAAGCATTAAAGATGTCGAAAAGTCCAGTCCAGCATCTCTCAGGTTAAATGCTGCCTTCAGAACGGCCATGAACGATCCAGGGCCTCTTATAGAATCGTTAACTTCTTCTGTCTTTCCGTCATGCTGAGCTGTACCCGCTCAGTTTCTGCGCTTTTCAGCGTCTTTGTCACATTTCTATTAAGCATGAACCCATTGTGCCGAGAGCCAATCTCATCCGTTTTCCTTTGTTTCCTTTATTATTGTCGTCAGGTGTTCCAAAGGCACCATCGGCGGCTCCCAGTTCAGCAGGTATATGTAGCTGGTTCCTGTTTTTGCAAGCTTTTTAGTAATTTTGATCCAGCCTGCGCTGTCCAGCTTATTGCCATCTTTTTCCTGCTGATGCATAAAAAGTTAAAAAAAGCGCAGCGTTTTTGAACATCGTGGATAAAATTTTAACTTTATGGGGGTTAAGGGGGCGAAAGACCCCTTCCGTGAGGTAAGGGATGGATAGCCCCTTACAACAGGTTTTTATATAAAGAAAAAT
>JAWDMM010000026.1:0-16255 GCA_046536595.1 Nitrososphaeria archaeon | reverse complement strand
AGCTTAGATGTATCTACCCTAACCCAACCTGTATCTGGTGAGTAGCCATCTAAGGAAAGCAGGTTGAAATCCCAAGCCACGCTTGGCTTTTCTTGGTTCTTATCCTTATAGTGCACTGGTAGGTGCACCTTTTCAAGCGTTATTATTGGTTCGCCAAGGCCCGCTGATGAAACTTCCTTAGGCAGAGGAAAGTACCTTTTAGAGAGGTCGATATAAACATGCTCGCCAGGTTTAATCGTTAACCTAAGCCTTTCACCTTCAAGCTTGATGAGCGTTTGCTTTACTCTTGCGAATAGCCTTCTTGCTGTGGGCATCTTTTTCTTTCTCCTTTAAAATAGTTCTTTCTCCATGATTTGAATATTGAATAAGCTATCTTTATTGCTGAGTCAACCCAGTGGGCTGCGTAAGGCCAATCCTCAAGAAGATTATTCCTGAGCTTCTTCTTGTACTCTTTGCTGTGGATGTCAACCTTGTACTTTGGTAGTAGCCTCCACTGCTTCTTTCCATTAACCTTCCTTTTTTTCCACTCTATGCTATTCCAAAGCTCTTCAAGCACGCTGTTAACAGCATCTCTGTAAGCTTTGAGGAGTAAAAAGGGCTCATCTCCACGCTCATGCCTGAGCGAATAGCTCTTTAGCACGCTTCACGACCTCCTATCTTTTTGTGTATGAGAAGCTCTTGTATATCCAATAATGGTCCTTAAGTGAAGGCCAAGGAGCAAACATGCCTCTTTCAAGATCTTTCAAGCACAAAACATTATTATGACAAGCACCTATATAAAGCTATTTATTTTGAAACTGTTTGCGATGGCTTATGTTTTACGTTTTATGCTTTATAAAGGACTCGTTAGCAACGTTTATTAACACGTCATACAAATTCCTGATTAAGGTGAATATGCGTGATAGGTAGTGCCACCGATATAATAATCGTGATAGTTGTAGCAGTAGTTCTTTTAGCTGGCACGAGCAAGATACCGGAAATATTCAGATCTCTGGGAAGAGCGAAAGGCGAGTTCAAAAAAGGAGAACTGGAAGCTGAGATGGAATTAAAGCAGATGACCCAAACAAGCACGGGTCAATCTAAAGAGCAAAAGGTTGAGGAGCTTCAGAAACAGATAGCAGAACTGCAAAAACAGCTAGAGGATCTGAAGAAAGAAGATAAGACAACGAGCTGAAATGCTCGGAAGCCTTACTGACACACTTATACTCGTTTTTATAGCTATATTGCTGTTAGGAGGACAAGGAGATCTTTCAGGTACTTTCAAAAAAGTCGGAAAGTGGTGGGGAGAATTAAAAAGGTCAGAAGAAGAGTTCAGAAATGAATTAACAAAAGAGCTAGGCGACATAGATGTTAATTATTCTTTTACTGAAAACAATAATTTTAATAAGAGCTTTAAAGGCTATACGAACAATCAGGACATAAGGGTTCAGGAGCTTGAAAGGCAGGTCAGAGAGCTCCAAGAAGAAGTAAGAAGGTTAAAGAAAGAAAATGGAGAAAACTGAGCAGGAAAACATCGAAAGACCATTAATTTCTCATATAACAGAGCTGTTTAGAAGGCTCAGGACCATACTGGTTGTTCTGGCACTTGTTTTCTTTGTATCTTTTGCGTTCGGCATAAAGATGATAAGTTATGCAGGTTATACAATACCCGTTCCTTATCCGAGCATATATTCAAGCATATCAGACTATGTCATAAAAGCATTCATATACAACGAGCTGCCAAAGGGTATGATCCTGATAAACGTGAACACTTTTGATCCCCTTTTTGCTTCTTTTTACGTTTCTTTTTTTCTTTCTCTTTTTGTGGCTGTACCAGTAGCCATTTATGAGATGTGGGCCTTTGTTGCCCCTGGCCTCTACAAACATGAAAAGAAGCTGATAAAGCTGGCCGTGCTTCCAGCGGCAGCGCTATTTGCAGCGGGTGCTTCTTTTGCTTATTTTATAATTGTTCCATTTATGCTAAAGTTCGTGCTCATGTATGCAAAGATCCTCGGAATAATGCCCACGTTAAGCGTAAGGGCTTTCATAAACACGGTAATATCTCTCATGATGGCTACAGGCATAGCCTTTGAATACCCGATGGCCATGACCGTCCTTACTTTTATGGGTATAGTTTCTGCAAAAAGCTGGAAGAGCGGATGGAGGTGGGGAATAATAGGTGCGTTTATAATTGCCTGGATTATTTCTCCTGGCACAACCGGCGGTATAATCGAGACAACCATAGGTTTGATGCTTTCAGGACTTTATTTTGTTGGCGTAGCAGCAGCTTACGCTATAGAGAAAAGAACTAAAAAGAATAAAAAGCTGTAGTTATGCGAACTACCATGACCTTGCGGAGGGGCTTCCCGGTTCATTATCACGTTTTCACAAGAGGAATACTTTTCAGGTATTCCATCATGCTACTTGTAGAGGCTCAACAATCTGACGTCTCATCTGCGTTCCACAGGCAGAGCCTATCGCTGATTTCACACGATTGAAGTGCTGGCCTTATCCAAGGCATCGCAAGTTCCCCCGACCTAACTCTGAAGTGCTTTCAAGCTAGTGTATGTATGCAAAGATAATGCGCAGAAGGCTTAAACGTTTCTATAAGGGGCTATCCAAGGCTCGCTGAAATGGACTTTCCCCCTTAACCCAGTATAAAGGTTAAATACGATCGTTAACATAAAAAATTACGTTTGAACGCTTCTAAAGGCAGATTAAACGAGGTATATTTTCCAAAAGATCTTAAAGAAGGCGTAATCGAGTATGCTAGGGAAAACCATCCCAATGAGATCATTCTGCTGCTCAAGGGCAGGTTAGAAAAAGGGTCGGCATACGTGGAATCTTTTGTAATTCCACCGCTTTCAAGGGGCGGAAGGACTAGAGCCATATTTAATATGAACCTTCTTCCTCCTGACAGGAGCATAATAGGCTCTATTCACTCTCACCCGAGTGGCTTCGCCGTTCCCTCAAAGGAAGATCTGCTTTACGGCTTGGGTCCCGTAATAATGATAATAGGGCTTCCGGCTGAAATAAGGGCTTTTGATAAAGATGGAAACGAGCTTAAGGTCAATTTTATCTAAAGGTTATGAAGCTGATATTTGCTTATATCTATGTATTCTGAAAAATTCTGTATCATTTCATGCGATGTTATAAGAATGATCTTTCCCTGAGTTTTGTTTATAACTGTTTTCAAGACGAAAGATTTTTCTTCTGAAACAAAAGCAAAAGGTTCATCAAGCAGTATAACTGGCGCAGAGCTTCCCAGTGCCATCGAAACCTGCACAAGCTTTTTCATGCCATCGCTCAGCGTGTAAGTTTTCTGTCCAAAATAGTTCTTCAGTCCCATTTCTACAGCTATTTCTTCAGCACTGTTACCTGAGATCTTAAGGTTGTCCAGGACGCTAATCCTGTTTACCAATGTAGGCTTAGCAGGAGCATAAGTTATTCCTCTTTTTTCGAGTGTATAATACTTGACCGGTTTTTCATCTAGAAATATATCACCTTCATATTTTATTATACCAGCTATCGCAAGCAGAAGCGTAGTTTTGCCATATCCGTTAGGACCGTAAACCAGTATTCTTTCATTTTCTTTAAAGGTGAAGTTGAAGAGCCCTATTGAAAGGTTCCCTCTTTTTATGCTCACATTTTTTAATTCAAGTTTGTGCATTTTTTCTGCTTAAAGCATAGATAAAGAAGGATATTAATAAAGAGATGGTTAGAAGGGCTGCAGCATACCCTAGAGCTGAGGACAGGCCATAAACATCATACTTGTACCATATAAAAACAGTTACGGGTTTGACGTATTGAAAGAAAGGCAGAAATGTTACGCTGTACGCTATTATTATTATTGAGCCGAATTCGCTTATGGCTCTGCCCAAAGAAAGCAAAGCTATCCTTATTATACTGCCGAAGTGTTCAGGGATAAGAACCTTCTCAAAGATAAAATACCTATCCTTTCCAAGGCTCTGGATGAAGTATTCAAGGTCTACGTCAGCTTTGTCAAAAGTTTCTTTTATAGACATTATGTATATCGGAGAAGAGACATAAAACATCGCAAGAGACAGGCCAAGAATATCGTCGACTGGATTTACGCTTTTGAGAAGAAAGTAAAAAGGCGAAGAAGGCGAAAATGTAAGAAGCAGCATTATTCCTACAACAGTATGCGGGATAGAAACTGGAGACAGAAATATATCATAAAGTGTTGATTCTAACTTTACCATCTTTCTTGAAAGAGCGTAGGCGACTGGTGTTCCAAGGAAGACGTTAAGCATCGTAGCAAGTATAGCCCCCAGAAAAGTCAAATCAAGCGATTCAAGAAACTGCGAATCTTCGAACGCATTTGTTAAACCAACTGGTCCTACTTCATAATACAGGACTATCATAGGTAATATTATGATTGCAACCAACAGGTATGTAAGTATGTGAAATAATTTTTCACTCATAAGCCAGCACGCTTGAGTTTATAAAGGATCTGAGCGGCTGTGGAACACCATCAGGATTACCGTAAAAAACGGCCGTGTTCAATGGTTTAACACCATAGCTCTCCAGCAACTTTTTGCCCTGAGGAGAAATGAGGAAGAGCGCTATTGAAGAGGCTAGCTGTCTGTTGGGATATGTGTTAGGTATGGTCAATGAAAGGTATATAGGAGCCCCATGCAGATCTACTTTCTGTCCTCCTGAGGTTATGGTCACTTCTGCCTTAGAATAAAATGCAGAAAAGTTAGCAGAGCCCAGGTTTACCTGAGGAGGAAGTATTATAAAAGGGATCCTGTGAGAAACGGCTGAAGAACGGTAAAGCGCTATATCATAATAGATTTCTCCTGATTGAAGGTATGCAAATAGAGCGGAACCCATGGACACTTCTGTAACCATTCCAGATATATTAAGACGTTGTAGATCATTAACATAGTAGCTCCTGTTGTTGTTAACGAACATCGATGAAAGCTGGAGCATCATCAACGCTCTGTAGCCTTCAGGATCAGTATTTGGATTGGAGGTGCCGAGCTTGGAACCATTAGATAATATTATTTCAAGAATTTTAGAAAGGTAAATTTTTTCAGACGAAATGTTCCCGGATATTATTGCGCTGTAAAGGCTTATGTTCAGCTGTTTTATCTGATTAAATTCGGGGGAATATCTCGAGACACCTATTACCATCTGATCTGATGCAAGCGCTATGTACCAGGAGCTTACATTCTTTGGATAAAGAAGATCTTCTATGACTGCAGGGTCAACGGAAAGAAAGACAGCATACTTAGAAGGCGTCAGAAGAACATTCTGAGCAGCAGCAACGGAACCCATAGAAACAACACTGCCGCTAACGTTCATTTCCTTTAGGGTCTCTGTAAGAACAGGAGCATAAAGAGAAGCTGAAATCACATATACTCCTTGGGAAGTTTTGCTTGCACCAATGTTATAGGAAATCAAAGATGTCGCTACAATTATGGCTAAAAAAGCAAGGGCTTCGAAGCTTTTCATGACAACAAGATGCTATAAACAAATTTATTTATTTTTTGCAAAAATTTTAACGATACTGTTTATTGATTCTTAATGAAGAGTTCAGTCATACAGGCTTAGAATGAACATAAGTATGGTGAACTCGAGCACTCCCGTTATAACCATAGCAAAAATAGATTCAAAGTATCCCATCCTGAAAAACATCATTATAAAGTAAACTGTATACGGCACAGCCACGATTATCGCGGAAATCAAAAAGAACGCTATTGAAAGTGTAACCGTGGGGCTGCCGCCAGATTTCAGCGTTTCTTCAAATATTATGCCTGTCATCGGTATGCTAGCGGCAGGCCCAAAGAATCCAAGAAGGAAGGGCAACATGCTCAAGATGCTTCCATGCTTGATCAGAATTACTGTAGCAAGACTGCCTTCATAAAGGTAGTATGTCATAAGAAGCAAAAGGAGCTTTGGCAATGCTATCTTTACTTTGCTGAGCGGGAGCATTCTGAGAGCTGAAGCACCTCTCATTTCCATGGCGTAAAAAGCATAAGGAATCATTATAGAAAGGTAGGCCATTTCTATGCCCAAGGTAAAAGAAAGCACGTTTAATGCAGATGCAGAAGAAGTAACCCCGTTCATGAGGATCACAAGAAAAACTATAAGGGGTCCTCCTATAAGGGCACCCAGCAATGATCTGCTTGCTGCCTGAAAATCTGCTCTAAGAAGGGCAAGCGTTTTCGAGCTTATGATCTTCCACTTATTTGAAACTTTTTTGGTAAGAATGGGGAAAAAGGCTGAAGGGGGCCCGCTTATCAGCTTCCAACTTACATCAGGGATAAGCCTATAAACGCCGTAACCAAATACTGCTATCCAGAAAACGCTTGCAAGGGCTCCGCTGATGCTGTTTCCAAAGGCCGCGCTAACAGGAGGTACAAAATACAGCTGTTCTAAGCTCGAAAGGCTTAACCTGTACATCATGCCAGATAGAAATACAGGAATCAGGAAAATAATCGGTAGAAGAGAAGCAACGCTTCTCGTGGCTACAGATGAAACCATTGTTTTTGATCTCCTATAAGAAAGTTCAAGGGCTGCAAGCTGCAGCAACATGCCAAGAGAGATACCCATAACAACGCTGAAAAAAACATAGAACGCCTTAAAGATCAAGCTCATTATAAATGAAACCCCTATGGTGCCGTATACTATATAATCAACGGTTTTGAAGATGGCTTTTCCCACTATCCTGTGCAAGTCTTCTGGGTCAAGGGAAGTGCTCATCAAAAAATCTCTTATGTTTGTTGAGCCGTATATTGCATATGAAAGAGGGGTCATCATGCTGCTCACGGAAAGTCCGCCCATGCCAAAAACAAGCATTGAGCCAGCAAACACACCAAATGATACCTGCTTAAAACTCGTCAGAAAAGCAAAAAGCCCTACGTAAAATGAAAATATCAAAGTATAAATGATCTTTGTAAGCCTTACGTTCCTGATGGATCTTCTCAGGTTTGATGGTCTGAAACCGGTCTGTCTTGCGGCTATATATCCTGCAACCAGAAGCTCGCGTGCAAGAGCTTCATCAAGACTTATCTTTTTCATAACGCTTCCGTTAGCTCCTTTATCTCTTCTTCTGCATGTATGGCTTTGAGGAAAGCCTCTTCAAGGGAACCGGCGTGAAGCTTTTCCAGTATTTCTTTTGTGGGGCCCGATGTCACCTCTGAACCTTTGTCTATTATGGTGATCCTGTCACATATTTTTTCTGCTATTTCCATTATATGTGTTGAAAACAGTACAGCACCGCCTTCCTTTTTATGATTCTGTATTATTTCTTTAAAGATTCTGGCAGACTTGACATCAAGCGCGTTAAACGGCTCGTCAAGTATCAGGAGCTTTGGCCTATGCACTATTGCAGCAACTATAGCAACTTTCTGCTTGTTGCCCTGCGAAAGGTTCATTATGTAATTTCCCAGATATTGTCTTAGTTCAAAGGCGTCTATAAGGTGTTCGAGCCTCTGAACATCGCTTACTTTTCTGAGAGATACAACCAGTTCAAGGAACTCTTTAACGGTTAGCGATTCCAGCACGGCAGGGCTTTCCATTACAGCACCTATGCTGTTCATAAGATCTCCTTTTGGTCTGCCTTTCCCAAGAAGGTCTATTGACCCCTGATAGTCAACTATGTTCATTATAGCCCTTATTGTTGAGGTTTTTCCTGCGCCGTTCGGCCCGAGCAGCCCAAAAACCTCCCCTTCGTTTATGATAAACGATAACCCGTTAACCGCTATTTTATCTCCATACTTTACAGCAAGCTTATCAACTTTAAGGACATAGCTCAATTCTATAAACACTGCCTAAATTAAGCAAAGCTTTTAAATAAAAATATTGCAAAAATATTTTCAGCTAGGTGGCCAAAACAAGCTTGCAAACAAACTTTTTATATAATCAGCATTAAAAGATAAAAAAATAAATGTTATTTTGATGCCTGCTGAGCTTGCTGCTGCACAGGAGGCAGAACGTAGATCTTATTTCCAAGAATCATGTTGTTAGGAATAAGAACTGTTGTTGTGTTATCCATTTTCTTTATTACTGTAAAGAGGATGCTAATGTCTTCTACAATGCCTTCATCTCCAAGAAGGTTTACATGATCTGTTATTTTGAAAGGTCTGGAGATCAGAAGAAATAGCCCCGCAACTGCTTGTCCCATAACCTGCTGCGTGGCAAAACCTATAACTATGCCCAGGAAGCCTCCCACGCTAACCCCAGCAAGGCCTCCGCCTACGGCTCCGGCTATAGCAGTTATCAGCGCACCGACACCTATAAGCAAAAAGACGTTTCTGAAAGCTTTTGCAACGTCATGTGTATATTTTATGCGCATAAAATGATAAATCGTGTCTGCAAATGCAACTATTATAAGGTAGCCAAATACAAGCGTAAGCCCTACGTTTATGTATACGCTGTAACTTCTGAACTCCGGGACGATGTTTATTTCAAGCCACTGGAAAGCGGCCATGACAGCAGCGAAAATAATTATATAGGCTATTAGCTTTGTAAGAGATCGCACGTAACCTTTTTCGAGTAAGTTGCTGGAATTTTGTGTTTTATTTTGAACATTTTGAGACATTTAGTACATTTTTAGTAAATGTAACTTATAAATTTTTATATTTTATTAGACAAATTAACAATAAGAAACACACTTTCACTTTTTATTAAAAGTTTTTTATTTAGAAATATCAAAATCATTTTATACCCCTTCTGCAAGTGTTTGAGTATGAAAAAACTGGTCTTGACTCTGATTCTTCTGGCATCAGCCTTTTCCCTGGTGCCAGTTAACGCTCAGGTGCAGGGTATTGCTGTGACAGGGACTAGCTTCGGACCATCACCTTCTCCGATAGCAGTAGAACCAGGTTCTTTTAACGTTCCGCTTTTTATATACATAACCAACTTAGCTCAGTATCCAGCCCTGAACGTCAGCGTGAGAGCAGAAAGCACAAGCGTTTTCTGTATCACAAGTGAACCGCAGAATGTATCTCTCATACCACCAGGAGAAACGGTACCTTTCATAGCTTACGTCAATGTAAGTCCGCGGGCAGTTAGCGGGGTATACACGCTTCCACTGCAGATAAGCTACGTCCAGGGGGGTTATCAGAAGAACTTTACATATTCAGCGCAGCTCCCAGTATCTACGTTTTCAAGCCTGCAGGTTTATACATGGTACTGGGGGAATGGGGAAACTCTGGCCTACCCAAGCGCTAAAGGGCTTCCACTTACCATTGTTGTCAGAAACGCGGGAACCAATACTGCATACAACGCTACAGTAACGCTTAACCTGGGCTACCCGTTCTATTTTGCTTCTGGAAAAAGCCTGCATGAATTTGTTGGTGCTATACCTCCAGGCGCAAGCGTTCCTCTAACATTTTACGTAAACATTAATTCTTCAGCAGTTACCGGGTACTATCCGATCAACTTAACGCTTGAATGGAACAGCGGCATAGGAACAGTTCAGCAAGTATATGTACCCGTGCTCGGTTCTCCAGATGTCAGGCTTCAGGGTTTTGGCACAAATCCGCCGCAGATCTTTCCTGGGACGCAGGACGCTGAGCTGGCAATTTACGTAGTTAATTCAGGCAACGTTACTGCAAGCAACGTAAAAATAAACATTTCAACATCAGGGCCAATCATCTTCGCATCCCAAACTGCCACCACCATAGGATTGTTGCCACCTGGCACACCGGTTCAGCTTACTTATCTGTTCAGCGTGAACAGCAACGCCTCGTCACCTTCTTATGCTAATGTCTCTATCAGTATATCATACGGCGGAAGAAATTCAGCATCTGTCATAAGATTACCAGTATCATCTAAAGCTCAGCTAAAAGCAGTGCCTGAATCTGTTACGTTAACTCAGGGAGCTTCTGACATAAAAGTTACCTATAACATTACGAACTACGGCAACTACACTGCAAAGGACGTGCAGGCCGAGCTCATACTTCCTAACATGTTAAGCGGCAACACGTACGATTATTTGGGGGACATTCCGCCAGGATCAAGCGTAACTGCTGTGTTTTCTCTTGACGTAAGCTCAAGCGCTCCAGTCGGCGAGTTCAGGGGAACAATAGTGACATCCTGGTTGCAGGACAACGCTCCGGGAGAAACGTTCAGCCAAAGAATACCTGTGAGCTTTATCATAAAAGAATCTTACGTAAACCAGTTTTTAGCATATGTCTCGTCTCCTCCAGCCATCTATATCTTGTTAATAGCGATTCTGCTGGTTATAATTGCGATACTTGCTGTATTTGCGGCGAGGAGAAGATGAGCTACGCTGTTGAAGCCGAAAACCTGACAAAGTATTTTGGAAGCCTTATAGCCGTTGACAGCGTTTCATTTAAGGTTAAAAAGGGAGAGATATTTGGGCTTGTTGGGCCAAACGGAGCCGGCAAGAGCACGCTTATAAGGATGATCTGTACAGTGCTGAGACCAAGCGCGGGAAAAGCCTTGGTAGAAGGATACGACATCGTGAGACAGCCACAGGAAGTCAGAAAGTTAATAGGCGTGGTTCAGGAAAAGCTGATACTTTATGCGCCTCTCACACCGGTAGAAAACCTTGAATTTTTCGGAAAGCTGTACGGTCTTGATTCCAAGATATTGAAAGAAAGGATTAAAGAGTTGCTGGAAGAAGTAAAGCTTTCTGCGGTAAAGGACAGGCCAGTTGGAACGTTCTCGACTGGTATGAGGCAGAGGCTGAACATAGCCAGGGCCCTGCTACACGATCCGAAGCTTGTAATACTGGACGAACCTACAAACGGGCTCGATCCGCAAAGCGTAAGATGGGTAAGGGACTATATAGTAAACCTCAGGAACAGGGGACTAACTGTAATACTAACTTCACATGACATGTACGAAATAGATGAGCTTGCTGACACGGTTGCTATAATGGATAAGGGAAAGATACTCGAGATAGGAAAAAAGGAAGATCTTAAGACAAAGTACGGAGCAACAAAAATAGAGGATGTATTTCTGGAGCTTACTGGTAGAGAGCTAAGGGACGAAATAAGCGGAAGATTGAGGAGGAGGGGATGGTGATGAAAGGTTCTCTTTATCATCTTTACGTGATAATGAAAAAAGACCTTACGGAGTTCTACAGGGTGCGGGCCAGGCTTGTCTCCATGATACTCCTTCCAATACTGCTAATGCTGCTTTTCGGTTACATGTTTCCAGGCAATGGCACAATAACGCACATACCTATAGCAATAGTTAACCAGGACCAGTCTACGGGTGCAATAAGCGTTATAAACAGCTTCATTTACATGGCCCAGTCTGGCGGAACTTTCAACGTTATAACTTACAGTTCTCTTTCACAGGCAGAGCAGGCTCTACTAGAAGGAAAGGTATACGCTGTGGTGATATTCAGGCAGGGTTTCGGACAGGAGCTAAGTACAGGCAGCGCAACCGTTCAGGTTATAGTAGACCAGATGAATCCTACACTCGATCAGATAGTTACTGCAGGGATACAGCAGATATTCTCGCAGCTTAACGTTCAGCTGAGCACTGCGCGCGGTTTTCCTGCATATTTTGGAACGGTCTCGGTAAACTTTCAGGGTCTGATACCTGGAGCTCCAAGCAGCTTTGAATTTCTTGCACCTGGTTTTATAGCTATGAGCGTGGTAATGGGAGGGCTAGCCGGGCTTGCCATGGCGTTTTCAAGAGAAAGAGAGCTGGGGACTATGGATGGCATATTGATGACGCCGGTTTCAAGATTTTCAATAGTAATGGGCAAGGCAATGGCTCAGGCTGTAAGAGGAATAATCAGCGGAATAATAATAGTGATACTCTCAATATTGCTGTTTGGAGTAAAGATATACGGGAACGTCTTTCTTATGGCCATTATACTTTTCCTTGGGATACTTGCTTTTACTGGACTTGGGATCATAGCTACAAGCTTTGTAAGCGACCAAGAGTCGGCTCAGATGATAATGCTTATGCTTGAGATGCCTATGATATTCATATCTGGTATATTCTATCCGGTGCTGCAGCTCCCCTGGTGGTTAAGAGATGTTGCTTATATGTTCCCGCTCGTTTATACTGTAACAGGGTTCAGATCTGTCATGGTCATGAACGCGCCTCTTTCAGCTGTCTGGAATGACGTGCTGGTACTCCTTATTTATTCGATAGTTACCTTTGCAATCGCCATACCTCTTTTCCAGAGAATGGTGACAAAGTAGGTTTCCAAGCCTTTTAAAATTTTTAACCAAATATTTTTTTATTATTTTTTTAAAAAACCAATTCAAAAAATAAAAAAATATAATTTTTACAGACTTATAAATCATAAAATTCAACATATATACGTAAATAATAACAGTGTGATAATCGATTTATGATGTTCAGAGGGCTGAATGTTTTAGGCATTCCTGGGAGTCTTAGAAAAGGGTCATATAACAGGCTTTTGATAGAAAACGCTTTCATGATGCTTCCAGAAGGTTCAAACGCTATAATGTATGACATTTCAGCTATACCGCTTTTCAATCAGGATCTGGAAAAAGATCCCCCTGAATCTGTCAGAGAGCTAAAGGAAAAGATACGGGCATCAGACATAGTTCTTATTTCAACACCAGAGTACAACCACAGCTATTCTGGAGTTTTAAAAAACGCAATAGACTGGATTTCGAGACCGTCCACAGAAAAACCCTTTGTATCAAAGGTTGTGGCCATTTTCTCAGCGTCAACGGGAAGCGTAGGCGGAAGTAGAGCTCAGGAGCACCTCAGGGTAGTCCTCAATGCCCTGGGAGCGCTGGTAGTACCCCGGCCAGAAGTGATTCTTGTAAACGCAGACAAAAAGTTCAGCTCTGAAGGCAAGCTTAACGATCCAGTAGCCACAGAACTCGTGCGACAGCTGATAAAAGAAGCCGTTAAACTTGTGATTGCTGTAAAAGAGGCTGATAAGGCACTTCAGATAATCTAACAGCAAAAAGTACGTTTTTGCCTTCTGAGTGAATTTTTTTATCATCAAATATTTCTTGTACTATGTGAACTACCATGACCTTGCGGTCAGGGCTTCCCTGTTCATTATCTCGTTTTCACATGAGGAATACTTTATGCTCCATCATGCTGTTTGTAGAGGCTTAACGATCTGGCGTCTTATCTGCGTTGCACATGCATAGCCTATCGCTGATTTCACACGATTGAAGTGCTGGCCTTATCCAAGGCATCGCGAATTCCCCCACCGAGGTCTCCAGGACCTTTATGCCATAAAGCACCTGCCATGAACGAATATCATCATCCTGAAACGCAACGTGCTGATAATTGCTTATCACGTAATGCACTATCCTGTTCTTTATGTCTTTCTTTACGTTGCTCTTATATACTCCTCGTTGATCTTCAGCAGGAGTTTTCCCTGTTTTTTGATCCTTTCTTCGCTCTCGAGAAATAGCGCTGAAGCTTCTTCAGCCTCTCGCTCTGCGGGACTGAGTATGATACATTTATCCCGCTTGAAAACGCGATCTGATCCTTTACTCCAAGATCGATGCCTATAGCCTTTCCGTTCTCTTGATTCTTTCTGAACATACGCTGTCACGAAGGGGACTTTCGCCCCCTTAACTCGTTAAGGTTAAAACTCTTTACTTGCACGGTGAAGACCTGCTGTATCACAAAATAATATTACAATGCAGATTGGTCACGCATAAAACTCAGCCCAGCAGCGATCAGGCTTTATCTGTCATTTCTTCGGTTAAATTGTTTAAGAATTTTTTGTAACTGTTTAATAACTTTAGATCTAAATATGATTCAATGTCTGAAGAATGGAAAGAGATAACAAAAAGATCTAATGACGTGCAGTATGAAAAGCCAAAGGTAAGGCTCAAAATAAGGAGCGTAGGTATAAGCGAGTTTTCAATCCCATTAACAAAATTTTCGAAAGAAAAAATAATTTATTCGAGCGCTGAGATAAAGGCAACTGTAGACATTCCAGAATACATGAGAGGAATAAACATGTCTAGGACGGCGACAAGCATAGAAAAAGTTCTTTCCTCAGCTTCAAATGTCGAAGAAGTTGCAAGCTTGATAGCATCAGAATTGCTGATGGTTCACGAGTATGCAGAGTTAAGTAAAGCAAGAGTTAAAGGAGAAGGTTTTGTCTATGCCGAGTCTCCAGTTACTGGCATTGAATCCATTGAGAGCTTTAAATTCTACGAGCTATCCAAAGATGCGCGTAAAAACACCCAAAAAAACATAATCGGCGTAACAGTTACTGGTATTTCCGCGTGTCCATGTGGAGCTGAGCTTATGAAAACTAAACTAGGACATAGCTCAGGGATAGCCCCAACGCACATGCAAAGGGCCAGGGTAAGCGTAGCGGTCAAGTCAGAAGGCAAAAATTTTTTAAAAATAGAAGAACTCCTTGACGTTGCTTACGCATCTCTGAGCAGTAGAGTTTACAGCGCTCTCAAAAGGGCTGATGAAGGGTTCCTAATATATTCGTCTATTACAAACACGAGGTTTGTAGAAGACATTTACCGGGCAGCTGTTACGGGGCTTTATACGAGGTTTAAGAATTTTAGCGCTGTTAGCAGTATTTATGCCAACATAAGAAGCTTTGAGAGCATACATGAGTATAACGCTATAGCCTCAGGCTGGATTGATATAAAAAGCTTTGAAAAATTAAACGTTTACTAAAGGTATGTCTTAAACCAGGAAATTATCTGGTTTAACCGTTCGATCCTGTTTTTTGGTTTGCCCTTTCTTGAAAGATCATGATTTTCTTTATGAAATATAACGAGCTTTGTCTGTACGCCATTGAGCTTGAGTGCTGTAAACATCTGATAGGCCTGATCTATCCAGCATCTGTAGTCTTCATCTGAGTGCAGCAAAAGCGTGGGTGTTTTGACCCTGTATGCATACTTTAAAGGGCTTCTGTCCCAGTAAACCTGAACAAGATCATCCTTCCAGAGATCATTTCCGAGATCTCCTCCAATTTGATCCTCGGCGAAATAATAGCCTATATCGGATGTTCCATAAAAACTGATCCAGTTGCTTATAGATCTCTGAGAAACTGCTGCTTTGAACCTTTCTGTATGTCCTATAATCCAGTTTGTCATGAAACCACCGTAGCTTCCTCCAGCAACCCCAAGCCTCTTTTCATCTATAAAACTAAAATTCTTTATTACATAATCAAGCCCTTCCATGAGATCCTGATAATCTCTGGTTCCGTACTTGCCTCGCAAATCCTTAAAGGATTCCCCATAACCTGCGCTGCCGCGCGGGTTCATGTACACAAGTCCAAAACCAGATTCTGAAAGGACATAAAACTCATGCTGAAAACTTTCGCCGTATGTTGTAGCTGGGCCTCCGTGAATGTAAAGAACAGCTGGATATTTTTTGTCATCTTCAAAGTTTGCTGGTTTTAGCACCCAGCCTTCTATCGTCTGACCGTCAGAAGCTTTAAAGGTAAAACGCTCCGGAACCTGAAGGTTTGATTTTTTCAGAAGCTCATCGTTAAACGATGTAACCTTTCTGAGTCCCTTTCCGCTATATATAAAAAGCTCTGAGGGCCTTGTGGAACTCATTATGGTGAGCGAGATTGTTTCGCCTTTTGCTGAAAAGTCTTCAACAGTAAGGTTGCCTTCGACCAGATGTTCGGTCTTACCATTAAGATCAGTTCTAAGTAAAGAGACCTTCCCGTCATCGTTTAAAGTAAAGTAGATCCATGCATCTATCCACTGGAGTTTCCCGTTAGATGAAGGACCTCTGACATCTGAGTTCATGTAGTTTCCTGTGTCCCAGTCATCTGGCGTAAGCTTGTTTATTGATCCGCTGGAAAGGTCTAAAGTCCATAGCTTAACGTTTGAGTTGAGCCCGTGGGAGTAATCGCCAGCCCTGAACGCTATCATTAAAGATGAAGGGTTCCACGCTAAATCTTCAACGGTAAATTGCCCATTCGTCAACTTTTTTATTTCCCGGGTTTCAAAATCAAGCAGCTTTAAGTCGGTCCTGTAAGGTTTCTGATGATCTTCTGATGATATGTAAGCTACTTTTTTGCCGTCTGGGCTAATCCGTGCAAAGCTGATCTCTTCGTTTCCTTCTGTGAGTTTCTCTAGGTTTCCGGTCCCGATATCAGCTAGGTAGAGGGCGTTTCTTTCACCATATATGTAGCCTTTCCCGTTGAACCAGAATGGAACCTCCTCTATAACTGTAAGCTCTTCCTTTTTATTGGGGTTAGGAATGTTGAGCAGAGCTTTCCCGTTGCTGATGCCAAAAATTTCAAACCCTTTATCCTGCTTGATGATCAATCTTGGCTCCGTACAATTTTTTATGTCAGTTTCCCAGAGCTCCAGTCCTG
>JAWDMM010000025.1:0-17024 GCA_046536595.1 Nitrososphaeria archaeon | reverse complement strand
TAAGCCCTTTAGCTTTGAGCACTGTTACAAAATCTTCATTTATTATGTCTATTGCTGTAGACCTCTGTATAAGATAAAATCCTCCTATGCTTATGAGCGTAAGCGAAGTAAAAGGAAGTACCATTGCCCTTAAAACAGCTATATAGTATGCTATACCGTGAAATGAACTAAAATATGCTGCCGCATTTGGCGGCGCTATTTTTAAATAATAAGCAAATATTAAAATCAGCAAACTTCCTATCCAGAAAGATGGCATAGCGTAAAAGAAAAGTAATGTCATGAACGAAACCTGATCAACTGGCGTCCCCCTTTTATGAGCGGAAAAGACCCCAAGGTATAAACTTATAAAAAAGGATACTATTGTTGACCCACCTAACAAAAGAACTGTATATGGGGCATACCTGCCTATAGTGGATATCACAGGCCCGCTTAAAATGCTTCCAACGTTATACCCAAAATTAAACGTAAACATGGCCTTAAGGTAAATTAAATATCTTATGTCAAGCGGTTTGTTAAAACCTAATTCTGCTATTACTGTTTCTCTGATCTTCTCTATGTATTGAAGGTTGTGCTGTGTTCCTACTATAGGCACAAACCACTGTTCTGGATTTATGCCAAGAAGCGTAAACGGCATAACCTGAAATAAAAAGAAGTTTATTGTTGCTATAACCCACATAGTTATAATAATACCGATAACCTTCTTGGCAAGATAAGCTTTAATACCCATCCCATCAAATAGAGTACAAAAAAATATTTAAATGTTTTATGCTGATTACTTTCTTCTTAAAGCCCAGACAGCCACTACGATCACTATTATGATTATTACTACAGCAGCTATGTAATAACCTGTATAGTTTGGTGCTGGTGGAGGCGTTGGTGGCGGTGTTGGTGTTGTTACAGTTGAGAGCGTTACGCTCTGTACTGTAGTCGTAGATGAAACTGGGAGCGTTGTTGTGTAATTCTGATAACCAGGTGCCGTTACAGTTACAGTCTGAGTACCCAAAGGCACATTAGGCAGGACTGCTATTCCTGAAGAGTTTGTAACACCAGTTACACCGTCTATTTTGACTGTTGCTCCAGATATTGGTGTTCCTGTAGATGAAACAACTTTGTACGTAATGGTTGCAGCCAATGAAGATACAGTGAGTCCGCTGTAGCTGTACCATACTCTGTTAAGCCCGAAAGATCTGTATGAAGCATTCACCATAAGCTCATAAGTTCCCGGGGCCAGATTCGATGTTGGAATCGTAGCTGTGTATGATCCATTGCCAACAGATGTTAACGGTTCGCTTTCATACACCTGTCCTGTTGCCGGGTTGATTACTCGAACCACGCCTGTTGCGTTGGTTATTGGTATGTAACCTGTGCTACCAGCTGCAACCCCTTCAAATGTGCTCGAAGTCGGGTTATATATTTCTTCCATTATGTTCACCTTGAACGGTGCGCTCGTTCCCTGAGGTTCAGTCGTCATCCATGCCCACCATGCGCTCCTGTAGTAGTTGGGGTTTCTCGTTAGAGTTATCACGTTCGTAACTTTGTTCCATGACTGGAATACGAATGGTCCGCTTCCAACTTCAAGGTTTGGCAACCAGTACATCCACTGAGGCAAATGTTCATTGGGGCTTGCAAGGTATGAAGATAAGCCTGATATCTGGTTCAACGGAAGAGTTATGTCCATAGCACCAGTTGATGAAGCTGTTACAGAAGGACTAAAGTATTTGAATATATGCATTGGAATTACGGGTATGTCAAGAGTGTATACGTTCCATAAGTTTGTTGAGTTAACGTAAAGCTGTATCTCATACGGATTGTTCGGAGGTATGTAAGTTGCCAGCAAACCATAAGGTGGAGTTGAAGCATATGCATCGGGAGTAGATGCGCCTGATAGACCCTGTACGTTCCAGTAATACAGCGAGAAGTTGTAGTCATATGCGTTGAGCGGAACTCCATCCTGCCATGTATCGTTCTTCCAGAAGTTTATGGTTATTATTTCTCCTTTTACTATCTTTGATGCGTTGAACGGGTTCCACCATCCTGACCCGCTTCCGATAGGAGTTGTTACTTCGGTTTGCACATTATACGTTCCCATCCATGGCATGAGCGCTCCGCTGGTTACTCCCCACGGAGGTGTGCCTATTGGACTATCATATACCTCCTGCCAGACATCAACCTGCCAAACCCAGTTAGTAACATAGAGCGGGTTCAATGAAGTAGGAGCAGAGTGTAGAGCTTCTGTGTATGTACCACCATAAGGAGCGTTTGACGGATGAACGTTTAGAGAAGTGTAGTAAAGTCCTGTTTCTTCGTTAGGTCCAGTTGTTGGTATCTGGGCGAATCCTGTCCATCCTTTAACGTAGTCAGCGTATATCTGGTTGGACCAGAGCCCTATGACATAAGGTAGTTGCTGATAGAATATCTTCTGGAACATCCACGCAGCGTGCTGTGCTGTTGAAAGGTTTGTTGAGGACCAGTACAGAACGTCAGTCCAGTAATCCATGCTTTCATTGTAGAAGTTGCCAAAATTTACGACGCCAGCTAGCTGGCTGTTGAAGAAGAACCATGGATAGTTTGGCTCCCATGACACTATCCAGCCAAAAGTGTACATTCCCCATGTATCAGTTTGATTGGCTAGAGTCATGTTATATTGTGGCGGTGTTGTTGAAAGGTTTGCTAGCATCGTGCCGGGTGCTATAACCACTGAAGCTGCTGGAGAATATATTATTGAAGAAGCTGTAATGCCTGTAACTGGTTTCAGCGTTATCGTGAGATTTATCTGCTTTGCGGCGCTTGCCAGCTGTTCAGCCAGATCGGTCCTTAGCGGATCATCTGACCTGTAGTAAAGAACGGGCGAGAAAGGCTTTCCGTATAACGTCCATTGTCCCTTTGCACTGTTATACGATATTCCCGGTACCTTGAGCAGTTCTTGCATAGCATTTGTTGGACTGTATTTATACGGATATGGCAGTTGAGGATCGTACCAGTATGTACTAGCATAAGGTGGAGAGAACAGGGTTGACTCGTATATATAAGGTTCAGCAACTGCTTCAACACCATAAAGAGATTGAAGGTATGAGTAATCTACCAGGTCAGCTATTGCTCTTCTGAAGTGAACGTTGCTGTAAGGATACATCAGGCAGTTAAAGGCTATACCGTCAAATGCATAAGATAAAGTTAGGTTTGTGTATACGTTGTTAGTTGCTTGTGCCGTGATGTACATGCTTGGAGTTAAGGACCACTCCATAGCCTGAATCTGTCCTGATGTTAAAGCCAGAAATGCGTTTTGGTCGCTTGTATATACGTTAAAAACCAGTGTATTTATCAATGGTCCGTGAGTGTGCGCCTGTGTAGGAGCCAGCATTGGCGACTGCGCAACTGCAGGGCTTACTGAAAATCCTAGGGCAATTAATGTCATGAACAAATACAAATATTTTGTGTTCATTCGTATTTAATTGGATCTGACATCCTATATAAACTTTTCTCAGACGATTTTAAGACTCTTTTTAAAGATTGCTGATCAAATGCTTCTTAATATAGCATCCAAAGCTTCATGATAAGATTTGTTTTGAAGATCTGTTATTTGAATCAGTTCTTTAAAATTAAAATTTAAAAACTTATTATAGTTTATTATTATGTTAACATCTTTTACTGCTACGGGAATTTTAAAATCTCTTAACAGCTCAGCTGGAATGCTCACAACTTTATCGTTGTAAATGTTTCCTTTTGGTAAAAATATTGGTAAAGGGAAGCTGACTTTACTGGAGCTATCGGCCCCATTATTTAAGCCAAAGATGTATAGATTGACCGCCCTGTTTTTACAGCTTTTTAAAATCTTATACAAAGACGTTACAACAGTTTTTAAAGCGTTTTTATCCTTGTTATATGGTATAATTATTGTAACGTTTTTTCCGTAACGAAGAAATTTATACGCCAGAACATAGCTTTCGTAGCTGCCGTCAACAAAAACTGTGGCTTCTCCATCGTTTACGCATATTCCGCCCTGCCCTTCCGATTCATGTAGAACCAAATGAAAAAATTTTCCGACCTTGATTATTTTATAAACTTCTTCAGGTTTAACTTCGCTAATTCGCCCATTTTTAGAAGCGTGCAAAAAATCGTCTATCAACTGATAAAGATCTTTTTGAGAACCGCCTTCTAGAACAAAATTAATTACCTTTCCTTTTCTGTTTTTTTCTATGTAAAGAGCTAAATCTTTAGTAGAACCAAATCTAAATGTAAAATATAATTTTTCAACGCCACAAAGATTTCTGTATTCCTCGATAGAGTTAAGGTCATCAGGAGCAATAATCAAGTATTTATCATAAATGTTGCTCTTGTCTTTAAGAAATCTGCTTAAACACAAAACCTCCTCTTTGCTTTTTGACTTTATTAAAAGGTGTCCTTTCATCAGCTTTTATATCAGCAGCTCAAAAGTCTTAGCTTTCGATCTTAACGAAATAAACGTTTCTGTGTACGTAACACCGTCGATGGCCCCTACTTTATCTGTTATAAGCGAATGGAGGTCCTCTATTGACTTTGCTTTAAGAAAAACCAGAAAGTCATATCTTCCTGTAACTTCTATCACTGTTCTGACTTCTGGCATCTTATATAGCGTCTCATAAACAAGATCTCTTTTCTTCGACTCAGCGTTTATTCCTATTATGGCTAAAACTTTCCATCCTAGCAGTTCTTCGTTTACAACCGTTGTAAAACCCTGTATATAACCCAGCTTCTGGAGCCTTCTTATCCTTGAGTATACGACGCTTGGATCAAGGTTTAGCTTTTTGCTGAGTTTAGGGATGCTTTGACTTGCATCACGAGTAAGTTCGCTTAAAATTTTAATATCTTTCTCGTCTATTTTTAAAGATTTTTGCATACAGTAAGAGGATAATAAAAATAAAAATTTAAATTTTGTGGAAATCTTAATAAAAATTTCAGAGTTCAGGCAAATTAAGCGTTGCCTTGAGTCCCTTATACCTGTTTCTTATCGTTACTTCCGTTACCCCAGCAGCCTCTGCTATGTCCTTTTGTGTCTTGTTTTCTCCTTCCAGAACGCATGCTACATAAAGCGCTGCTGCTGCAAGACCCATAGGATCTTTTCCAGCTGATATGCCGGACTGCATGGCCTTTTTGATTATCTCGATAGCTTTTCTTGTGGTTTTCTCACTGAGTCCGGCTTTTGCTGCTATCCTGCTAACAGATTTTATAGGGTCTATTATCGGCATCTTGATATCAAGCTCTCTCAGGATTAGCCTGTAGCACCTTGCTATGTCCTTTTTCTTAATACTTGAGACAGCTGCTATGTCCTTTAATGTCCTTGGTATCTCAAGGGCTCTGCATGCAGCGTAAAGGGATGCCGCTATGAGAGCACTTATGCTTCTTCCTCTTACCAGGCCTTTTTCAAGCGCCTTTCTGTATATATATGCTGCCCTTTCAACAACGTTCTCTGAAACGCTGAGCTTATCAGCTAGCCTGTCAAGCTCATTAAATGCCTGCCTCAGGTTTCTTTCTGCAGGTTCGTGGATCTGGCTCCTGCTGTCCCACATCCTTAGCCTGTCAAAGGTGCTCTTGTTAAACCCTGTAAGCGATTTACCAGAAGCGTCTTTATCGGACTGATCCATTACCGTTGAAAGTCCCATGTCGTGCATGGCTATCGATAAAGGTATTCCTGCTCTACTCCTGTCCTCTTTTTCCTCTTTTGAAAAAGCTCTCCATTCAGGCTTCAGATCTTCTACCTTTTCTTTTATAACATATCCGCAGTTTGCGCAAATTATTTCTCCGGTGTTGACATCCATAAGCAAATCCTTTGAACCACACCTTGGACATCTATCAATATTATCTATGTCTGACGGAGAAACCCTTTTGTACGACATATTAAAATTGCCTCACAAAAATATGTATATACCATATATATAAACATTTCTAACAAACTTTAAATATTATTTTTCTGAGATAAGATCGGCATAACTCTTTAATATTGGGTTCCACGTGATACCTACTTTTTCAATTATCGTTTTTACTTTTTGTATCTCCTCATCGGATTTAATCTCAATCTCTACAAATTTACCGAGCCTCTCAACCGTGTCAATTTCAAAGCTTAAATCTTCATATCTGATAGTTACTCTTTCTTTTGATATTCTAAGCTTCTCATTAAGTCCCATAAATTTTAGAATTTTAAGCAACTGTTCACCATCAGAAACCTTAACTTCATATTCCTCTCTGTTTTTAACAATGTCCTCTATCTGAGGACCTTTAAACGTCAAAAAACAATCATAGCCTGAAAATCTTATTCTAAGCGCTGAACCCGATTTTTTAATTTTAAAATCATCAAAGTCCAAATAAATGTCTATCTGTTTTTCTTTCTTTAAGATAAATCCCCCGTTTCTTAACAGAAAACTTTCTAAATCAGCATTTTCTGGAACCTTGAGCTTTACCTCGCGCTCCAGTGGCATAAGTATATTTTAATTACTGGGAGCATAATAAATTTATATCATTTAATAGATAACTAACATGATGCAGGCTGATGAACTTTTAAATTATGTTAAAGAGGTTAATCGGAGATTAGATGAACTACAGAACAAAACAGCCATATATGCTGATGAACTAAAAAATTATGCTAAAAAACTTGGCGATGATGCGAAAAGTAAGTACCTTGATGTTAAAAAAGCTGAAGCAAAAAGGATAATAGAAGAATCGAAACCTGTAATAGAAAAAGAGTGTGAAGATATAAGAAAAAAGTATGAAACAGAGGTACAACATATAGAATCAGTGTTTAAAAACAACTGGGAAATTTTAAAAGATGCGGTTAAACAAGAGTTAGAGAAGAAAATTGAAGGGTAACGTCCTTTATGCTATTTCTAGGTCAAGGGCTTTTCTTTCTAAACTGCCTTCTTTAAGCGAAACTGAAAGATATGTAGAATTAGGAAGTGAAAAGGAACTGCTGGATAGAATTGCCAGAAAAATAAACTATCCTATACAGGCAAGCACGATCGAAGAATACTTTAAAGAACTGGTGGGTAGATTTGCTTATGAACTTTCAAAAGAAACACCTAAAGCTTTAGGAGAGCTTAACGCTCTAGCGCTAGAAAATTTAAAAAACGCTGTTTTAAAAAGCATAACTGGGCACAGTCCTCATTATTACACGTATGAGGCAAAGCCTCTCGTTGAGGATGCTTTAAAAAAGGTAGAAAACGCCAACGACCTCAACAAAATAAAACTGGGCAACTATACGCTTGATTTACAGATCAAGTTTCCAATGGAAATATGGCAAAATACTAAAGATCTAGGCTTGCTAGAATTTGCATTTGAAAAAACAGAAATAACAGAAATAATCAAACACGCTGGTTATAATCTAGCGACTCAAGCTCTTATAGACCTTCATAATTACAAAGTTTGCGCTCTTGCAAGCCAAAATCCGTTTTCCGAATCTCTTTATCTAAAACAAAAAGTAAAGTGTAAAGACCTTCAAGAAGCCGCTATGTATCTTTCAAAAAAGTACAACGTAGAAAATCCTGGCAACTTTGATGCGTTTTCCAATAAATTAATATATATGACAAATATGTATGAGCTTTCAAAATTTTCAGATGAAAACACAGTTAATTTTATAGAGATACTGAAAGTTTATGAAAAAAATTTTATAGGAATCAGCAACAGCATAAAAGAAAAATTTGGTAAAGAAACTATAAAAAAGATTTATTCTTTATAAATTTATTCAGAAGAAGGTTTTGGCGTTTCTTTTTCGGAGGGTTTGCTTGCAGCTATAAGATCGTCTATTTTTATTATCATGCTAGCGGCTTCTGTCGCGGCCTTTATTATCTGTTCTTTAACTATTTCAGGCTCTATTACGTTGTTCTGCATCATGTTTTCTACTTTTCCCTTCAACACGTTGATTCCTGCCCATTTATCGCCCTTCTGATGAGCTGCCTGTAATTCAGGTAAAATGTCAAGCGGTTCTAAACCTGCATTCTCTGCAAGCGTTAGCGCAAGGTTTTCAAGTGCCTCTGTAAATGCAAGGGCTGCGAGCTGAACTCTTCCTTCAAGAGTCTGAGCCCACTTCCTTAATTGTGTTGCAACTTCTATCTCAGCTGATCCTCCGCCGGCAACTATTAAAGGTCTTTCTAGAACGTCCTTGACTGTCATTAGAGCATCGTGAATAGATCTTTCAGCTTCATCTACAACTCTCTGAGCGCCACCCCTGATAAGGATGCTTACCGCCTTTGGGTTCTTGCATCCTTCTACAAACACCCACTTATCCTCTTCTATCTTTCTTTCTTCAACAAGCTCTGCATATCCTAAATCTTCTGATGACAGATCATCAATGCTGGTAACTATTCTACCTCCTGTAGCTCTTGATAGCTTATCCATGTCGCTCATCTTGATTCTTCTTACGGCAAGGATTCCTTCCTTAGCAAGGTAATGCTGCGCCATATCGTCAATTCCTTTCTGGCATAGAACAACGTTTGCGCCTACCGATTTTATCTTTTCAACCATCTGCTTTAGTATCTTCGTTTCTTCATCCAAGAACGCCTTCATCTGTTCTGGATCGGTTATATTTATCTTTGCGTCTATCTCTGTCTTTTCTATTTCAAGAGGAGCGTTAAGCAAAGCAATCTTTGCGTTTCTCACTGACTTTGGCATGCTTGCGTGAACGACTTCTTTGTCAATTACAACGCCTTTTATGAGCTGTGTGTTTGTAATAGAAGCTCCAGGTTTTTTCTCCACCTTAACGTTTTCTATATCTACTTTATACCCTCCATTAACCTTATCTGCAACCTGCAAAACTGCATTAACAACAAGATCAGCCAAGTATTCTGCTTCGCTAGAAACCATCTTTGTTGAAAGCGTAGTTTTTGCTATTTTCTTTAAAATCTCTTTATCATCAGGATTTACCTTTTCTGCCACGTTTTTGAGAATTTTTAGGGCTTCCTGAGATGCTTTCATATAACCATCTATTATTATAGTTGGATGGATACCTTTGTCGATAAGCTCTTCCGCCTTTTCTATTAGATAGCCTGCCAGAACAACAGTTGATGTAGTGCCGTCTCCTACTTCGTTATCGGTAGCCTTTGCTATTTCTACCATCATTTTTGCCGCCGGATGCTGGATGTCCATTTCTTTTAATATTGTTGCTCCATCGTTTGTTACAGTTACATCCCCCAGACTGTCCACGAGCATTTTATCCATTCCTTTTGGCCCCAAAGAAGTTTTTACTATATCTTTAACTATTTTAACCGCCTCGAAATTGTTTCTCTGCGCTTCCTTTCCTTTTCTCTCTGTTGTTCCTTCTTTAAGGATAAGTACCGGTTGCCCTGTTGAAGTAACCGCTGGAATAGCAGTAGCATCAGCCATTTTTACAATTTCACCTCCAAAACCATGATGAATATATGGTAACTGCTTATAAATTTATCTCTTTCTTTTGCTAGTACTTGTATCGTGATAAAAGTTAAGATAATAATTTGTCATAACTGACCTCCTTCACGCCCTAAAGGGCGAGGTTTGTCGTCCATTTTATCAGAAAAAAGTTTTAATTGAATCTTGCGGAAGGGATTTCCGCTACCTTAACATTAACGCTAAAAAGCTTCACATACACGCTTTGAACTCAATGCCAAATCTCTTCTTAACTTTTTATAATTTGTTCAGGTTTCATATAGGCACAAAAATGATACCTTAGGAGGTGAGCTTATTTGGCTAACATCGTGGGTATAGAATTATTTTTAAGTGAGTTTTTATTATAATAAAAATTGCAAACAGAGGCGACAGATAAGTGCTATTGATTCATTTACCAATTATCTTATCAACACTGATTGCAATAATTCTAATTTTAATTGGACCGATTATAGCTTTCGTTATTTTATGGAAAGCCATAGGATTTAAAGGCTATGCGTCAATATTCGCTTATTCGGAAGGTAGAACATTTCTTTACAAGCTGGATCCGCGAGTTAAGCTTCTCTATGCTATAGCAATCCCGGCGCTCGCCAGCGCATTTGGATTTTATGTAGGGGTAATTCTGCTAGCGTTTACCTTGTTTCTTTATCTGTTCATGACAAATCCCGCAAAAAACCTAAGGTTTGTAATTCTTTTAATGCTATCTATAGTAATACCTTCGGCTTGGGTAGACAGCATAACGTTTTCCGGGTTCAGAAGACTGAAAGGACAGCTTTTAATCGCTTTAATACCATCTTCAATGGGCATAAGGGGTATTTCTTTGATTGGTTTATTATTTGGATTGATGATATCTGTACCAGCAGCTCTTGAAGTGGCCTCAGTTTTCATTCTTGTTTTTACGTCATCGCCATCTGATTTACTTACAAGCATGGTTAAATCTAAGATTCCTTATGAGCTTGCTTTTGCCATGACTCTCGCGCTGATATCGATACCAAAGGTTTTAGATGCTTTTTCATCCTTAACCGAAGTTTTAAGAAGCAGAGGTTTTATAGGCGGGCTTAACTTTTTGCCATTTAGATCTTTTTTAAAAAGGCTATGGATCTATGTTTACAGCACTGGAATTATAATAGCGGATTTTGTAATAGATGTTCTGAGGTCTTCCCAAAACATTGCTTTATCTGCAGACATAAGGGGTTTTAGGGCTAACAAAAAAAGGACATACTTTCATGATTTTAAGATGAAGCCTGTTGACTGGATTTTGGTAAGTGTTCTAATGTTTGCTTTTTTAATAGCTATCCTGCGCTGACATCCTCACTGCCTTAAAAGGCGATGGTTCCTTCAAGGCGGATCATGGGTTCGTGGTTTACCGCCTTCATCTTCATGACTTCATAGCTAGTGGTTACCCACCCCGCTCCGCTCGTCCAGCGGTAGACCACGGGCTGTGTCTTCAGCCACTTACCCCTATCCTTAACGGACTCGGGGATATGTAGAATGTTTATTGCCCCGTTCAGATCAGCGTTTATTACCTTCCCTGTGTGAGGACACTTGAACAAGCCTCTCTCTATCCTTCCGTTTTCGTGAATTTCCCCACACAGGGAACACGTCTTAGATGTATTTTCTTCATTAACAGGCTTAACCTTTATTTTGTATTCTTGTGCAACGTCCTTGATTCGCTTTATTATTGCAGAATAGCTCCAAAAGTTTGTATTTCTTTCGTTTCCTTTATCCTGAGCTATGCCCTTTGGATAGCCGATGAAGATTTCTCCTACTCCTTTGTCATAAAGGGATTCTACGATTTCCCTTGCTAGCCCTTCTCTAGCGTTCTTAAGCAAAAGAGAACGCTTATTGTAAAGTTTTTCAAGCTTCTTGCTAGTTTTCAAGCCGTGCTTTGCAAGCCTCTTTTCTTCTATTGAAATGCGCTTTGTTATCTTCTTGAATTCTGAAAGCACTGAACCGCCCTTGAAAAGCATCCATGAACCGTCTTGAACAGCAACGGTTGCAAGGTTTACAACGCCTAGATCGATGCCAGCTTTTATTTTGCCTTTTGGTTTATTATTTACTTTTACACTCACAGGAATCCTTGCGTACCACTTTTTTCTAACGTTATCATAAAATATCTCAAGGGTTCCCTGTTTGCCGACCCACTTAAGCTTGCCAATAAACTTTAGCCTCAGCTTGAAGTCCATGAGGAATATTTCATTTCCTTCAATCTTGTACCTGTCATTTCTTATTAGCAAAAACAGGTTATCTTTCTTTTTATGTGGAGGCTTTGGCTTCATCCACTTAGGCAATTCCCCTTCTTTCTTCTTTTTGCTTAGTTCGAAAAACGATTTCCATGCAGAAGCGTTCTTTCGTGTTACTTGCTGAACGTTTGCCCCATGCAATATAGCTTTGAATTTTTCATAAACGATTTTTTCTGTTTTATTAAAATCTACAGGCTCGTGCTTTTTGTATTGCTCAAGCCTTAACTTATTAACTTCGTTCCAGCAATCAACGAACGCCTTTCCGAGAGCCGTTAGTTTAGCTTTTGTTTCTTTCCCAGCAATGATGCGCACTGTGTTTGATCGACGCATGCTTTTTGTTATTTTATGCTAATTAAAGTATATAAATACTTTAGCCTTTTTCATGAGAAAACACGTTAGCAAGGACAGAATGGTTCAGCATCCCCGCCTCTAGAAGAGGCGAGGCTTTCGTTCGTTTTGTAAAACCTGTAATAGGAAGCGTAATGTGCTATCCCCTGAAAATCTGTGTCATAAACTTTTACGCTTGTCTTATAAATTTCTTTTACTGCCATGCCCTTTAATTTAGTTTATTTCTAATAAATGTTTGCGAACGTTTACAGACACTCAGCTCAAGCTAGGGGCAGACCTTTTGTGCTGTACATAGTTTTGAAGTCATAGCCATCAGCTTTCAGCCCGATGCTTTCGTACAGCCCTCTGTAGTTCTGTCCTGTATCTGCGAAGATCGCCATTACCTTCCTGCC
Source organism: Nitrososphaeria archaeon (assembly GCA_046536595.1). GTDB lineage: Archaea > Thermoproteota > Nitrososphaeria > Conexivisphaerales > UBA164 > CAYFFZ01. The sequence continues at coordinate 4,660 of JAWDMM010000025.1, read as the reverse complement.
TTTTCTGGCCAGCTGGTATGCGTACCATGCCGTTATTCCTGATGAAGGTCCAAGAAGGATCCCATATTCTGTAAAGATCTTTCTCACCATGTCGAACGCGTCATCATCCTTAACAATGGGAAACTCAGAAGCCCTGTCTGCTTCGCCTTCAAGTATCTTCGGAACCAGCGCTGATTCTGAAAGGTTTCTTAGCCCCTGTATCCTGTGGTTGCGCTGCGGCTGAACCCCTATGACTTCTATTCCTTTTCCATTAAGCCCCCTCTTCAGTCCAACGTAAGAACCTCCTGTACCTATGCCTGTTATCACGGCTTCTATCCCGTTTCCGAAGCTAAGTATCTCTTTTGCAGTTGTTTCTTCATGGGCTTTAGGGTTTGCTTCGTTTTCATACTGGTTCAACCAGACGTACTTATCCCTGGTAGCGGGGCTCAGCGCGTAGCTTTTTGCCAGCGCTATAGCCTGGTCTGTATCCGTGTTGCTCACCCTCGGGCACAGGTTATCGTCAACTTCAATAGCAGGAGATCCAAGAGAATTTAGTATGTTCTTGACTTCTTCTGTTACTTTGTAAGATATAATAGGCATGAACCTGAAGCCGTAAAGCTTCGCTAAAGCCGCCATGGCTATCCCTGTATTTCCGCTGGTTGGTTCGACCACGGTTTTGTTGATAGAACCATACCTGTTTATGTAATCCCTTACCATATAATAGGCTGCCCTCATTTTGATTGAGCCGTGCACGAACCCGCTGTTCAGTATTTCAAAATAGTTGAACCATTCAGCTTTAGCGTAAAATTCTACCCCGTTAACCTCTATCCTGATAACAGGCGTATTTCCTACCCTTACTGTAATATCGTTTTTATTCAGCTCAAAATACGGCTTTTGCATATCGTAATACATAAAAGAAACAGCTCACGAGCATTTTTATACTATGCTGAAGAATTTTTAAAAGCTGTATCTCAAACGCGCAAAAAACGTTTTTATGCGCACAGATGTTTTGCATTTTTGTTCTTTTTGACCGAAAAAATTGTTGCATAAGATCACTGACCCCCTCTCCGCTCCCTGAATGGCGAAGTTTGTCGTTCTTTTTATCAAACATCTCCTTTGCCCGGGATTATTTATTTTGCAATTTTTTGGCTTTATGCTGAAACATGCCTGTAAGTTTCTTCAAAGTAGAAGCCGTGCGCTTTTTTGTTCCAAAAATCTCTTATGATGTAATAAACGGTTGCCCCAGTCGTAACCCCTGCAACCACTTCTATAGAGCTCTTCGAAGTAAACCCAAGCTGGGGATAGGCTATGTACAGGAAAGCTATGAACGCGTTAAGGAGAAGGCCCGCAACGCTTGAAACAATTAAGCCAGATGATCTTTTTCTGAATCCCATAATAACTCCAGCAAGCATCGTGAACATCCAGGTTATCTGCGTCGCGAACACCACCGAAACAAAGTAAGGCCCTATGACTGGTACAAAAACTATCAGATAGAGCCAGATAAGAGATACGGTGAGCCCGAAAGCTGCTGCAGGAACAGGAGAGTGCGTCCTATCGCTTACGACCGAAAGGTTTCTCGGAAGTACACCATCAAGAGCCTGGGAAAGTATAACTCTCGAAGCCCCTATCATTATAGCGACCATCACCTGGAACATGGAGGCTGTGGCGCCGGCTATAAGTAAGAAAAAAAGAACCGGATTTGGCCTTATTTTAATCATCATGGCCGTATAGTAAGGCCCTCCAACTAAGCTGTAAATGCCGGTGAGATTACCCGAAAACCAATCCTGAGAAACGCTACTGATATAGTAATACCCCAGGCTTGCTTTCAGACCTTCCCAGATAACTGTAACAAAAGCAACGTTAAGGATCGCCGATGCAGCCATAGCTAAAAAGTATTTTTTGTCCCTTACTCCAGATATTTCTTCGTTGTTCAAAACCGACCACATACCATAGCCCAGAGCCCCCCAGCCCAGTGACCAAGTGCCAAAAGTATCCATTATGCTCTTGGCACTGTTCGGAATAATTATGTGCAAGCTGTACTCTGGATGTAAGATTGTTATGATGATGGCTGAAGCTCCCCCGAGCACCATCAGAGCGAAAAACAGTTTCTGTGCTTTTACGTAAAGCTCGAGACCTCTTGTAACCAGAAAGAATGCCAGAACAAACAACACAGCTGTAAGAGCAAAGATCGAATAAGGAGAGGATATCAGCCTTATGGCTTCGGGATTCAGATTTAAATAGTAAATCAGCGGAATCAGCAGAACGTCAACTATGTAATAGCCAAACCATGCCAGAAAGAAGAGCTGCCAGAGAACCCATCCCGTAAACGTTGTGACGAAACCAACCCCGGGATTTATTATCTTGCTCTGAAACACATAATCCCCTCCTGCAAGGGGCAGTTCTCTGCTCAGCGCATAGTAGCTGTAAAAGAACGGGATAGAAACAGCCAGAAGGGCTACCATGCCGATCAGTATGCTGCCATCAGGGAACGCAACAGGTTGAAATGCATAAAGCAGAAACCACATCATCGAAAAGAATGATATTGTCAGCGTATCGTACATTAACACATCCGATATCTTCATAGCCTTTCTCAGACCCGAAGCCTTTCTTTCCATACAGATAGCTTCCGGTTAATAATATTTAAAAAATGATTTATACATAAATTTTATTTAAATAAAACCTTATTCCAGAATCATTTTTAAATTATTTAAGGCGTTGCCATAAAATTCTGCTGCACATAGTCTGAAAAAAGCAAAGCTGACTTCCAGAACACGCCTTAGAATAAAAAATTCAGTTTGAGAACGAATAGGCTTTTGGATCAACAATTTCGAGGCCGTAAGATCTGAGGAACCTTGTAAAAGCAACCCTCAGACCTCTGGGAGCATTTCTGTTTTTTTCGAGGAAAAATCCTTCAAGTAGCTTCGATACATGAATTTTGTACATTTCATAATCCTTTACAAGGAAATGCATGTTGGGGGGTCTGAACCCGAAAAATTCAGTACTTGAATACTTCCTGCCGACGCTTCCAACGCCAAAGTTGAGAGTTATAAGAAAGGTTCCGCTGATCAATCTCTGCAACCTTTTTCCCATTTTTATATCTTTGACCTTTGCAAAACCGTTTAACTCAAGAATCTGAGAGACAAGTTCTAAGTCGCTCTTTCTTCTTCTGTCAGTAACCATCCCAGCAGAGTGTAAAAGCTTGTAAACTGTAACTGTTGAAACGTTCAGAATCTTGGATATCTGGCTAACCTTTAAACCCTTTTTATAAAGATCTATGACGTCGGCAGCCTGCATATCTATATTACGTATTGTAAATTTAAATTTTTCTGCCAAAATTTTGCACCAAAAAGTTCGTATTTGCTAAAATAGTATCGTTTTAAGTTATATTTTTGTATCAACTATTCGCAAGCAAAGTAAACTACCCCGCCCGTAACAGTAGATCAAAACTTTTGTTGATTTTTATGATGTTTTTGCTATTATACCAGATTTTAAACTAGACTTTAAATGCAGTCTTTTTTCAAAAAACTTTAGGCAAGGCTAAACAAGCTATCAAATTGCGTTGATTAACCTAAATCATCCTTGTGTTGCTATAAAAATAGTGCTTTAAGCCAAAAATGATGCATGGTTTAAGCTAGTGAAGTTATCTCATTGTGTTTAAAATAAAAGCTATCTGAAGATTGTAACGTATACGTTAGAGATTAAAGCTTCAATCATTAATAAAAACTTAACATGCTGAACCGTTACCTCTTGTAATTCATAAAAACCAATATGTTGTATAAAAGAACTGCAAGGTAGAAGTAAAGCTTCCTTAAGCTGTAAAGCTTTGACGTCGTTTTTGGCAAAAACTGGTTTATCATCCTGTATGAAGTCTCTATGGCCCACCTCTTTCTGAACATCATTCTTATAGCTTTAGGCTTAAGGTCTGTGTTCGTTGCAAAAACTAAAAGCTCTTTTTTGTCTTTAACAGCTACAATCCTAACTGTTGCCTGTTCATCTGGCCTTTTCCTCTTGCTGTTCGTTTTGCAAATTAGGTCGTCCCCCTCTTTGAACTTCCCTTTTGTCCTCATTATGAAATTTATTCCGTTAGCGTTAAGGTAATTTATTATATCAACTGTGTGCTGCATCTAAAAGCAAAATTTTAACCTTTACGCCAAGCTCAAACACTTTTGATAAAAGCCTTCTTACATGTTCAACCTTGCTTTCGTTATTTACAGGCGTAACCGCAACTGTTAACTTTTCATCTCCCATAACAACAGCTGCCGTTGCGAACTGATAAGCCCAGTTAGTGCCGTTTTTATGATTAGTCCCTTTTACTCCTTCAGCTTTAGCTATAGAACATTATGTCGTGCCAGTCCATGGCAACGATTACAGGCTTTCTGAACGCCCCCATTTCCCTCATCTTCTTCTTTATTGTACTTTAGAACTCGCTCTGGGTCTTGTTGCTTCAGGTTGTTCCTTACAGTCTGTCCGCATACATCAACAGATAAAGCAGTCCCCTCAACATAAGAGTTCGTTATTGAAGAAAGAACTATTACTTTCTTTATCGATCCGCTATCTCGAGCCTTTATATTCATAGCCTTGTCGATAGACTCATAAATGCATAATAAGTACTTGTTACCATTATTAGATCGCAGGATGCTGTTCATTGCTATAACGTTAAACAACCATCCTGCACAAAAAA
>JAWDMM010000024.1:0-17365 GCA_046536595.1 Nitrososphaeria archaeon | reverse complement strand
TTAATGAATAAGATTAGCATAAAAAGTTCGGATTAAAACACACAAATAATAAAAAATTAAAAAGTTTGTCTACTAAAAACGAATTTAATAATTATTCAACACAGCACCCGCCTCTAGAAGAGGCGAGGCTTTCGTTCATTTTGTAATAATACTGAGACAGATATTTGGAGAATCAACAACATATTCCTGGATAGGAGCACAGATATCTTATCTGATAAACGCAAAATGGGCAGCTTCTAACCCGTATTTCCAGCTTTTCGGCGGCATGCACATTGTTAACGGAGTTCCTGTGAACAATCCATTCAGCGAAATCGGATGGGAGCCCTTCTCAGATCTTGGAACATTTTTAGGAGGACTTGTATCATCTCTTGTAATAAGCAAGAGGTTCATGGGATACAGAAAACAGGTTCCTTTCGTGTGGCAGCACAACTTTGGACCTTCAGAAGCGAAAAGAGCAGTCGGAGCTTTCATAGGAACGTTCATGGTTCTGTTTGGGGCCAGAATGGCAAACGGCTGTGCATCAGGGCACATACTTAGTGGAAACATTCAGATGGCTGTATCAAGCTTCCTTTTCCTGATAATGGTAATGATAGGTGCATGGATAGCGCTCAGGTACATAATGCACCTTAAGATAAACGCACAGGGATACGTCGATTAAAAAATAATTTATTTTTTTGTTTATCGCATTAAGTTTATAAGCTCAGTTTATAGTTTTATCTTGAACGGGATTGGAAATATCAATAGTATCCAGAACAGATAGTTCGTTAGAACTTGTCTTTAAGAATACAGATTTTTCACTGTTAAAGATAATTCAGACAAATCTTTTAAATGATAAAAGAGTTAAAAACATTTCAGTCAAAAGAGGTCATCCTCTAACAAAAGATGTCTATCTTTTCATCCTGACAGATGGGTCAGATCCTAAACAAGTGCTTAAAGAAGGAATAGAAAGGTCTAAGGATATGGCAAAAAGTTTAAAAGATGAGCTAGAAAACGCTTTATCTAGACCGTAATGCCAAAATTTTGTCCAAAAGATGGAACTCTGATGAAGCTGAAGAGCGAGAAGAAAGGGCAGCGAGTAGAACTTGTTTATGTATGCCCTACGTGTGGTTATACCGAAAAGTACAGAAAAGAAAAAGTGTTAGAAGAGAAAGTTTCGTCAGAAGATGAATCGCTTAAAATAATCGATGAAAACGCAGACCTTTCAGCTTTACCAACAGTAAACGTTACATGCCCAAAATGTGGAAACAACAAAGCATACTGGTGGATGGTGCAGACGAGGTCTTGCAGATGAACCTCCAACGCAATTTTACAGGTGCACAAAGTGCGGGTATACGTGGAGAGTATATTCTTAAAATAGTAAATTTTTTGTAAACGAGATATTATGTTATAAGGTTAGAAAAAACGCAAAAGAAAATCATTATTAAAGATCAAGCCATTAAAATTATTATAAAAAACGTACAAAATTTTTTTATAAAACTCGTGATCTTCTTAAATCATGCCATGCAAAAAACCTAAAAGCAAAAAAGAAGACAAAGAAGCAAAAACTCAGTAGGCTAAATCATTAAAATGTTATTTCTTTTGATTTTTTTCTGAAAGTTTTACATTTTCTTTTGCTTTTCTAAAAAGAATATAGAATCCAGCTACTGAAAAGCTATAAAGTGTGGCCGTAAAAAAGAAAGGTAGATTCAGGTAACCAAGCTGTATGAACAGCCCGCTTATGAAAGGGCCAAAGGATCTAGGCAGCGAATCAAAAAAGTTTATTATGGATGAAGCTAGAGCCCTTTCATTTTCTGGTATAAGGCTCATTATAAAGCTGTTTTGAATAGGAGCCGACATATTCATCAGGAGGCTTCTTAGCGCATAAAGGACTCCTGCAAGATAATATAATGGCATAAAAGGCATCGCTATTAGTATGGCTATGGAAGCACCCTCGGTATATACAATGGTTTTGATCTCACCCATCACCTTTGCCATGGATGGAGTTGTAAGGCTTGCAACAGCAGTTAGAAACTGGGTTATTGAAAAAAGCGGTCCCAGAACGTCAACGTTTGTGTTATAGCGCAGGTAAAACCATAGCGGGAAGATCCTGACAAGAACGCCGGCCCCTAACCCTATCATTCCAAGAACCGACAATCTTATAACTATATTTCTTGATGCTTTAGGAAATAGTACTATTTTCCCATGGTGTCCTATATAACTTTCTTTTATTTTTAAAATTGGCAATAGTGAAATAAGGGAACCAATTAGCGCTATCACATAAAGAACTCTGTACGAATTAACAAGAGAAAGTTGAAAAAACTTTGAAAGGTAAGGAGGCACAGCTCCCACTAGCATACCAGCGGAAGTAGCAACACCGCTTATAAAACTCGAAAACGCGAAGACCGTGTTTCTAGTGCTTTCTTCGCTTTTTTCGGTTAAAAGAGCCATATAGCTTGAGCCTGAATTGGCAAAAGCTATTCCCATCAAAGATACAGCAAGAAGAATTTCAAAGAAACCTGTAAAAACTGTTAGAATAATAAATGCTAAAGATGAAACTAACCTTGCGAGAACTATGAACTTTTTCCGTCCATATTTATCTGATAGTGAACCTATAGGCAGCATAAGCATTGCGCCTATGAACGTGTTAAAAGTTAGTATGACCCCAATCTGAAAAGGGGTATACCCTATCTGATCAAGGTAGACAGGAAAGTCAACCCACATAAAACCCTGAGTTAAGCCGATTATAAAAGAAGAATATATGAGAAGTCTGGCCTCGTTACTTATCTTCCAGCTCACATATTCCGCTGCTTTTTAAAGAATATAAAGAATGATGCAAAATCGATGCATTAAAAGATAAATACTTCAAACTTATAAAAAGCTACCATGGGAATTTTAACACACGATGTAATCCTGGAAAGCATAGTAAAGAAGGAGATCATCATAGAGCCATTTGATCAAAGTATAGTTAGGGAAAACGGCATAGACCTAAGGGTAGGTTACGAATATGCTCAGTACGCTTTTTCAAATCAGATAGTTGATCCGTGCGAAATAGAAAGCTCGTCAGGCCTTTTTAAAATAGTTGAAGCAAAAGATTCAAGAATCCCTGTACCGCCAAACAGTTTTGTTCTGCTCACCACGCTTGAAAGGGTAAAGCTGCCCGATAACCTCGTAGGTTTTTGTAACCTAAGGTCTACTCTGGCAAGGTACGGACTTTCAATGAGCCCTACCATTATAGATGTTGGCTTTGAAGGAAATATCACAATCGAGATTATAAACACAAGCAGAAATTACATAGTTTTAAGGCCAGGAATGAGGTTTCTTCACGTTATCCTTGCTAAAGCAGAGGGAAAATATAGCTATAAAGGCACATATCTAAAGCAAAAGGGAGTAACAATTCCTAAGGGCATGAAGGGAGAGTGCTAAAGAGTAATTTTTAAAACTTAAAACAGCGCTATTTTTTAAAACGCGTCCTTTCTTCTTTTTCCAAGACATAGAGGAAGATGCCTGCAATTATCGTCACCGATCCTATATAAAGTGCTTGATCTCCAAGTGCCAGCATAACCATAACAGAAAGGATCACTGAAATTATCTGAACATAAGGATAAAGCGGTGAATTAAAAGGTCCTTCTACATTTCTTTTCCTTACAATATAAACCGCAAGTCCCGTGATTGCATATGAAAAAATGACCCCAAAGTTTGAAGCAAGCGCTATGTACTGAACATTTCCAAGAAAGACTGAAAATATGGCTATTATGCCTATTAGGATGATTGCTCTCCTTGGGGAATCTTTTTTCCCAAGAGTTTTCGGCAGTAGTCCGTCATCGCTCATCTGAAGAAGTGTCCTTGAACCAGCTACTATTAACGAAAGCGTTACCGTCACAGTGGCAACAACCGCAACAGCTCCTATTATTTGATCTACAAAACGAGGAGCGCGTGAAAAATTAAGGGCATTTAAGAGAGGATCTGCAGTCACAGAATAAAGCTTCCACGGCATTAAAGCAAGCATTCCACAAACAACTAGAAGGTAAAGTAATGTGCTTATTCCAAGAGAAAGAATTATTGCTTTTGGTGCGTTTTTCCGGCCTTCGACTATTTCAGGGGTCAGTGTAGCAACTGTATTGAAACCTGAATAAGCGAAAAAAGCTAACGAAGCAGACTGTATTATGCTAAAGGGTCCATATGGAACCAAAGGTGTGAACCTGCTGGGAACCCACTTTCCATAAATAAAAGCAATGATAATAAATATCAAAAGTCCACCCGTCGTCAAACCAACCAAAAGTTCCTCTATTTCGGCTACAACTTTTATACCAACATAATTCAAAAAAACGGCAAATGACATGAGGCCTATTGCCAGAACGATTTCCAAATGGATAGAATAAAGATCGACCATTGTTAAAAGGTACGACGAAAAACCTAGCGACACAGCTGAAGTTGCTATTGCGTATGAAATAGCTCTAAGCCAGCCAACTACAAAACCCATAGCTTCGCCCATAGTTTCTTTTGCAAAAGAGTAAAGACCGCCATGAGAAACTATTTTTGATGCAAGCTCTGCGCTGTTTAGTGCAACTGTTATTGCAAGTATCGCTGTTAACAAAAAAGATAAAACTGCTCCTGGTCCTGCCTGATTTATCACTGTTCCAGCCAGTACAAATATTCCGGCTCCTATTATGTTGCCAAGTCCTATCGCAGTCGCCTGCCAGAGGCTTATCGGTTTTTTATTCAATAAATTATATTTTATAATGGAAGAATAAAAACCTAGCACTCAAAAATGGGGCCGGTGGGATTTGAACCCACGACCGCCAGCGCCCCAGGCTGGCATCCTAGACCAGGCTAGACGACGGCCCCTCACGCTTATTTGTTTAATTTAGGTTTAAATCCTTAACTAATTTAGCGGTTAATGTTTAAATTTAAAAACATCAAAGTCTTAAAAAATTAGCTCTATTAACATCAACTTGAAAATTGTTTCGAATAAACGCGCTAAAAAACTTTTTAGTCAAATTTTATTATGAAAAAGATGTTTTGCGAAAGAAAGATTTATAAATAATTGAAAATAAATACTTTAATGCAAGAAAACGCAAAGAAGGACGGCGTTTTCTACAAAACACTTGCTACAATTCTGCTGATAATTCCCTGGATAGCTTACCTCTGGATTACTACCTACGATAAAGCTCAGCCCACACTTTTCGGTATAACTTTCTTTTATTGGTCTGACTTCCTCCCCGCCCTTGAAGAGGCGAGGGTTCCCTGAGGTCTCAAGGGTTACACCCCTTTAACGGGTGCTACTCTGTTGTGATCTACTATGAAAGATATAGGCTTCTTTACTTTTGAAACAATTACGTTCACTGCTTTTTTGAGAATGTTCAATGCGCCGTTAAGGTCTGAATGGAGTCTATGTCCTTTAGGGCAACTAACTACTCCTCTCGGGTTTCTTTCGACTTCTACATCATGGTAAGCACAGTACTTTGAAGTATTATACTCAACGACTTCAAACACTTTTATCCCATACTCTTGAGTCTTAAGTTCTATTGTATCCATTAACTTGCGATAAGACCACACATTTACCGTAAATTTGTTTCCCTTCTCTTGAGCTATGTCGAAAGGGTAGCCTAAGTATATAGTTGAAACGCCTAGTTCGTACAACTCTTTTATTAAGTGCGAAGCTAAATTCCTGTATAAGTGACGAAATCTTCTCTTTAATTTCCCGTGTAACCTTTTCTTCTCTTTTAATAGCTCTTCGTATGCTTCATATTCGCCCATGTTTTTCGTTTTGTCTGCTAATGATTGCGCTTCTGCTATTTTCTTCTCAAAGTAGAAATAATCTTCCTTAGCTCTAACGCCTTTATAGAGCAACCAAGTTCCGTCTTCTACTATCACGCTTGCCAAAACGTTGATGCCTAAGTCAATTGAAGCCATTTTGTTTCCTTTAGGCGATTCAACTTGAATGCTTTTCCTTTCGCCGTGAACAATGTATTTGCTTTTATTTCCTTTTTTAGTTGTTTCAACTCCTACATCAACAGGGATTGAAGCGTACCATGCATTCATAGCCTCGTCGTAGTATATCTCAAGCCTACCCTGTTTGCCGTACCACCTTAACCTGCCTACGAAATCAATTTCAAGCTCAAAGTCCTTGAGGATTAACTTATGGTTCTGCTCGTCCAAAACGTACCTGTCTTGTCTAATCGCAAGAATTAGCTTCCTCTTCTTTGTTTTCCTGTCCTTCCAGTATTTAGGTGGGCTAATGCGTTTTATGAACGGTGACAATTTTCCTTCTTTCTTCAGCTTCAGCAAGGAGAAAAAGGAAGACCAGGCTTCGTTGTTCTTTTTCATAACTGCTTGAGCGTTAACTCCTAATTCTTCTTTGTACTTTTCGTAGTATTTGTCCCACGTTGTATTGAAGTCCACGTGGTGTTGCTGGAAGAACTGTTGCCTCCTTTCGTAGTTAATTTCGTTGAAGAGTTTTGCTGATATGTTAGCTAACTTCTTGAGCTTTCTTTCTTGAAAACCGTTCGGAAAAAGGCGCACGACGTTTGTCCTTTTATTTGAATACGTAACTTCGTAGATGCCCTCCTCTGGTATTGCGGGAGAATTCGGCTCCCGCTCCTCATGTTCTAAGAGTTGACCAGAGGAGAGCATTTCAAAACAAAAATAGCATTTTTTATTTAAAAGCTTTTACCCCACCATAAATGGCGAGGTTTGTCATTCACTTTATCATTGATACTCTATGCAATAGCGGCATACCTAATTTACAGGGGTGAAAAACAATGATAGGTATTCTTGGGTGGATAAGCTTTATAATTTTCTTTTTATTATTTACTTTCCTTGGATTCTACGGTGCTAAATGGAGAAGGGGAGACCTGAGCAAGCTTCACGAGTGGGCCCTTGCAGGAAGAAGGCTGGGTGCTTTTCTTGCATGGTTCCTTATAGGGGCTGACGTCTACACTGCATACACTTTTGTTGCTGTACCTTCAGGAATGTTTGCTTCCGGAGCCCTCTATTTTTATGCGGTTCCATACGTGGCAACAACATTTATGGTAGCTATGATTACTATGCCTAGGCTCTGGCAGTGGTCAAGGGAGAAAGGGTATGTAACAGCAGCTGACATGGTAGAGGATCGCTTTAAAAGCAAACTCTTGGCAGGGCTTGTAGCTATTACAGGTATAGTTGCAGAACTGCCATACATAGCTCTTCAAATAGTAGGGATGCAGGCTGTTCTGGGAGTGATGCTGCTCGGGATCACAAGTAACGTAAAGCTTGTAAGCGACATTGCGCTTACTGTCTCGTTCATAATACTGGCGGCTTTTACCTTTACTAGCGGGCTAAGAGGGGCAACGCTCGGCGCCGTTCTCAAGGACATTCTGATCTTTATTTCTGTGATCTCTCTAATAATCATTATACCTCTTAAGTTTGGAGGTTTTTCATCAGCTTTTACCGAGGCTCAGAGTTTCACTTCAGCTTTAAGCGCTAAACACATTACGTGGCTTTCCACAGGAATAACTTATCTAAAGCCTTTGCCGGCACTTGAAGCTGGATATACAACTTTATGGATAGGAAGCACATTTGCCCTTTTCCTTTATCCACATTCAATAAACGGTTCTCTTAGCGCTTCAGGTAAGAAACAGTTGGCGATTAGTGACGCTTTCCTTCCTATCTATGGTATAGGGCTTGCGCTCTTAGCTTTGCTTGGGCTTTTAGCTTATTCTGATAAAGCAGCTATGAGCTTGTTAAGCAAGTTTCCTCTGTCTTCGATGGGTATATACTCAATACCAGCGCTTGCAGTATCATCACTTCCAGATTGGTTTGCAGGTGTTGTACTGCTCGGAATATTTGTTGGAGGACTTGTTCCTGCAGCTATAATGGCTATAGCGCAGGCTAACCTGTTAACAAGAAACATAATAAAGCCGTTCAAACCGGAGATAAAGCCAGAAACTGAAACAAGGATATCAAAATGGGCATCTGTGATCTTCAAATTTATAGCTTTGGGGTTCGTTTTTGTTGTACCTGCAACTTATGCAATACAGCTTCAGCTGCTTGGAGGCATAATCATACTGCAAACTCTACCCCCAGTCTTTTTGGGGCTTGTAACAAATAAACTTAATAAATACGCGCTGATGGCAGGGTTAATATCTGGAATGGCTTCAGGGATTTATTTGGTAGAAGTCGCTAATAAATTTGGTCCTCTTTCAACAAGCCTTTATCATTTGGGAGGATACTTGATATGGATAGGTATCCTTGCCTTGGCAATAAACCTTGCAGTTGCTATAATATTCAGCTTACCAAAAATTATTAAAAAATGATCTATTTTTTAAAAAAAAATCAATATTTTTTAAATTAGTTTTTTGGCATAAGAGTTGTTATTTTAAGCAAACGTTTAGATTTAATCGCCGCTTCAGATATACAATTATTAAAAAAGAAAATTTTTTTATTTACTTATTCCAAAAAAAGTTATGTTAAAGCCAGTTTTTGTAAGTGAAAAAGGCTTAGCTACAAGCGAGCACGCCTTATCTACGATGGTTGCTCTTGAAGTATTGAACAGAGGGGGTAATGCCATAGATGCATCAGTGGCTATGTCCTTTACTTTAGCCGTTGTTCAACCATCACTTAACGGTTTAGGTGGGGATTTTATGGCTATGATATACCGTGAAGGAAAGATAAATTTCGTAAATGGTACAGGATGGTCCCCTGAGGGGCTCGAAAACGTTATAAAAGAAATGGGTCTTCCAGAGGTACCTCGATACGGTCCTTTATCTCCGGTAGTTCCAGGAATGGTTTATGGTGTATACGAAATGTGGAAAAAGTACGGGAGCTCAGAATGGAAAAACCTTTTAGAGATGCCAGCAAATATAGCTGAAAAAGGTGTACCAGTTACTAACAGACTTTTAGCGGCTATTAATGATATGCTATCAGGTTATCATGATAACGCTACAGAAGCCATTTATAGAAAAGGTCTATGGGAAAGAATCAAGCTGACAGGTCTGGCAAACGTTATTAAAGGTATCGCTGAAAACGGCCCAGAATTTTTTTATGATGAAATAGCAGGCGATATATCCAGTTATGTACAAGAGCTCGGGGGTATAATGAAGGAAGAAGATTTTAAAAGTTTCAGGCCTGAATTAGCGGATCCTTTAAAAATGGAATATAAAGGATATACCATATATGAGTCTCCACCAAACAGCCAAGGAATAACAACGCTTTTGATACTTAACCAGTTAAAGGACAAGAAGGTAAAGCTCGACAGGGAAAGTTTTGAAGATATATTAAAGGTATACAAGAAGGCGTACGCTTTAAGAGATATGTACGTTGGTGATCCTAGGTTTGTAACGGTTCCTGTTGAGAGGCTAATGAAAGAATCAGTTTATCCTTCAGAATCAGCAATAAATGATGGGGATACGACCAACTTCGTTATTGCAGACAAAGAAGGCAACGTGGTTTCTGGCATACAAAGTCTTTATCATTCTTTTGGTTCGAGAATAACGCATCCCAAACACATGATAACCCTAAACAACAGGGCTAGCGACTTTAAACTGAACGGTCCTAACTCCCTAAAGCCGCATAAGAGACCGCTCCACACGCTTTCATCAGTTATTGCAACTAAGGATGAAAGTATTTCTTTTGCATTTGGAATAAGTGGAGCGCATTACAGGCCTCAACAGCATTTTTTGATAATAACGAATTTAATAGAAAGAGGCATGACCATAGGAGATGCTATAGAAGCTCCGAGGTTTTTATGGGATGGTCATGAAACATTTGCGGAAGAAGGAATAGATTTTGTTAAAAAGACGGTTAAATACCCCGGACCAACAGGAGTGGGACACGGAATACAGGTATTAGGGAAAGAAAAAATAGCTTATGCAGACATACGGGGAGACGGGTTAGCATTAGGTCAATACTAATCGCGTGGAGTTATTTGGAGATGAACTACCATTAAATTGAGGTCAGGATTTCCCTGTTCATGTCTAAGCTTGCTTTTATAAAAGCTGAAAGCTTCGCCGTTCACAGCTCTGAACGACAAAAAAACCTTTTATAAGTCATTTGATCTCTTTTTTTCATTGCTTGGTTTGTCAACTTATAGCTGGTGGGGTGCCCGAGCCGACTTCTCAGGATATACCGGCTCGCATCAGAAAAGCCGTTGAAGTAAAGTTCAGCACCAGAAGGACGCTCAAGATAAGGCTTCTGTCAAAAGGAGGTGCTGAAAGAAAGCTAAGCTACTAGTTGATGAGCGCCATAGGGCTTGAAGCTCAGGAATAGGGGATGAAAACGTATGAAGCGATTGAATACAATACATCAAGGATTTGTACTTATCACAATAATGAGCGGCACATATCCCAAGAGGGATGATAAAATGTTCTTTGGAGCACAAACTCCATTCAGACCTAAACGGGGCATTTAACATACTAAAAAAAGCAACCGGAATGCTGATCCAGAGAGCTGTAAAGCCGCTTTCATATGTGGTGTTTCATAACGGAGCAGCTCCCGTTAAAGGTGAGTAAACCCTAAGACCTTAGGAACTCTGGCCATTTTAAGGTGGGGAGGAGGTCAGTATACAAATAGTTTTATCTTTTCTGGATCTTTCATAAGAGCTGTACCTATCAGAAACGCATCAGCTCCGCTTTCAAGAAGCCTGATTATTTGAGATCTTTCTTGTATGCCACTTTCAGCAACCTTTATAGATTTAGGGGGAGCAATTTTCAAAAGCTCAGCAACTCTTTCAACATTAACAGTCAAAGAATTAAGATCTCTTGCGTTTATTCCTATCATTTCAGCACCGCATGCGTTTGCAACATTTAGATCGTTCTCATTCTCTACCTCTACAAGCGGCACCATACCGTAACTTTTTATATAATCATAAAGAAAGCAAAGCTCATCGTCTTCCAGTATCTTAACTATCAGCAGGACGGCATCAGCACCTATGCTGTAAGCAGTATCTACTTGGGCCTCTGTGACTACAAAATCTTTGAAAAGCAAAGGCAATTTTACATTTCTTGAAATAGCTTCAAAAGTCTCATAGCTCCCCGAAAAGTAAAGAGGTTCCGTCAGTATGCTAAGAGCTGCGGCTCCAAATCTTTCCATCAACTTTGCATATTCTAAAGGATCTCTGTCTTGTTTGAATCCTGAAGGGGAGCTTCTTTTAAACTCTGCAATTATAGGGTTAAGTTTTTTCTCTTTCTTTTTTAGTATGCTGTCCTTAATATCATAAAGGTTCCGTTCTCTGTTTTTTATGACTGCTTTCCTTTTTTTAGCAGCTTTAACTACTTCATCAAGCCAGCCATTAAGCTCTTTTGGCATTTCTTTACACCTTATTGAAAAAGTTATAGAGGATTTTCTTTCCTACTGAAGTTCCTATGCTTTCAGGATGAAACTGGGTCCCGTAAACCCTGTACTCTTGATGATGAATGCCCATTACTTCGCCATCTTCCAAGCTTACGGCATCTACTTCTAGTGGCTGTTTTACATTTTCAATAACAAGGCTGTGGTATCTTGTTGCAAGAAACTCTGAGTTTATCCCATGATATATAGGGGAATTGGAAAAATGCTTTATCCTGCTTATCTTTCCGTGCATTATTTTATTCGCTTTTCTTATATTTGCACCATAAGCTATTCCTATGGCTTGATGACCGAAACAAACCCCTAACAATGGAAGTCTTCTCCCAACAACCTTTATTAGATCTATAACTATTCCAGCATCTTCTTTTTTGTCTGGCGAACCCGGTCCAGGGGATATTATAATTCTGTCAGGGTTTATTCTCTCAACGGCTTTAACTGATATTTCATCATTTCTGACCACTATTGGAACGCTTCCAAGTTCTCCTGCATACTGCGCTATATTGTAAACAAAGCTGTCGTAATTATCAATTATAAGAGTTATGTCACTCACTCGTTATCACCTGCCGCAAGTCTTAGAGCTTTCATTTTGAACTCAGTCTCCCAATATTCATTCTCAGGCACAGAATCGTAGACTATACCGGCTCCCGCCTGAATCCTCATCAGGTCTTTATTGAAAAAGGCGCTCCTGATCGCAATAGCAAATTCTGAATCTCCATTAGATGAAAAAAAGCCAACAGCCCCAGCATATGGTCCGCGTTTGTAAGGTTCTATATCTTCTATAACGTTCATGGCGTATGGCTTTGGAGCGCCGCTAACTGTTCCAGCTGGGAAAGTAGCTTTTAAAACATCAGGTGCGTTTAGATTTTTTCTTATCGTACCGATTACTCTGCTTACCATGTGCTGCACATGGCTGTACTTTTCTACGTACATAAGGTCCGGTACTTTTACAGATCCATAATAAGAAACCTTGCCAGCATCGTTTCTTGCAAGGTCTACCAGCATTAAATGCTCTGCTCTTTCTTTTTCTGATTTTACCAGCTCTTTTTCAAACTTAAAATCTTCTTCTGAATTTTTTCCACGAGGCCTTGAACCAGCTATAGGATAGATTTCAATGACTCCATCCTGAAGGCTGAAAAGCGTTTCTGGACTGGCTCCTGCTAGCTTTCTATCTCCAAACTTAAGGTAGTACATATAAGGAGAAGGATTTATAGCCCTTAACTTTTTGTAAAACGAGAAGGAGTCTCCGCTGAAAGTGTAAGAGTAGAATCTAGAAATAACTGCCTGAAAAACATAACCAGAAACAATTTTTTCATGGACAGACTTTACAGCGTTTTCAAATTCACTCTTTTTAATTGAATCCAGTTCTAGCTTCGCCTTAAAATCTTCATCTTCTCCGCATTTAGTATTTGGCTCTTCACCATAAATGTAAACGTTTTCCTGATAGCTATCATATATTATTATATTCTTAGGAATAAAGAACTCAAAGTCGGGCCACTGCTCTGCTTCAGGCTTGTTATCCTTTAAACTTTCCCAGTATCTTACAGCGTCGTAACTCACGTAACCTATAGGTCCCCCTTTGTACCTGCCCGGGAAAGGTATTTCCTGAGATCTAGCTATGAGTTCATTAAAAACTTCTACAGGATCATAAAAATCCCTTGAAAACGTTCCGTAGGTCTTTCCTTTTTTCCCATTTATTCTTTCTTTTGCACCCCAAGCTATTATTGAATACCTGGTAAGGTGTTCAGGTCCCTTAACGCTTTCTAAAAGCGCTGCAGTCTCATTCTCTTTTTCTATACATGAAAAAAGTCTATAAGGCTCAGGCATTTGAGAAATTTTCTTTTCAATTAGACTCATGTTTAACAACCTCTATTATTCGTTTCATTTTCTGTTCATCTTTTTTCCCTGGTGCAGATTCAATTCCGCTTGAAACGTCTATCCAGGCTGGATTTATCTTGATATACTCTTGAACGTTATCCGGTGTAATGCCGCCTCCGAGTCCTGAATCAGGCCTAAAATTAAGAAGCTCTTTTGCAACTTCAAGGTCAACCTTAGTGCCCTTTTTTGCTGAATCTATAAGTGGAACTGCGTTATGAACTGTATCGATCAGTCTGATATAGTTTAGCCCTTCTTTTGATGAAGGGACATAAAGTATAAATTTTGCAGAGTAAGAGTTTAGCTCTTCAAGCTCATTATTTTCAAGAACTTTGTGAATCTGTATATAATCAACCAGTCCAAGAACATCCATAAAATTCATTCCAAGCTTAACCGCTACAATGGGAACTTTCAGGACGCTCTTAGCTTTAGCAATAATAGATGGCGCAACATATCGTATCTGTCCTGGTTGAGCTATAAAGCCAAGCATGTCTGCACCAAGCATCTCTGCTTTTACTGCGTCTTCTATTCTAGTGATGCCGCAGAACTTTACTTTCACTAGACCATCTCCTCAAACTTTTGAAGTTTGTCGGTTATGCCATGTGAAGATATGACATCCTTTAGCGTTTCTAAGCCGTCTCCTATGAGCTGATCCGCAAGGTCCAGACCGTCTGAAATGCTTTTAACGCTTTCTGAGGCTAAAAGGGCTATCGCAGCGTTTACAGATACAAACTTTCTTATTGCGTTATCTTTTCCTTTTAACGCCTTAACAAATCTTAATGCCGATTCTTCAGGGCTATTAACTTTTAATATATCAGGTCTTACAGGCTCCCTGAGCCTTAAATCTTCGATTGTAATGTTAAAACTTTCATAGCCTTTTCTTTTGACTTTTATTACTGATGTTTGACCCGATACCGATACCTCATCAATACCAGGATGACCGTGAACAAGGTATATGTTTTCAGCTCCAAGTTTCACGAAAGCTTCTGCAATAGGCACCATAAATTTGGTTGAAAATACCCCCACTACCTGTCTTTTGACTCCTGCAGGGTTGGTTAGCGGTCCTAGCATGTTAAAAATCGTCCTTATGCCTAGAGCTTTTCTGACGGGCGCAACGTTTTTCATAGAAGGATGATAAAGCTGTGCAAAAAGAAAGACAAAACCGGAATTCCGCAAAAGATTTTCAGCTTCTTCTGGTCTTACTATTATGTTGTAACCAAGCGCTTCAAGAAAATCAGCCGAACCGCTCCTGCTGCTTACTCCTCTATTACCGTGTTTTGCAACCCTGATAACTCTGCTTATTATTATTGCTGAAGCGGTGCTCGCATTAAAGGTTCCGATGCCATCTCCCCCTGTGCCAGCGGTATCAACGGCATCATACCACGGGCCTACCCTTATAGAAGAATTCCTCATAGAAATAGCGAAACCCGCTATTTCATCAGGCGATTCTCCTTTTGCTCTTAAGGCTACCAGTATGGCTGAGGTTTGGGCTTCTGTTAGCTCTCCCTTAATTATGGCTGAAGCTATTTCTGAAGATTCTGTTATGCTCAAGTCCTTTCCTTTAAGAAGCATTTCAAGCATTTCACTCAAATTCATCAAGTATATTTCTCACCTTTTTCACGACGTCAAGAGCACCTTTTAGACCTACAGCTTCAAAGGCTTCGATGTACGCTGTTCCTACGGCAACACCATCAGCGCCTGCGCTCAGCGCTTCTCTTATATCATCATCGCCTTTTAGTCCGAATCCAACGATTAACCTGTTATCTATAAGATTTTTAACTCTCTTTACAAGAATCCCGACACCAACGGGGGTAACAATTCCGGTAGTAGGTCTTATGCCATAGTAAAGAAAAGGTCTTGAAAGAGCTGAAACTTCAGATATAAGTCTGTCTGGAACAAAAGGAGATACAAAAATTACGGGTTCGAGCCTTTTTTCAGAAATTTGTTTAATATAGCCAGAATAACTTTCAGGGAAGTCTACGAGCAGATCAGGAAACAGAACACCATCAGCTCCATGCGACCTGACATTTTCAAGAAATTCGTCAAGGTTATTCTGAACACTTTCCAGGTAAGTGAGCACAATTATTTTCTTTTCTGTAAAGTTCCTTGATTTTGACATGAGCTCTGAAAAATTTTTAAAAACGGATTTTACCTTTGAGTATGACTTCCTTATCAGAGGCCCATCATACTTTGCAAAATCAGGTGGATAACCAAGTTCAAAAACATCCGTGCCCAATTCGGCTGCCTCTTTTATAAAATTTAGATAGTCTTCTTCGTTTGGGTAACCAATGGTCATGTAGCTAACCAGAAGCTTTTTCATGTCTTATTTAGCCTCCATCTTTTGATAATAAGAAAGATCGAGAAGCCCATGTCCGCTTAGGTTAAAAGCGATAACGGGCCTTTCCTTTTTTTCTCTTGCTTCTTGAGCTACCTTTATAGCCGCCATTATTGCGTGCGCACTTTCAGGGGCAGGTACAATGCCCTGTGTTCTTGCAAAAAGCTTTGCAGCTTCATAAATTTCGGTTTCGCTGAATTCCATCCATTCAACAGTCTTATCCCGAACCAGAAGACTTAATGTGGGAGCAAGCCCATGGTATCTGAGTCCACCAGAATATATAGGAGGAGGTACATAGTCTTTCCCTAGTGTTATCATCTTAAGCATTGGTAATAGACCAGCAGAATCTGGGAAGTCGTATTCATAAACGCCTTTGCTGAACTTTTTAATTTCAGAAGAACCAACGGCAATGTACCTCGAACCTTTTTTAGATCCTATAAATGGGTAAGAAAAACCCGCAAAGTTGCTCCCGCCTCCTACGCATCCTATAAGTACATCAGGCGTTTCGCCAATGTAGTCAAATTGGTTTATTGCTTCGAGACCTATTACCGACTGATGTAACAAAACGACTTCCATAACGCTTCCAACGAGGTACCTGTAACCTTTGTTTATGGCATACTCTATAGCCTCACTCATAGCTATCCCTAAAGATCCAGGGTTAGAGGGATTCTTTCTTAGCTCTTTTCTGCCGTATTCAGTAATCTCAGAAGGGCTTGCATACACTTCAGCGCCATAAAGGTTCATCATAGTTCTCCTGCCAGGTTTCTGTTCATAGCTAACCCTAACCATAAAAACCGTGGACTTGATTTTCATTAAAGAGGCTGCAAGCGCGACAGCTGTACCCCACTGCCCTGCACCGGTTTCTGTTACAACTCTTTCGACACCTTCTTCTTTGGCAAAATATGCCTGAGGTATAGCTGTGTTTATCTTATGAGAACCAGAATGAGTTGCGCCTTCATATTTAAAGTAGATCTTTGCAGGCGTATCAAGGGCTTCTTCAAAGTTTTTTGCCCTCATAAGGGGTGTGGGTCTACCCGCAAGTGAATACAGTTCTATTACATCATCAGGGATCTTAACATACCTTTCAGCGGTAAACTGCTGTCTGAGAACTTCTTTAGGAATTATACTGTTTAAAAGTTCAATTCTTGAGAAGTTAGAATCTTCAGGATCACGAGGGGGAGGAAGAGGCCTTGAAAGGTCTGGTACTATATTATACCAATAACGCGGGATAAATTCTATCATTGCAAAAAAATTAACCTTAAGGTATAAAAATGTTACTATATGTATTTTTTGTTGCATCAATGTACTACATATTTTTAGTTTATCAAAACGTTAGAGTTTTAAGATTGCCGGTTAACCGAATTGTGCTGAACAAGATCTTCCTGTATTCTCTCGAGCGATTTATTTTTCGTTTCAATACCTATTGTAGCTAGAATCGCAGCCATGATGATTGCAAGCAATCCCGAGAACCACATAAAATTTTTTAGCAGTCCTGAAACAAGGAGGATCGGAATCAAACTTCCAAAAACGAAGTTAGTGATTCTGTTTATGGAAAAAGTTAGGCCATCGGGTTTCGCTCTACGTAGGCGTACGTAGGTACGCATCAGCATACCTATCGTACGCGTAGAGCTTGGGCTTCACAACTTCATGCAACTCCCTCACGAGTTCATCGGGAGTCTTCAGCTCCGCCCCTGTCAGGACGCACCCACCCAGTAGGGATGGCAGCACCACGTTGTCCCACCATTCCTTCTGGGAAGCGCCCTCCATCCTCAGTTCAACGCTCTTCTTTTTGTCATCCCAATTTGTCGTGTACCCGAACTTGAGGCGCATGTAGAGGTTTATGGCTGCGTTTAGCTG
>JAWDMM010000023.1:0-17809 GCA_046536595.1 Nitrososphaeria archaeon | reverse complement strand
TGGGCTTCTTTCTCTCTCTCCTTTAACGTAGTTCTTTCTCCATGATTTAAATATTGAATACGCTGTCTTTATTGCTGAGTCAACCCAATGTGCTGCGTAAGGCCAATCCTCAAGCAGATTGTCCCTGAGCTTCTTCTTGTACTCTCTGCTGTGAATGTCCACCTTGTACTTTGGTAAGAGCCTCCACTGCTTCTTTCCATTAACCTTCCTTTTTTTCACTCTATGCTGTTCCAAAGCTCTTCGAGCACGCTGTTAACAGCATCCCTGTAAGCTTTGAGGAGCGGAAAGAGCTCATCCCCGTGCTCATGCTTTAGCGAATAGCTCTTTAGCACGCTTCACGACCTCCTAAGTCATCTTTGTACTAGAAGAAACCTTTGAATATCTAATAATGGTCCTTATGCCTTTTTCACCCTGCAACCTCCTGATTTCTAATTCTGGTATTCTCCTGCGACCGCCAGGTGTTCTCACAACCCTGATTTTGCCTTGCTTATCCCACTTCTGAATAGTCCTTGGGTGAAGGCCAAGGAGCAAACATGCCTCTTTCAAGGTATATAATTTTTCAGGCACAAAATATTATATGATAAGCACCTATATTAAAGCTATTTATTTTGGAACTGTTTGTGACGGCGTGGCTTCCAAGTTCATCGATACGCTTACGTGTGGAATAAGTGAGAGATATTCCACCATCGCAGAGGCGTTTTCTTCCCCGGGCGTCTAGCCTGCGTTCCACAGGCAAAGCCCCTTATTGCTGATTTTACTCGATCAAGTGCTGGCCTTATTCTAGACATTGCGGATTCCCCCGACTGAGGTCTGCGTGACTTTCGGGGCTGTAAAGATCATGTGCTGAAGGCTTAAACATTTCTATAAGGGGCTATCTGCAGTACAGAAGGGGACTTTCGCCTCCCTAACCCTGATAAAGTTAAATTGTGAGCAAAGCCGCAACTAGACCAGTAAGAAATACACCATCAAAGATTCCCGCACCGCCTATGCTAACGAATGAGGCACCAAGTCTGTCAATCTTGTTTATGTTCAAAAGATCAGCTCCTATGAGAGAACCCATTGTGCCGGCTATATAGGCCACAACAGGTGCCATATGCCCTCCTAAAACTATGCCAAGAAGAGCTGCGAATATAGGAGGTATGAAAAACGGCGTGACAATACCTAACCCTTTAACTGGCCTTGCGATTGCATGTATAAAAAGAGTTGAGATTATAACTGAAATCAGTATTGGAAACCACATATTCAAATGAAGCAAAAACAAATATGCTGAAGCTAAAACCGGTATGAGCGCTCCACCAACGTTTACAGCCACAGTCACATTTTCATAAGAATAAAAAGGGACATAAAATTCCATTCCAAAAAAAGTATAGCTTTTGATTAGGACGATGGGTTCCCTGCTCCTTATTGTTGCTACGGGGATGTTTATGTTAGCTCCTATAAGCGAAAGAAACGTTATCAGTACGATCTGCACAGGGGTAAAACCAAGGATTTTGAAGGAGTAAAAAATTACAAAGAAAAGAACGAGCAACAATAAGATTGCAAAAACAAAATAAACGGCAAGCCTGTGCGACCTGTGAATTAAAGGCTTCAACAGATATACAATGCAGCGTTCAGTTTATATGTTTTTGTTCTTTTCTTATAATTAAGAGATGCAAGATGATAAAAACGACCTTAAACTGCTTATACTACGGCACCTTAAAGCAGCTAACGTGGATTATGCTTTCAGCATAGCCAGAAACCTCGGTATTAAAACCGAAGATGCGGTTGAAGAACTTGAAGAACTTGAAGACGAAGGTTTTGTAGTGAAAGTTTTTGGCAGAGGATTAAAGAGGACAAAGGCAAAGATGAAGAGGTCGCCAGAAGTAAGAAAACATCATACATATTACACGCTGACAAAAAAGGGAAAAGAATATCTGAGAGAAAACGAAAGAAGCAAATCATGAGCTGTTTATAATCCTCAGAATCTTTTGTGCTATTTCGCTCAGCTTTTTCTTCTCTTCCTCGTTCAGCCCTTCGCTTTCAATCCTTTTTGCTAGCCTGTCAACAAGAACTTCCATCATAAATAAGATACTCTTTACGTTTATGGCAAAAGGTATCGAGCTCATATAATCTATTCCATGAGGCGTCAGCCTGAGCTTCCCGTCTTCAGTTCTTTCTATAAGGCCTTCCCTTTCAAGGCTCATAAGAAGAGGATAAAGTGAACCTGGAGAAGGTTTCCAGCCAAGAAGCCTTACAAGATCGTAAGCAATTTCTATGCCGTTCTTTGGAGATTCAAGAAGACTAAACAAGACATATGTTCTTAGGCCTAAGTGCCCCCTTCCTCTGTGCATAACATAGTTTTGCATCAGCAGCTTAAAAACATAAAGATTATATAATCTGATTTTTAAAATCAGAGACTTATGCTTTTAATCTAAAAATAAAAAATTTAAGACTTAATATCGTGTCCAGCTAAACTCTTTCCTCCAGTTTCAAACCCTTTGTAATACCAGTATACTGAAGCCAGTAATCCTACAAGGAACACAACAGCAACCGCGGCAGATGAGTAATTAAAGAACGGCATAAACTGGGAAGATGATGAAGGATAGAAGTAAAGCGAGAGAACCATCGTTATAGTGCCGGCTATGATCCATACAAATGTCCTTGCCAAAGAAACCCATCTTCCTCTTGATATTGTCGGAAAAACTTCTGGCTCAAGCATTGCCCTAACTCCCCAAGTAAGCTCAACACCAAAGAACTGAATAGCTATGAGAGCTAGCAAAAGCAAACCAGCTGTAGCTCCTGTTGCTGCAACATATGCCCAGAGCAAGATCCATAGTATAAATTGTGAACCATAAGCAAGCAGAGCTGCATTTTTCCTTGAGATTTTGTGCGCAAAAAAGACCCCGAACGCTATTCCCAAAATTGCCATGGCAAAACCGCCTATTACAGGAACAACGCTCGAGTATTCGGAAAAGTACAGAAAGCCTATATCATAGGTTATCCATACGAAAGCTACGTCCTGAACTATTCCTATAAGGGTTATGAGGAACCACCTCATGGGTACGCTCATGGTAGGCCTGACATTTTCGACGGCTTCCTGATCTACTTTTTGCCATGCTTCTTTAACTGATTCTGGGGCCTTTTTTGCGGCTTCTGCGGCTTCCCAGGGTACAGACTCTTTAACCGAGAAAAAGCCTATTATGAGAGCTATTAAAGGAGCAAGGAGCAGCAAAACATATGCTACTTCATCCTGAACCGATGATAATCCAAGAAGGGCTGGAATAAAAACAAGCGCAACGCCTATGTTCCCAAAGTTCTGCACTATTACAAGCAGGTTCCCCCTGTACTTTGCCGGAACGCTTTCAGAAATCGCTGCAAGGATTGGCGTTTCAGCCCCAATAGCAGCCATACCGACAAGTATGAATGAAATTATGATGGCTGCGGCATTGGTAGGAGCCGCCAGATAGATTGCTATGCCAATGACGATCATGGCTGCTGTTATCAGGAAAGCCTTCCTCCTTCCTAGATAATCTGTCATGTAACCCGCAAGCAGAGCGCCAACACCTCCAGCTATGAAACCTGCGCTCAAACTAAGGTAATAATACTGCTCCGGAATTATGCTCGTAATCGCAAAAACTGGCCCGTAACTTTCAGCTACACCGTAAACAAGCATTCCCATTGCTAGTGCGAAAATCGCTAACCAGGGTATTCTGCTCCTTGTCTGAACTTGATTTGCACCAGCTTTGCCGGACGCATTGGTGAGCCTTTCGTCCTTTTTATCTGGCTCTTTAGATAAGCTCATAAGTAATTATCTTATTGAATACGTATTATATAAGTGTTTCTTTGTAGAATGCGGTGCCGTTAACTTAAAATTTATTTTTTTAAAAGTGCCCTTTTTCTAGCAAATGATTACACAAACCAGAAAAGGACCCCAATAGCACTTATACTCTATGCCTTATATCTTTATTTCTCCAGTTTGAGCTTGAGGAGGGCTTCTCACGTTCTTGAGCCCATAATCAAGAGGAGCAATATGGAAATGGATCCAGAAGTATTCTTTAGTATTGGACTCCTTTGACGTTGACAAGCACGACGTCAATTACATATTTATTAATGAAGCTGAAATAAACTTTAGTGGGAAGCTATGGGTAGCATACGAACCTCAACTCAAAGCGTTCCTATCATTCCATATAAGATGGCACCAGAACTCTCTCGATGCATACTTTTTAATAAAGAAGCTTGTAAAAAAGTATGGTAGGAAGACCATCTACACAGACGTAGCTCTTAAGTAGAGCATGTTATATATGAGCAGAGCCTGAAGAACTTAATGAAAAGTATGAACACATAAAGGACAGGACAGAAGCTTTTGACGACCTTTTCCCGTGTAAAAAGCCAAAATTTGAGCACGTAAAGAACTGGTTCAAAGCCTTAAGGTTCTTCTATAATTATGTATTCACGAACGAGGAAATTGGTTCAGCGCCACTTTCAAATGAACAGCTGTCTGAATGGATTAAGCCAATTTTGTTAATTGCAAGCATGAGGTGAACAGGTTATGAGCTTAAGTTAACGGCACCCAAAATATTATATGACAAGCACCTATATAAAGCTATTTATTTTGAAACTGTTTGTGACGGCTTAGCTCATTCTATATTCCTGTACCCTTCCTTCGTTGATAGCGTCAAAAACTTCGCTTATAGTTTTAACTCCATCCGGAAGTTTGAAAACCCTTATTCCACTTGAAGCAAAATCGTGTATAGCTCTCGGTCCTATCATAAAAACCGTTATTATGTCTGGCTTCAAATCAATAATCCTTTGATGTACATTCTTCCTGAATCCAGAAAATTTTTCATCATCCTCTCTTTCTTCATGAGGCCCTTCGCCCTTTTCAAAATTTATAGAAATCACATTGCCCTGGTCATCAACATCTATCAGAGCCAAATAAGGTGATTGTCCAAAGTGTGGCGAAACGGAAGCATCAAATCCATTGTTATCCAAAGTTGGTATTAATATTCTCATATATACTCAATAATGGTATTAATTTTGGACTTATAAATGACTCTAAAAATTCATTCAAAGAAGCATTAGCTTTCATTGGATTCTCTCTTTTGCCTACCTGCAAATTCTATTTTTGACAAAATTTCTGTCCTTACATATACAGACCTAGCTGCATCACCCTTATTGCTTAACTTGTTTGCGATTTTTTCATATTGCCAGTTGATCTTTTATTCTAAATCTATAGTTGCTAATGACTCCTATGATGAGCGTTTATATGGAGGCACGACAAAGGCATATGCATTTATGAATAACGAAGTATATGTTGGTGTAGATGTCCATGAACAATATTCCCGCAAGTACAGCATTTCAATTATAATTAACGATGTAATTGATGATTTTTTGTTTTTGATTAATTTTTGGTTTAATACCATATAGCTTTGTTTTGGGTCAAATTTTAGCCCTTAGCTAATACCCATGTGAGCTGCTTATTAATTTATCGGCAATGCTTTTCCTGTGTTAGCGTTTCAATAGTAACTATTATGCTGTTTAGAACGATGTCATTTAGCATTTTTAGTAATGGCTTATAGAGTGAGCTAGTGTATCTCTGTCATTTCATGAGGGATATATCACTTACCCATTCGGGGCAATCCCCAGTGTCAAAGCATAAGACCTTGTTAACGGGTCAGCCCGCAATTAGTTCATCAAGTATCCTCAACCCAACCCTTGCGGTCATGACCCATTAACTTTGATATGGCCTGTGCTCTTTAAGCACCCAGTAAATTATCCTAAGCATCTTTGCAGACGCAGCAACTATTGCTTTAGCGCTTCCCTTTTTCTTCTTTAGCTTAGAGTAGAAGTTGCCAACTGTTCCGTTAGGCTCTTTCCTTATGTTTGCCCACGTAACTTGAGTTAGTATCCACCTTAAGTAACTGCTTCCTTGCTTTGTTATCGGTCCATGGTACACTTTATTTCCTGAAGAACGAGTTGATGGAGCTAAGCCTGCGTACGAAACCAAATGCCCTGAGTCTGGAAACCTGTTTATGTCCCCTATTTCGCTGATTATGAAAAGCGCAGAGTAAAACGATATTCCTGGAATGCTCATCAAAAGCTTTGCGTCTTCATTGTCACTTGCAATCTCCTTTATTCTATTAGATATATCATCTATTTCCTTGTTTAAAACTTCAAGGACGTTTAGGTAGCCGTTTATCTTGTAATCGTTCAGCTCCCTTAATGTTTTAATGTATTCTTTTGTGAAAGGAGATGCATTGATCTTTATGTTGTACATCAGCAAATGAGCGTGTATTCTGTTCTTTATTATTGACCTAACTCTTACAAGGCTTGCCCTGTGCTATCTTAGCTGCATCAATTCCATAGGAGGTATGTAGCTTTCAGCTATATATCCTCCCCTTAGCAAATTTGCAAGCGTAAAAGAATCTAATCTGTCTTTACCTTTGATTCAGCTATAG
Organism: Nitrososphaeria archaeon; assembly: GCA_046536595.1. GTDB lineage: Archaea > Thermoproteota > Nitrososphaeria > Conexivisphaerales > UBA164 > CAYFFZ01. Next base: position 11,372 of record JAWDMM010000023.1, on the reverse strand, counting down.
CCTTAGCGGGTTTGATAAGGTAACGTTGTGCCTTTCAGATAATATCTTATATGCCCAGTACCATGTTGAAGAGCTATTGCTATATCCGATCCAAGTGGTATTGAGTCTGAAAAGTTTCTTAGGCTATTAGCAGACTTTATTTTTACTTCATTTAGCACAGTGCCATTTTTATTCATTACAGTTGCATTTATCGTTGCCTTATGAAGATCCAATCCTACGTACATGTGTTTTATGTCAACTGATTTCCTAATACCCTTAATCCTGCTCACATATTACTAGTTCAAATTAAAGCTCTCATATTAGCTTATTTAATTTCCTATTCAGGAGGCCCAGTCCGCTTAAAGTTATTTCCATTTAAACCATGTGATTGTAAAAAGTACACTGTTATGGCTGTTCCTTGGACTTCAGCCCTTGTGAGTATCCATAAGTTGTAGAGAATTATGGATAGCATGAAGTAAATAACTCTTAAAGCTTCTGCTTGTAGTCTTCACTTCAAATCCATCTTCAACCCTGTAAGACGTTTTTATTCTTACTATATTGTACTCATAAATGTGATGCGGCGGGCGGGATTTGAACCCGCGATTTCCAGCGTGGCAGGCTGACGTCCTAGACCAGGCTAGACGACCGCCGCTTTGTTAAAAAGTTTACAAAAAGAGCTTAAAAGCTTTGCTATTCATATTTATACGTTAAACTGACCTCTTCATCGCCCTAAACAGTAGATCAAAACTTTTTAGCTTAGGATGGCGTTTTGCCGTTTTTGCAAACAATACGCAATTCTATGATCTAATAATGGTAAAGCGCATTAATATTTTCGAGACATGGGAAAATCTATAGATAATGCTTGTTTTTAAGCTTGTGTAGACAGGCTATAAGGAACAGTTACGTAGATCAAAAATTTTTATCTGAATTTATGATGAATTTGTTATACTCATACATTATAAGGGCCATGCTGCTTCAGGTTGATGGGGTCTCTGGTAAAAAGATGAAAGGTACTGTTTAACCGCTTGCATCGCTTATGCGTCCAAAGCTATCATGTATAAAGCATTTTTTATTATGCTTGTTGGTTTATGCTATCTTAGAATCCCAGATACCCTTGTTTACTTCCTGAATTACTTCTTTCGGATTTTTTCCTTCAACTTTTATACCCATAGATACGCAGGTTCCCAGGACTGTTTTTACTGCTCCCTTGAGCGTCTTCGCGCTCATGATGTCAAACTTGGCCTTTGCAACTTTAACCACGCTGTCAAATTTTATGTCGCCAGCCCACTCTGTTCCTGATTTGCCTGAACCTTTCTGGGCGTTTGCTTCTTTTAGCAACAGCGCTGACGTTGGCGGCAGTTTAACGGTTACGTTAAATGATTTGTCTTCACCTACTTCGACTACTACTGGAACCTTCATCCCTTTGTAATCAGCTGTCAGCTCGTTAATTTTCTTAACAACCATCGGCACATTCAGACCCAGAGGACCCAATGCTGGGCCTATGGGTGGCCCTGCGTTAGCTTCTCCCCCTACCACAACGAAGTTAAAAGCTTTCTTTTCTGGCATCTAGATTCCTTTGTATCCCCTTTTTAAAAGATTTTCTAAAACCTCTAAAAGTATCTGTTAACGCGTAAAGGTTAAGATGCGGATTTTCAAAAATACAGTAGTTTGTCTTTAAACAAATCTGAAGACGTGTTTAAAAAATATTCGCTCAGATGGAAACCAAAACGTAAACTTAACTCTTCGGTCCTAGTTCTAAGCCTTTCAGCGTTTATCATCAATTTTGCCCTTATATACCTGAACCGGTACATATTTGTTGGAGGAAAAGTGGGTACAGCGATCTTTTTTATACTTTTCCCATTTGTAATCGAGTTCGTGACAATCTGGGGGGTCTGGGGGATCGCGGCTTCTTTTGCAGGAATAAGCGCAGGGCTGTTTTATGTATCAAGATTAAAACCTTTGTATGCCTTATTTTTAAGCTCTGTTTACCTTTCACCTGCATTGATATCATTTGTGGTCTACAGGGGCGTGCTGAACAGGTTTGACATCGATCCTCTAAGGAGGGATCTTTTGAGTTCTGAGATAGACGGTAAAAAGGCCAAAAGGCTGCATGCGTGGATTGCTTTCCTGATCATCAACGATGTTCTGTTAAACCTGATTGAAGTAGTCTCCGGACTTTACTTTCTTAGTATAATAGGCTATTTTACAAAAAATGAAACCGTTTTCTGGTTCTATGTATGGAGCTTTTCTAACTTCATAAGTGACATAATAATCGAACCCATCCTGATAAAAACGATGACAGAAAGCCTTGAAGAGCTCGGGATAGTTAACCTCGGCTGGGTCACGTAAACTACCCCCTAACTGAAAGGCTCTCTGGTAAAAAGATGAACTGGCTGCTTAAATTTATTGTTAAAGCTTATGATTTTCTCAACCGGGAAAGCTGTGTCTGTTTTGTAAGCTAAAAAAATTTTTGCAATTGAACTATCTATCGAGCAGCAAAAAGCAAAACTTTTCTATATGGTCAAACGCTAAAAAGCTTTTTTGTAGCGTTAAAATAATCATTCAGGTTTCTTTTACTGAAACATTCATCACAGAGGCAGTAACCACCTGTTGTTTCTATTGGGCAAACATCGCTGAACATACATGCTGAGCAGTCTGTCTCTTTTCCGCATATAGCACAGTTAAAAACAAAGAAAACCTTTTTCCTGAGCGCTTTCTCAAGAGCCTTTTTAACAAACTCAAGATCAGCTCCCGGTCTTATGCTGAAGCCGACACCGCTGGAGTAAGAAAGCCCCGCCCTCATAAGATCTGAAAACGTCTTCTTACCAAGAGAAGGAAGCTTAAAGTACCCTTTAGTTTTTATCTTTATAACTTCTTCTTCCACAGAACGGTTAAGCCTGCAAACAATTTAAACTTTATTTGCGATAAAGTTTAAACAGAAAGCATGTACGTGCTTGAGGTTAAGAACCTTTCTTTCGCTTATAGAGGAGAGGCTGCAAAAGCTCTGGATAACGTTTCTTTAAGCCTCCCCTATGGAAAAATTTTGTTGCTGGCAGGAGCCAGCGGATGCGGAAAGACCACGCTTCTCAGAGCAATAACCGGACTTGTGCCCAGAATATATGCTGGAAGTTACTCCGGAGAAGTGCTTATAGAGGGGAAAAACGTGCTCAGCATGTCACAGAAGGAACTGGCGGTCAACGTTGGGTATGTTTTTCAGAATCCTGAAAACCAGCTCGTGTCCTACATCGTTGAAAGGGAAGTGGCGTTTGGGCTGGAAAACCTTGGTTTTGAAAAGGAGCACATCATAAACAGGACAGAATCAGTGTTAAAGGAGCTCGGAATTTATGAACTTAAGGACAGGCCTCTCAGGACGCTCAGCGATGGACAGAAACAGCTGGTTGCGATAGCTGGCATACTGGTAATGAACCCAAAAATCCTTATACTAGATGAACCTACTTCAACCCTTGACCCCGCTACAGCAAGGATGATTTCATCTAAAGTAAATGAAATTATAAGAAAGAGGGGGGCTTCAGCGATAGTTGTTGATCACAGGATTGACCTTTTTGCTGAAACCGCTGACTATATGGCAGTGATGAAAGAGGGCAGGATTGCTGAATTCGGGAAAGTTAGTGAAGTTCTTGAAAATTACGGCGGAAAGGAGCTCAGGGTACCTGCTTTTATCGAAGTCCAGAAAAAAGCTTATGGCAGGGTCATTCACAGCAGGTTTGAAGATTTTTTGAGAGAATTGAAAGGACCAAAAGGCGGGGGGCTTACATGATAAAACTGAACGATGTGTATTACACCTACGGTACGGGGTACGCTGTGGAAGGGGTTTCTTTTGAAATAAAAGAAGGAGAGGCAACGGCTTTAGTGGGCCCAAACGGGTCCGGCAAGACCACGTTGGCAAAGCTAATATCCGGGATCATAAAGCCTGTCCGTGGAAGCGTTTACGTCGATGACGCTGATACAAAAAAGTGCAGACCATCAGAAATAATAAGAAAGGTGGGAATAATCTTTCAGAACCCGGACTACCAGCTGTTTGAAAGCACAGTGCTTGAAGAAGTAATGTTTGCGCTCAAGAACATGGGTTATGATAAAAAAGAGGCGCAGGACAGGGCAATGAAAGCTCTTGAAAGGTTCGGGCTATCAAAGTACGCTGACAGGCCGCCTTTAAGCCTCAGCGGCGGAGAAAAGAAGAGGCTTACATTTGCAATAGTGTACGCGTGGGAGCCAAAGTACATAATATTTGATGAGCCAACAGTGGGACAGGACGGACTAAACCTTAGGAACCTGAGAAACCTGATTGACGAAATCCTGAAAGAAGGCAAAGGCGTCATAATCACATCTCATGACATGGAATTTCTTTGGCCTCTGAACCCTTCAACGTTTGTAGTTAAGAAAGGTAGAGTTGTCTGGAAAGGGAAGATGAAGGACCTTTTTAAAGAAGCAAATTACGGCGATGCAAACCTTACAGAACCACAGCTTTCAGTAATTTCAAAAAAGTTGTATCTAACGGAACCGGCGCTGAGCGTTGAGGACGCCGCGGAGGTAATAAAAGGTGTCAGCAGTATCTAGAGCTTTTGTTTACGAGCAGAAAGATAGCTGGCTGAACAGGTTAAACCCTTACGTCAAAATAGCTGCCGGGCTAATGCTTATAGTTGCTTCCCTTGCTTTCTTTTCATTTAAAAAAACGCTTTTGCTTTTTGTTTTAATGCTGATTTTGAGCGCGAGCGCAAAAAAGCTTAAGATGAACTCAGGGTCTCTGGCGATCTCAGCTCCTTTTGCCGCAATAATCTTTATTGCAGAATTTTTGCTCGGGAGAAACGTCGTGACCGGGTTTGCTTATGCCCTGAGGTTCGTCAACCTAGTGTTTTCTTCATCAATAATGTTCACGTCCGTTTCCCCGGATGAAATAGATTATATGGTGAGGAAAGCCCTTCGCTCGCGGGATTTTTCCTTTCTTATTTCAACAACTTACAAGTTCATACCTGTGCTTGCTTCTGACATTTCTCAGATTATAGAGGTCCAGAAAGCCAGAGGCGTTGATTTTGATACAAAAAACATTCTTAAGCTTCTGAAAAACTATTATACCATTCTTGTGCCTCTTTTTGTTGTATCGATAGTAAGGAGCCAGCAGCTCGCAGAAGCTCTGGAGTTAAGGGGTTATGGCGCTTCAGATAAGCCGACGTTCATATATGAATACCCTTTCAGAACTTCTGATGCTCTGTTCATGATCCTGATTTTGACGCTTACTGTTTACACAGGAATGTTCGTATGATCAAACGTTATATAATGCGAAGATAAAACCCACCTGATGACGAGCATACTGATTAAGAACGCTTTTATAGCAACCGCAGATGACGAACAGCCGATTATTAGAGAAGGATCGATATACGTTGAGGATGACAGGATTGTAGAGATAGGGAAGAAGGTTGAAAGCAAAAGCGCTGAATTCGTTATAGACGGAAAGGACAGGATTGTTTTGCCCGGGCTTGTAAACACGCACGTGCACCTTGCTCAGGGCATCCTCAGAGGCCTTGTGCCGGACAACGTAACCCTTATAGAGTGGCTCAGGGACTGGGTCTGGCCGTTACAGGGAAACCTGGATGAAAAGATCATGGACATAAGCACAAAGCTTACGCTGCTGGAAATGATAAACACAGGTACGTCATCCTTCGTTGCAACATCAATAAACGCAAGGTATGGCGTAAACAGGGTTGTAGAAAACGTTTACAAAAGCGGGATGAGGGCTGCCATAGGAAAACAGATCATGGACATACCGGGGTATGCGGATCATCCTCAGATGCTCCACCAGGGGCTTGTAGAGGATCCACAGCTTTCTCTAAAGCTGTTCAACGATCTTTTCTCAGAATGGAATAACAAAGACGACAGGATATGGATATGGTTCTCCCCAAGGACGCCGGGCGCTGTGAGCGACGATCTTTTCAGGACGATCGCTCAAACGGTCAAGGAAAAGGGCTCCGGGGTAACGATGCATCTTGCTGAAGTAAGGGATGACATAAGGTACTTTTCGGGGAGAGGGACAACTCCCGCAAAGTTCCTTAAAGAAGTGGGCATGGTCGGGAAAAAATACGTGTACGTACACGGGGTCTGGCTGAACGAAGAAGACATGAAAATTTTCGCATCTACAGGAACATCGGTGTCGCACAACCCATCTTCTAACAGCAAGCTTGGTTCAGGCATAGCACCTGTAACGAAGATGCTGAAGAACGGAGTTAACGTTACAGTCGGAACAGACGGAGGTCCGAGCAACGATGATTATGACCTTATAAGGGAAATGAAGCTAGTTCTCCTGCTGCAGAAGGTAAGCACGCTTGACCCTCAGGCCATTGACGTTTTTACTGTTCTCAAGATGGCAACCTATAACGGGGCGAAGGCCATGGGAATAGAAAAAGATGTGGGAAAACTGAAAAAAGGCATGAAAGCTGACATTGCAGTTTTCAACACAAGGGCCCCGCACATGTTCCCAAGGCTTCAGCCTCTTTCAAACCTCATATACTCTGGAACAGGAAACGACTGCACAGACCTTATAGTTGACGGAAAATTCTTAAAGAAGGAAGGAAAGGTGCTAACAATAGACGAAGAAGAAGTCTACGAAAAAGCTGACGAATATGCAGCTGAACTTTTAAGTAGGAGCGGCTTAAAGTACTGGATGTAAGCCGGGGTCCCCTAACCTGGTATGGGGCAGGCCTTGAGAGCCTGTGGCCGTAATCGGCCTTGTGGGTTCGAATCCCACCCCCGGCGTTTTTTGTTTTTGAACGCAAGACTTTTTAGAAGCTTACTGCAATTTAATGTCATGAAGAACGTAAACGTGGATTCGCTTCCGAAAGCCGGTCCTTATTCCCATGCGGTCGTTTCAGGTGGGCTGATTTTTGTATCCGGACAGATAGGGACAGAAAAGGGAAAGAAGACAGGCTTTAAGGAACAGTTTGAAAACGCTGTAAGAAAGGCTGAATCAATACTTAAAGCTTCGGGGAGCTCGCTTGACAGAACCGTTAAAGTTGTCGTTTACCTTGCTGACAGGAAGTACTTTCAGGAAATGAACGAGCTCTTTGAAAAGTATTTCCCACACAGGCCGTCAAGAACGACAGTGGTTTGCAGCTTCATAGACGAAGAAATCCTGACGGAAGTCGACATCACAGCTGAAGCCTGATACAAAACGTTTTAAGCTAAAGCTTTCTATATTAGCGCTAAGGTGCTGGTTTTGAAAAAGCTTGAGCTGAAGAACTTCGAGCTGCTGTTCAACCTCATGCTGCTGGGGGCAAAGGACAGGTTCATTACAGTAAAGACCAGCGAGCTTGCAGAGATACTCGGAAAATCGCAGCAGAGCGCAAGCGTTTACCTGTCAAAGCTAGAGAAAGAGGGATACATACAGAGGACCGTGGAAAAAGAAGGAACCAGCGTGAGGCTCACACAGAAAGGAGTGGACCTGCTTGTAACAGTATACCTTCTGCTGAGGAACGAGCTCGAGGAAGCCCCTACGACGATTAACATGGAAGGAACTGTGTTCAGCGGGCTTGGGGAAGGGGCTTATTACATGTCTCTTGATGGTTACAAAGAGCAGTTCGTCAAGAAGCTCGGGTTTTCGCCATACCCGGGTACGCTGAACATAAGGCTCGACAGCAGGTACATAAAGGAAAGGGAAAAGCTAAACGAATACAGAAACTTCGGGATAAAGATAGATGGTTTCAGCAACGGGCTCAGGACGTACGGTTCTTTATGGTGCTTTCACGCTTTTGTAGAAGGAATAAGGGGGGCAGTAATAATAATAGAGAGGACGCACTATGACATCGACGTGGTAGAGATAATATCTCAGTACAACCTGAGAAAAGAGCTGAACCTCAAGGACGGGGACAGGGTTAAGGTAAGCGTTTTTATCTAGATAAATGGGATGTCCCCTTTCTTTCTTGCGCCAACTATGTCGGTGTTTCCGGCAGGAAGGACCCTCTGGATCTCATCCAGTGGAATAACCATTCCGTAAAGCTCTGAAAGCTTTTTCTGAATCTTCTTGGCGGCTTCAGCCTGAGAAAGCCTCCCAGGCTCTATTTCGATGAACCAGTCGCACATCTTCGAAGCTGAACTGAGCGGGGCACAGTAAGCCTTTAGATCGCCGTCAACTCTTGCGAGCCCGACGCCAAGCTTGAGCCTCAGCCCCTTAACATAGTTCCTCTTTCCGAGTATCATGGCTGAGCCCTTTCCCATGTACTCACCTGAAGGCGCAGCAAAGCTCAGCTGATCCCCCTTTACATAGTAAACGTCAGCTGAAGTCAGCCCCATCCTCCAGGCCCTGCTGAAAGATGCTGTTGCTGTAGCGACTTCTTTGAGGGAAGTTTCTCCGGCTTTTCCGCTGACAACAAAAAAAGGAGACCCGGGGAGCTCAGCATGAAAAACATAATCGTCTGGCTTGACGTACTTTCTCAGGATTGCTTCGTTGCTGCTGGCGTCCCTGCCGCCAACTGCAAGTAGACCCTCTGAAGTTATGAACCACCTGTACTTTTCGTACCATTCCCTCTTCTTTACGCTGACGACCTTTACCTTTTTTTCCTTTCCCTTTGACTTTGACTTAAGTACCTTTTTTGCACCGGCTTCATAGTTTTTCGCCCTTTCGTAAAGCTTTGAAGCAAGGGCCGGCAGAGAATCAGCTTTAACCGTTTCTCCTGCGACCTTCAGCACCCCCTCAGCATAGCTTCCACCTTTTTCTTCTATGAAAGATTTGAGGTTTTCAGCATCCCCTTCCATAAGCCTAGCCGCTATGTCTCTGAGAAGCTTTGCCTTCTCAAGATAGCTTTGAGCCAGTGCCTTCTTCTTTTCGTCTTCGGATTCTTCCTGAACTTTAAACAGAAAAGGGTCAAAGGCCTCCTTTATCCCTGAAGGGATGCTGTACACGGCGGCAGGATCCCCTTTTGATAAGAGTTTGACCAGGGAATAGGTGCCTTCTGAATAAGCGTACATCTTATCTGAGGAAGAGCACTCGTTGACTATCTGCTTCATAGCGTTTTTTATGGCTTCCTTTTCAGCATCAGAGAGCGCGCTGGCGGGCTTCTCCGGCTGAACCCCTGCCCTGAAAAGTATCTCGTCTATGAACTTTCTTGAAGTCGCGATAAAAAAGCCAAGGTGTCTGGATACTGAAACCTTCTCGTTAAACGGGGGTTCGGGAAGCTCGGCAAGAGGGGTTCCCCTGAGCTTTGGCAGGATGTAAGCTTCTCCGGGTTTCACCTTCCTTTCCCTGAACTCCTCTTCCCTAAGAGCGCACTTTATTACGCCTGTCCTGTCGGCGCAGACCACGTTAGAGGTTCCGAAGAGCTCAAAGTAGATGTTCCCGGCGCTCAGGCGCATTACTATCAGCCTCTGTCCCGGGGGTACTTCAAGTCCTTCAACTTTGCTTCCTTCCATAAAGTCCCTGAGCTCTCTGATAAATTCGCCTTCCCACCTTTCTTTTATGTACATGTCTGAAGGCCAGAGACCTATCTTTAGGTGAACGTTCAGGGCGTATTCGTAATCTTTAACTGTAAAGGAATACCTGAGCTCATCTAACGAGTAAACGTTATTAATGTACCTTCCCTGTATAGTTGGGTAGATCCTGTTCATGAGCACCCCGAGTTCAAGGTCGGATAAAAAATCCATAGAAAAGATGAAGGAGAGGGAGCTTAATAAGCTATACTGGGCCCGCGTTGCGCTTGCCGCGGCAGCGGGAGTTGTGAGCGCTCTGCTGTACGTATACGGGATGGGTGATTTAGCTGTTTTTTCTCCCGTTATATTTTATTTAGCTTCTTTAGCAGTATACTTTTTCAAGGATTCCGTACAGATTGTAGGGAAGAAAAAAGCCGGGTATCACGGGATAGGATCTTACATAATAACTTGGCTTGTAGTTTACATGCTCGTGCTGACGATAATTTTAGGCTAGCTCGTAGAGCTCCTTAAAGAGCATGATTATGCCCTGTGGCGGGTATATCCCTTTTTCAGTAACTATAAAATCGATGTACTGAGGTGGAGTAACGTCGAAAGCCGGGTTCATTACCTTTATCCTCGGGTGCTTGTCAAGCCACGATTTTGGGGCAACTTCGAAAGGGCTCCTCATTTCTATCTCTATCAGCTCTCCCCAGTACGTCTGCGGGCTTATCTTGTAGGTTTCAGCTGCAACCATGACCCTTGTCCTTGATTCAAAAGCCAGCGCTGCTATCTGAGACGTTCCTATCTTGTTCACGACGGCGCCGTTAACAGCTATGGCATCAGCACCGACAACAACCTTGTCAACCTTTCTCATGTAGAGCCTTGCAGCAGTATCGGGAATTAAGGTAACGTCAATGCCGTGATCTGCAAGGTAAGCTGCTGTTAACCTCCCCTGGAACCTTGGCCTTGTCTCAGTCGCAAAAATTTTTATCTGTTTTCCCTCTTTGAAAGCGGTTTCTATGACGCTAATGGCTGACTGACTGTTACAGTGGGTCAGGACTGTGTCTCCGTTGACTATCCTCTTTGCGCCTATTTCCCCTATCTTTTTCTGGGCTTCAATGCTCTTCTGAATGAACGTTTCGGCTTCTTTTGCTACGTACTCTTTAAGGGATTTGAGGTCAAGACCCTGAGCAATGCCCTTCTGTATGCTCTTTATCACGGTGTTTATGCCGTTTGGAAGGGAAACCGCTGTTGGCCTTGAGCTCTTCAGATAATTAGCGGCAGCCTGCATCCTTTTATAAAATTCTTCGGGTGAGCTGTCTGAAACGTAAAATATTTCGTCCTTTAAAGCGGAAACTGCAGCCCTTGCTATCCTGCCGGCTCCCCTCACTTTCATGGTCCTTATATCTTCAAAAGTCTGTTTCAGTTTAGACGAAAATTCTTCTGACATGGTTAAATAGAAATGTTAGATAAAGAAGGTTATAACCTTTTCTTTCTTATGGGCTGTGGGACAAAATTGTTGTAAGAATTTATATTAACAGTCTGCATTATCATAGGTTAGTATTTAATCCATGATGTTATGTATATTTTATGAATTCATTCATGATATAAGTCATGCAAACTTATATCTATGATAAGCTCATAGAGCATATTGATAAAGGACGAAGACATAATCTCAGTTCTTAAGCAGATTGAAGATCACATAAAAGATGAGCTGAAAAGCAGGCCAGAGCAGAAGAGGGACTGGAGGACTTATGAACAGATGGATGCTGAGAGGATAAGGGATGCAATAAAGTCGCTAGACCCCTTGATACATGAAGCTGTGTCAGCAATACATATTTAAGATTCAGGTCCTGGAAGGCCATCTTCCCTCACCCTAGAACAGAAGGTAAAGCTGCTCCTCATAAAGCAGCTTGTTGGCAAGTCAAACAGGGAGTTTGCGTACATGCTTGAAATATTTTCAATGATCTCTGGCATAGACA
>JAWDMM010000022.1:0-18255 GCA_046536595.1 Nitrososphaeria archaeon | reverse complement strand
TATGCTAATGTAACGCGCTGAGCTTTTCATATGTAACTTCAACAAAGGAGAACAGCATGCAAAGACGCATTTTTCCCTATTAATACGACCGGTTTTATATTTTCTGTTATGCCTTCTTGAGCTTCATTTCTTTTAGTTACTTCTTTGCTTGTTAAAGTTTCAAACCCTTATAGGTATTCTACAAACGACAACAATAGTCCCGCCGTTCGGTATTCTGAAAGTGTTTCAAACCCTTATAGGTATTCTACAAACTTTACTATGAAAATGGGAACAAGAGGTGTTTGAGTCCGGTTTCAAACCCTTATAGGTATTCTACAAACATAGTAAGAAAGTCAAATTCCTTGCAGAACAACTTTTGTTTCAAACCCTTATAGGTATTCTACAAACAGCATTGTTTTTGGCTCTATTTAAGCTTTTAAGCTCATTTTGGCCCTCTTTTTTGTACCCTTGCCGGTCGACCTCTTGCAGCAAGGTGTCGTGCGTGGGTCGACCGGGTTCGTTTCATGCAAAAATGTGCATAAAAATTTGTCAATTGCCTAATCAAAAAAAGGGGGTCGACCGGCTAATTGGGCACAATTTTATCATCCCAGATGTTTTTCCCATGTATGTTGTCCTGAAGCCTTTTTATCAGGGCTTATTTCATCTGAGATGAAAGCACTTGAATTTCCCTTTCCTGAAACGCGCCACCTACCTTGACAGGAACCGTTTTTACCTTGTAGTCCGCATGTGGTTTGAAGTTAAGTATTCCGTTCGCTATGATGTAATTAGTGGACCATTTAGCCTCAAGAAAGAGGCGGTTAAGGATAGCAAGCTTGGTTTTGGAGATCTTGCTTTTTTCAAATTTTAGCTCAAAAGTTTTTGCCTCTTGAGACTTTCTCCTAAGCAAGGTTTGCTTCCTCTTCTCCCTGATCTTTGAATTCTTCTCTAAGTTGGGCACTAACAATGTAATATTTTTCTTTATATAAAAACCTGTTGTAAGGGGCTATACAAAGCTCACGGAAGGGGACTTTCGCCCCCTTAACCCCCATAAATTAAAAATCAATTTATAAACAGGTTTTGATTAAAATTATGTATGAAATATGATCTAAAGGACAGGAAGTTCTGGATAGCTAACGAAGATGAAATAAAAAATGGTCTAGCAACGGATTTTTACTTTCTTAACGTTGAAAAGGCGATGGACGGCGAAAAAATAAACCCGAGGGTTGTAGCCGAAATTTACACAAGACACCTCCCTTACCAAGACCAGTGGGGGGTTCTTAGCGGCGTTTATGAAGCGTTAAAACTTCTGGAGGGCCTTCCTGTATCTGTCTGGTCTTTTGATGAAGGAGAGGTTTTCTTTACATCAAAAAACGATATAGCATATGAACCGGTGATGAGGATCGAAGGGCCCTACAGGTACTTTGCAAGGTTTGAAACAGCCCTTCTTGGTTTCCTGTGTTCTATGAGCGGCATATCAACAAAGGCCGCAAGGTTCAGGTTTCTGGCTGGAGATGAAAAGATCCTTCTTAGCTTCGGCACAAGGAGGACTCATCCCGCTCTTGCACCAATGATAGAAAGGGGTGCTTACATATCCGGTTTTGACGGTTTCAGCAACGTGATAGGCGCAAACCTTATCGGAATGAAAGGTTCCGGAACCATGCCCCATAGCTTTATACTGCTTTTTGACGATCCAAGGAATGCATGGTTAGCTTTTGATAAACACATAGAACAGGAAGTTCCAAGGATAGCGCTTGTTGATACCTATTACGATGAGAAAACGGAAAGCATAATGGCCCTGGAAACCCTGAACGGAAAGCTCGCAGGGATAAGGCTCGATACTCCCGGTTCAAGAAAAGGTGACTGGAGGAAGATAGTTGAAGAAGTTAAATGGGAGCTTTATCAGAGAGGAGGTAGGAACGTCAAGATCTTAATTTCTGGAGGGATAGATGAGGAGGACATCATCAAGATGAACGATATAGTGGACGGCTACGGGATAGGAACTTCTGTTTCAGATGCCCCAACAGTTGACTTTAACATGAAGATAGTTGAAGTTGAAAAGGATGGGAAGATGATCAAAAGGGCGAAAAGGGGAGACATTTCTGGCAAAAAGGAAGTTTTCAGAAACTACGAGAAAGGCGAAGATATAATACAGTCAGCTTACCTTGAGCCCCCAGAAGGTTATGAGCCGGTACTGAAGAGATATATGGAGAATGGGAAGATAATAAGGGAATTTGAAGAGCTCCCAGAAATAAGAAATAGAGTAAAAGAAAGGCTAAAATGGATAAAAGAGAAGAATCCAAAAGCAAGGCTCATCTATTAGAGGAAAGGCTATAAATATCCACTTTCTTGTTAGTTTGAATCATGAGTAAGCTTGATGAAGTTCTGAATTTAGCTAAGATTAAGGGTTATTTCTGGCCATCTTTCGAGATCTACGGCGGAGTAAGCGGTTTCTACACTTTTGGCCCTCTTGGAACCTATCTTCAAAGAGACATAGAGGAGCTTTGGAAGGACATTTTCGTCAAGCCTTTTGGATTTATTGAAATGGATTCGCCTGACCTTCTACCTTATCAGATCCTTAAAGCTTCAGGGCATGTTGACAACTTTAAAGATCCGATGGCTGAATGCAAAAAGTGCGGAGCCAAATACAGGGCCGACCACCTATTAAAGGACGCCGGCGTTGAAGTCTCAGAAGGGGCCGAACCTTCTTACATTGAAGCGCTTCTTAACCAAAACAATGTAAAGTGCCCCAAGTGCGGGGGACAGGAATGGTCGGTTAAGCTTTACCTGAACATGTTTGAAACTAATATAGGGCCATATGCTGAAAACAAAGGGTATCTTAGGCCTGAAACAGCCCAGGGAATATTTGTTGAATTTAACAGCCTTTATAATTATAACAGGGAGCAGCTTCCAATGGGAGTCGTACAGATAGGAAAGGGTTACAGAAACGAAATTTCTCCGAGGCAGGGGCTGATAAGGCTGAGAGAATTTCATATGATGGAGCTTGAACTCTTTATAGATCCTCAGGAAGAGGATGCCCCAGATCTTCCAAATGATCAAAAGCTGAGGCTGTTACATGAGAAGGCTAGAGAAAGCGGGGAACCAGAAGAGCTCACGCCTCAAGAGGCTTATCAAAGAGGAATTATAAAGACCAAATGGCTTGCGTTTTTTATGTATCTTTCTAAAAAGTTCCTCAACGGCATTGGCGTACCTGACGAAAAACAGAGGTTCTTTGAAAAGATAGACGGTGAAAGGGCCCATTATTCAGCTCAGACGTTTGATCATGAAGTATTCCTAGATGAGCTCGGATGGACTGAAGTTGCCGGCTTTGCATACAGGACAGACTTTGACCTGAAATCACACATGCAGGCTACAGGAAAAGAAATGTATGCTACCAAGAGAAAAGCCCTAAGCACTAAGACGAGCGTTGTGATCAACAGGGAAGAGCTAATGAAGAGAGAAAACTGGAAAGAGCTGATAGAGCTGAAGCCTGAAATTAAGTCAGACGGTGTATACCTCGGAAGCATCAGGCTTAACGATAAAGAGTACAAGGTAATACAGGAAGTTGAAAAAGAAGAAGTACGCAAGTTCATACCTCACGTCATAGAACCTTCGTTCGGGCTTGACAGGCTAACGCTAGTCGCCCTGTATTATGCCTACAACAAAAAAGAGGGAAGGAACATATTTTCTTTACCAAAAGGGCTGCTGAAGAACTTGGTAGCTGTGCTACCTCTTGTTTCTAAGGATGAATTTGTCAAAAAAGCGCTTGAAGTCAGGGATACGCTCGTAAAATATGGCTTTAACGTAATCTTTGATGACAAAGGGTATATAGGAAAAAGATATGCGAGGCTTGATGAGTCGGGAGTTCCATTTGCGATAACAGTTGATTCAAAGACTCTTGAAGACGAAACCGTAACGGTTAGGGACAGAGATAGCTGGTCTCAGGACAGAATTAAAATACGGGATTTACCAAGTTATTTAAGGGAGAAAACGAATTGGCGTTTGTAGTACACGGTGGAGCCGGAAAAAGCAAGAAAGACGAAAAAGCTCTGAGCGTTCTGCTGAAAGCTGCTGAAATAGGTTACGAATATTCAGCAAAGGGTTTCACTGTTGACGCCGTTGTGGAAGCTTTATATTATGTTGAAGAAAGCGGGATGTTCAACGCGGGGAAGGGCTCGGTCAGCAACGACGCAGGTTTTGTTGAGATGGACGCCGGCATATTCAGGGGTAAAGACAGAGCTGCAGGAGCAGTAGCTAATCTAAGGGAAGGGAGCGCAATCAGAAAAGCTCTTGAGGTTTTAAATGAAGGAAGACATGTTCTGATAAGCTATGGAGGAAACATAAGAAAAGAAGGGACCGGGACAGAAGATCTTGAGACGATCGGAGCCGTATCCGTATCACGTGATGGCGATGCGAGCGCAGCCGCTTCAACTGGGGGTATAAGGGGAAAAAGAGCTGGTAGAATAGGAGATTCGGCTATTCCGGGAGCCGGGTTTTATGCCTTAAAAGGAATAGGGGGTACAGCCCTTACAGGTATAGGAGAACAGAACATAAGATGCTTGACCGCATACAGAATAGTTGAAAAAATGAAGAACGATGATCCTCTTGAATCCATAAAAAAAGTATTTTTTGATGTAAAAAAAGAAATAGGGCAAATCAACCAGGGGGCTATAGCAGCAGACTCCCGTCTAAAGATGGCAGCTTTCACTACTGAAGAAGCTATGCCCGTATGTTTTGTCAGAAGCGATGTAAAAAAATGTTCTTTCGAGTTCAGGAATGGACTGATAATTTAAAGCTAGTGTGCTGAGTAAATGCGTATCATAAAAGTGCAGGCGTTTACTGTCATTGACCGATAAATTGCCACGCTTTGCACAAACGGTGATTCCGGAAATTGATGAAAGAAGCTTCGGAAAATAAAACATCGGAGCTGCTGATACCTTTTGTAGGCTTATTCAGAACTTTTGCCGTAGCTTTAATTTCGCCTTATCTAGGGCTCGCACTTTACAGAAAAGGCCTTCCTTTACCTTATGTTGGTATTGTTTACGTAATGCTTGCTGTAGTAGGAGCTCTGGGACAGCTTTTTGGCGGTGCCGCTTCCGACAAGCTTGGAAGGAGGAAAGTTATGGTTTTTTCCCAAATCGGGAGCGGTTTTGCTCTTGTGCTGATGGGGATGAGCTTCCTGATATCGGGTTATTTTGTCTTCATAGTTATGTCACTTTTTCAGAACTTTTTTGGGAGCTCAAACATGGCTGCCTTTAACGCTTATGTTGGAGAATTAGGTTCTGATCAGAATGGCATGATCAGGGGTTACAGCAGAATGAGGATCGGAATAAACGTTGGTTGGGCTGCAGGCCCCTTGATCGGAGGTGTACTGATAGGGTATTTGGGCTTCAAAAACACCTGGATAATTTCAGGACTGATAGTGCTTGCCTCATCTGTTCTTTTTCTGTTTTTGAAAGCAAAACAGAGATTTTACTCTAACCTCGATATCAGCACTTTCAAGGACCTCGATTATCTGAAAAAAATATCTCCGTTTGTGCTGATTTACGCTTTTATAGCTCAGTTCGGTTTGACATTAACCATTTACGAAACTGTCAACATGAACGTGCCTGTGTCCCTCTATGGACTCATATACCTGCTTAACGGAGCTATCGTTGCTGTATTTCAGATGCCCATGGCGAAGATGCTTTACAGCAAGAACATCGTACGCTGGATTGAATACGGTATAATTTTTTACATTGTAGGTTTTTTCGTTTATGCGTTTGGAGGATTGATATATGCTTTATTGGGCACATGTATAACTACTCTTGGCGAAAACATAGTGTCCCCGCTTTCAATGACCTTTGCTAACCTGCTATCAAAAGAAGAAAAAAGGGGTAGCTACCTGGGCGTTTTCGGTATGCTGAGCAGTTCATCAAGGTCCCTTGGTTCTCTTTACGGAAGCTTTTTGTTATCAAAATTAACTAACCCGTTTGAAATTTGGTCTTCAGCTGATCTGCTTGGGGCTTTATCAATCGTTTATTTTTCTCTGATTAACAGATCAAAAAGATCCTTCTAAGAACAATGTCTGTGTAACTTAAACAATTAAAGCCCAATCTCACTTTCGATTGCCTGAACGTCCACAAACTTCCTAAAATCTCTGTAGACTTTTTCGTGTATATCTTCAAAAGGCTGTACGGAACTGAGAGAAATGGGCTCAAGACCTTTTTTCTGTCTTAAACTGTTCAAAAGCTTCAAGGTAAATATTTCATTTTCAAATATGCCGTGTATGTACGTTCCGAAAACTTGCCCTTCATAAGCCCCGCTTTGCTCGAATGTACTGAGGTTGTTCCTTTGATAAATTAGCTCAAAAGGCGTCCTGTGTTCTGTTACCCCGTAATGTATTTCATAACCTCTTATCAAAGTGCCAGCCGCAGGACCTTTCAGAACTTTAGCGTTTGAATTTGCCACGACCTTTGAGCTGTTCATCACCGTCTTTGCCTTTAAAAGCGAAAGGCCACTGTATTCACCTTCCTTGCTTTCCAAATTATCTATTATTTTTTCTCCAAGAGCCTGCAGGCCTCCACAGATGCCCATTATGGTTGATCCGTTTTTCATAGCGTTCCTCAATTCTTCTTCAGCGTTTACCGATTTGAGATACCTTATGTCCCTTACTGTGACCTTCGATCCTGGGAAGACTATCAAATCATAGCCACCAGATACGTATCCCTGAAAGTTTATCCCTGTATCAGGATACATGAATAGCGGGAACGCATCTGTGAAATTAGACATGTACGGTGTCCTCACAAAGAGAATCTTAACCCGACCGTACCTGCTCGGAACGTTGTCAGATCCATCTTCCCATGGCGCTACTATTTCATGATAAGGGATAAAACCGAGTATCTTTATACCGTACCTTTTCATCATTATTGACATTGCTGGTTTTATAAGATCTTCTTTCCCAGAATATTTGTTTAAGATCGCTCCTATGAACCGTTCTTTGCCCAAAATAATAACGGTTCCTAAGATGCTGGCAAGCGAACCTCCTCTGTATATATCGCTTACAAGCAAATATTTTGCTCCAGATATCTTTAGCATATATCTGTTTGAAAGGTCAGGTAAGTTTATTTCCGTCGGCGCTCCTGTACCTTCAATTATTATAAGGTCATGCTTTTTTGAAAGTTTATTAAAAGAATCGGTTATAACATCTCTCAAATATTCCTGAAACTTTTGACCATAAAACTCTTTAACAGTTACAGTTGTTCTGTGTTTTCCTTTTATAACAACATAAAGGTCTTTTTCTTGAGGCTTAACCAAAATCGGGTTCATATCAACTTCGGGTTCTAAACCGGCTACTTTGGCCTGAAAAACCTGTGCGTATGCCATTTCTCCGCCTTTTCCAACGCCTGCGTTTAGCGATATGTTTAAAGCCTTAAAGGGGGCTACAGAATAGCCCTTTTTCCTGAAATGCTTTAGTAAAAGAGAAACAAGTAAAGTTTTTCCGGCTCCCGAAGAAGTTCCAAAAACAGCTAGACTCTTAGATGTTTTCAGACACGATTAACCCCTGTTTGAAGACATATACCGGCTTTTCATGATATCTTATTGCCTGTTTAACGTTATCTCTTCTTAACAACACAAGATCAGCCCTTTTGCCTGTTTCCAGTCTATTTTCAGTACCAACAGCGCTTGCAGCTCTCCAAGTTATCATATCGTAAATACTTTCTCTACCTTCTGGATCCATCATCCAAAGAAGATGAGAAGCTAGAAACGCAATTTCAAGAGGATTGCAGGAGCCATAAGGATAATATGCATCGTTACAATCATCTTGTCCAAGAGCTACATTTATTCCGTATTTTAATGCTTCCTTTACAGGCAGATGATATTTACCTGTATGAGGGTTTGTAACGAGGGATATTTTCGCTGTTTTGACCTTTTCAAAAACTCTGTAAAGGGATTCTCTATCATATACTTCTAAGGCTCTTGCGTGGCACGCTTCAACTTTTCCCTGCATGCCATAATTTACTGTTTCGTCAGCTAAATACTCTAAAGTTTTAAGCTTTGGGTCAGGAGCATCATCAACCAGAAACGCCGCGGGTTTGTTGTATTTTTTTGCCAGCTCAAGAGATATCTTTATGTGTTGTTTCATATCTTCCTCAGTCTTCTCAATCCACGGTATACCGCCTACGACATCGGCCCCTTTTTTTATTGACTCTTCTACGATGGATTGAGCGCCCACGTCTGTAAAAAATCCTTGCTGAGGGAAGGCTACTATTTCTACATCTAGTATGTTTTTAACTTTCTCTTTAGCTTTCATAACTCCCAAAAATCCTTTAAGTTCTGCATAGCTGTCAACGTCTGCAAAAACTCTCATAGAAGTAACTCCGTGAGAAATACCTTGAAGAAATTTTTCAACAACCCTGTTAGCAATGATCTCAGAGTCATAGTGCTTTTTTACTTCAGCCGCTTTTCTTATAGCTTCATCCGCGCCTCCCCCAAGCTGGTATATCGAAACCGTATCTTTCTCAATCATATCGCCAGTTTCAACTTTGTCTATATGCACATGAGGTATTACAAAGCTTTCTGTCAAGAGGTTTCCCATACCGTTTATGTCTCCAGATTCACCTGAATATTTTGATATGTTTGATATTTTATCGCCTTTTATTTCAACAGTATACAAACCTTCCCTATTTCTTAACCTTACGTTGGTTATCTTTATCATTTATCAGTTGTTATATTTAGTGTTAATTTAATCTTTTTGTCCGTACAGTAGGTGCAGTTAACTTAAGGCTTAAAATTTATTTTTTAGCGGGGCCCTCTTTCTAGCAAATGATGACACAAACCAGAAAAAGGACCCCAATAGCACTTATACTCTACGCCTTATATCTTTATTTCTCCAGTTTGAGCTTAAGAAGGGCTTCCCATGTACTCGAGCCAATAATCAAGAGAAGCCACGTTGCAATATGGAAATGGATTCAGAAGTATTCTTTCGTATTAGATTCCTTTGACGTTGACAAACACGATGTCAATTCCATATTTATTGATGAAACTGAAATAAACATTGGTGGAAAGAAAGCTTGGCTATGGGTAGCCTATGAACCTCAACTAAAAGCTTTCTTATCATTCCGCATAAGCTGGCACCAGAACTCTCTCGATGCATACTATTTTATCATTAAGCTTGTAAAAAAGTATGGTAGGAAGACTATCTACACGGAGCTCTTTGGCACGTTGATGCATGTAGGTGGGCAGGGGTAGATCATGTGATATATGAACAGAGCCTGAAGAACCTAATGGAAAGGATGAATGAACATATAAAGGACAGAACAGAAGCTTTTAACGACCTTTTCCCGTGCAGAAGGCCAAAATTTAGCAATGTAAAGAACTGGTTCAAAGCCTTCAGGTTATTTTATATGTTAATGAAGGGGGAAATTGGTTCAGCGCCACTCTCTAATGATGCTTCCAGAATAGATTAAGCCAATTTTGTTGATTGCAAGCATGAGGTGAACAGGTTATGAGCTTAAGTTAACGTTAACGGCACCCCTGCCGCGAGTCCTCCGTCAACTACTACTTCTGAGCCTGTCATGAATGAGGAATCGTCTGAAAGCAGGAAGACAATTACGCTAGCTATTTCTTCAGGTTTTCCAATTCTTCCTAGCGGGTGCAGCTTCTTTAAAGCCTCATAAGCGGCTTCCTTGTTTCCTAGGCTTTCAGCAAATTTAGCAACCATTGGAGTGTCTATGAACCCGGGATGCACAGAGTTAACCCTTATGTTATATTTTGCATAAAAAAGCGCATCATTCTTTGTCATAAGCCTTACAGCGCCCTTTGAAGCATGATAGGAGGAAGGAATACCCCCTGAACCGATCAACCCAGCTACGGACGACATGTTAACTATACTGCCAGCTCTGTTCTTTATCATGTATGGTACAGCGTATTTTGTGCACAGGAATACACCATTTACGTTTACATTCATCACTTTATTCCATTCTTCCAGTGTCATTTCGTGAGTCGGTTTGTTGACTCCTCCTATGCCTGCGTTGTTTACCAATCCATATATGTCGCCAAGCTCTTTTCCTATCTGTTCAAAAACTGCCTTGACCTGCTGCTCGTTCGATACATCCAAAAAGTAGAACTTAGCCTTTCCGCCTGCTTTGTTAATTTCATCAACGGTTTTTTTTGCCCTCTACCTCATTAACATCACATACAGCAACTATTGCCCCCTCTTTTGCAGCAGCTATTGCAGTAGCTTTTCCTATACCCATGGCTCCGCCAGTTACTACAACAACTCTTCCATCTAATTTTCCACTCATAATATTTAATAATATAATACTTAATATTAAATTCTTCGATTATTTCAGTACTCCCGCAAGTATAAAATTTCACTCTTCTGAGGAAATTTATTAGGGGCCTCATCGGTTTTAACGGTTTAGGGAATAACAAATGAGGCCCAACAGGAAATTGGCGAGCTGTTTAAACTCTGCTCTAAAGCTCTGATAGATAACCTTGGGATAAACTTTGCAAGCAATTCAAAGCATAAGGATATGATAAAGCCTTTGATTTACATCTCAATAAATAATGCATCTGCAGAATCTTTGAAATACATGAACGGCTTCCCTTCACCAGACACACTGCTACGCAGGCTAGAGAACCTTTACCTAAAGCATGTTGTGAATGCTTTAAACGAAGCCAACAGGATCATATTAAGCGGTCATGCAAAAGATGGGATGAAGATGGCAATAGACTTCACTGAAGAGTCATATTATGGAAAGTTAGACATGTACGTGACAAGGAGCAAATATAAGAGCGGAACGTACACATTTCATACTTTTGCTACTATAAGTGTTGTTGGAAAAGATGAAAAAGAAAGGCTAACTTTGTACTCCTTGCCCGTTACAAGGCTAGATACTTAAAGAAGATATAGTAAAGAAATAGCTTGAAAACTCGCCAAGGCCATCAGTCTTGATGATGGACAGAGGTTTTTTCAAAACAGAAATGATAAAATTGCTTCAAAGCATGGGAATAAGCTTCATAATGCCAGCAGTTAGGAACGAAAGGATAAAGAGGATGCTGAATGAATATGCAAAAGGTAACATACCATCTGTAACAGAATATGAAATGGGATCAAAGGTTTACTTAGTAATAGCGAGGAAGAAAGGGTCAAGGGAAGAAGATAAGCCTGATGATAAGTTCATAGCTTTTGTAACAAACATAAAGTTTGATGATCCTGAAAGGATTGTCGATATAATACCAGAAGAGTACAGGTACAGGTGGGGAATTGAAACGTCTTACAGGGTTGAAGATGGGTTTGAAGCGAAGACGACGAGCAGGAACTTTACGCTAAGGATAATATACTTCATGCTATCCATAATTCTCTACAACTTATGGATACTAACTAGGGTTGAAGTTCAAGGAAAAGCCATAACAGTGTACTTTTTCAAGCATATTGTTAAAACGGAAATAATAGTAAGCGGACTGGGGCCTCCTAAGTGATCATTTGAACAGGCTGAATATGAGGTCCTTAGTTTGAACTATATACTGAGGGCTAAAATTTGACCCAAAACAAAGCTATATGGCATTAAACCAAAAGTTAATCAAAAACCAAAAATCATTATATCTCTAATTGTTATGAAATACCATTACCTGCGGGAGTACTGAACGACGCTAAATGTATTTAAGGAAGTGTTGTCCTAATAAAATCGTAGATGAACATATATGAACTAAAGTTAAAGTTGTATCACGATTCGTGTTGGAGCACTATTACATACGATTACAATTTGAACGTTCAGGTAAACTCTGTCATGTATTATCCGTTCGAAAGTAAGCTTGTAGCGACTGCTACAATTAATGCCGAAAACGAGAAAATTCTTAATGAATTTGTTAATCATTTTAACAAAAGTTATCCTTCTAAAAGAAAAGTTAAATACACTGTTAAATTTAAAAAGAATGGCGTTTATCTAATATATTTTGAATCAGAATATGACCTTAGTATTTCAAGCATAATTTATGAAACGAAAGTTCCTTATTGGAAGGAAAAAATAATCAATGGAAATGAGAACTGGAGAGTTTTAGTTTTTGGGAAAAATCAGCTTAATGTACTTCTCGAAAGAGTAAAACAAATAGCTAAAATAAAGAATTTCGAAATTAATATGATTGATCCTTTCAAGTTAATTCCTGAATCTGTTTCTATTGAAATTTTGTCCGAAAAAGAAAAAGAAATAATTCTAAAAGCATATGAGTTAGGTTATTATGATTGGCCACGCGGGGTCGACTTGGACAAATTATCAAAAATGTTTAACATAAGCAAAGTTGCATTGCTAAAAAATCTTAGAAAAGGAGAAAAACAAATAATCAAAAAAATAATTGATGGAAACTAATTAAGGTTTATTTTGCGAGCAGCGATGCTAAAGCTACCATTATTATGCCTATTATGAACAGTATAAACATTAACGCAATCAGATACCAAGCAGACCTAGGTGCGCCCTTGAGCTCCTTCCATACGAAAACTCCCCATATAGCCGATACCATAGTGGCGTTTTGTCCAAGAATATAAGATATAGTAACTCCTGCTACAGGTGATGAAATGAAGTTCATGACAGTAGCGGTGCTCCAAACAAACCCTCCTAATAAAGCCCATAAATGCCACGATGTCTTACCCTTAGTCCAGTTAGAGAGGCTTGTTGGCTGATCACCTGGAGTTAATGGCTTTTTCATAAAAATCGGAATGAATATGAAACTGCTTATCATGGCCCCAAGCGTTAGGAATGTAGCTGCTGAATAGCTGTCGATTGCACCTACTCCAGATATTGAAAGGGCAAAAAGTGGATCAAAAACTCCTATTAAAATGCCAAGTATTACGCTTAATATCAACCCTCTCCTGATATATTGACTTTGACGTTTTTCTCCGCTTGCTTTTCCTTTTATGTTATAAGCTAGCGCGTCCGTTATTATTGCTATCATCACTAAAGCAAGACCGCCAAATTCAAGCCACGCAACTCCGTAAGGCCTTACAATATAAGATAGTATTGCGCCAATCACCAGAGAAAGTCCTATACCAACTGGAAATGCAAGGCTGAACCCGGCCATAGCTATCGCAGCAACTAGAAGTATGTTACCAGCGTTCCAAACTATGCCAGCCAGAAAAGCCCAGAATATATGTATAGGGGTTGCAGAAGCTAAAGCTTGAAATGAATTAAGTCCTGTTATTGGATTGGGTATTAGACCGAGCGTTACTTGATAAAGCAATGCAAACACAAAAAGTCCGATGGCGTACGTTAAATAGTAAGATTCAAACCTCCATCCATTAGTACCTTTCATAGTATTTGCCCATGAGCCCCAGCCTATCATATTAATTACTAAAAGTCCAAGCGCAATTGTCACACTTGTAGGCATCCAGCCACCCATCATGGTTTTGTATTCACCCTTTGAGTTCCTTTAACGCCGGTATGACCTTCTGTCCCCACACTTTAATGAATTTTTCTTCGTCAGGACTAGAACTCAAGTATTGTACATGGGTAAAACCTGCATCTAAATACTCTTTAGTCTTTTTTATAGCCTCTTCGGGATTTGTGACTATCATCCAAGCCTGAGCGATGTATTCTTTTGCTATCATCCTTCCAACGCTTTCAATTACTCTAGGATCATAAACTCCATAATTGAAGAAGAACGGCACTAAAGCTCCGGCCCAGAATCTTGCTCCTTCAACAGCTCTATCAAAGTCTTCATCGTACGAAATTATTATCTCTATAATCTTTTCTAACGTTGAAGGATCTTTGCCAGCATCCTTTGCGCCTTTTTCGAATGACGGGAAA
Source organism: Nitrososphaeria archaeon (assembly GCA_046536595.1). GTDB lineage: Archaea > Thermoproteota > Nitrososphaeria > Conexivisphaerales > UBA164 > CAYFFZ01. The sequence continues at coordinate 4,495 of JAWDMM010000022.1, read as the reverse complement.
AGTTTAGTCTTATAATAGTCAAAAGGCGCAGGAAGCGTTAATAGCCCATCTGCATATTTGCCTGCCAAGTATGCGGTCTTTGGACCGTTTGCCGCGATATAAACTTTAATTTTTGTTTTTGGTTTAGTGTACAAGTTTGCTGTGCTTAGACTAAAATATTTTCCTTTGTATGTTACAAAGTCTTTTTCCCACAGCATCTTTATTATTTTTACCGCTTCCTCTAACCTTTCTTGTCTAACGTTTACTGGAGGCCATGGAAAGCCAAGAGGCGATTCGTTCATTGCCTCACCAGTAGCTAGAGTTAGAAATGTCCTGCCAGGAAACATTTCATCAAAAGTTGCCCAAGCTTGTGCTATGAGCCCTGGATGGTATCTGTAACCTGGAGGAGTTACACCTGTTCCTATTTTGATCTTTTTAGTCGATGCAAGCGCTGCGCCTATCCACGCCCATGCTTGACCCCCGTTTGCGTTTGTATGAGCCCACGGGTGAAAATGATCGCTTGACCAAACGTCGTCGAAGCCGTATTGCTCAGCGAGCTTTACATGCTCTAGCAAAGTTGAAGGACTGTATTGTTCATGTGCAGCAAAATAACCAACAGGTAATGTGTTGTCCATTTCAATTATAATAAGTTCCTAAAATAATATTTACTTTTAGGTTAATATGTTAACCGTTTACAATAAATATTTTGCATAAATGTTACATTATATATGCAAAACGATAAATATAAAGAATTAAGTATACAAGCTTCTAAAGAAGCATATAGCTCGCTATTAAAAACGATTCAAAAAAGCGGCTTAGAGAATCTTGTCTTATTTAGGGAAGAAAACATAAGATATGTTAGCGCGCTTCCGTTAATAATATCGTTAAGAGCTACCAGCGATTCTTATGCAGCCATTGTAGATAATAGCGGAGTTAGAGTAATTACAAGCGAAGATGAATACAGAAGGCTTAAAGACTACGGATCCTGGGTAGAAATAGAAAAATATGGTTCCGAAGGCCTGATCGGCAAGATAAATCAAGAATTAAACGAAGTAAAAGAAATAGGTTATGAAGACAATTCAATACTTTATTATCTTTACCAAAAATTAAGCACAGCCTACAAAATGAGGCCAGCTTCTACAATAATCTCTCAAACGAGGGTTTATAAAAATTCGTATGAGAAAGAACTCATAAAAAAAGCTGCAGAAATCCTGACGCATGCAATCAACGAAGTACCAAATATTTATAAAGAAGGTATGACGGAAGCAGAACTTCAGGGTGAACTTGAAAAAATAATGCGTAAAGAAGGCGCAGAAGGATTTGGCACGTGGGGTCTTTTAACTTCATCTGACGGTTTAAAGTATGTTCATTATTTCCCAAAACATACAAAAAAGATACAGGGCATGCTAAATGTTAACATTTCAGTAAATTTCTATGGTTATTATGCTGATATAGCTAGAATTTTCTATATAGAAAAAATAAGCAAAGATATTGAAGAAAAATATGAGATGTTTAAAGGAATAAATAATAAATTAATAGGAATGCTAAAACCTAACCAAAATATAGGCTCTATTGTTGAAAAAATTTCAGATGAATATAGAAAACTAAATTCACAATTAACGCACGCGCTTGGAAGAGGGGTAGGTGTTGAGCTCGTAGAAATGCCATTTATCGTACCTAACATAAACCAAAACATCGAACTTAATCAAGCGATTTCTACTAACCCATGGATTAGTTTCGGCGATTATAGCTTTAAACTAGTTGATACTTTAATGGTAGAAAAAGAAGGAGCTAAACTCTATACTAATGCAAGCTACGATCTGATCAGGCTATAATAAAATTAAGCATTATTGAATTATTTTTTAATTATCTGTCAATAGTTTGGCTTTTTCTGTTTTTAGGAGCTTTTCAAAAAACATTTATTCGTTATTATTTTGTGGCGTTTAAACCAGTTATAGCAATTAATTATTATAATATAGCTATAGCTCTAACCGGAGATCCGTCTGAATCCTTTATATTTAAAGGTAATATAATAAAGTTTACCCTTACTTCTTTTTTATTTTCAAGAACCTTATCTAGGTTTGCGACTTCTTCTAAAATAAGTATGTTTTTGCTCAGAAGCACCTCATGAACTTCTTTTGCAGTATCCGCAATCGGGTTAGCAACTGCAGTCTTTCCACCCCATGCCCCTATGCTCAGCCCATCTATTCCTACGAGCTTTATGTTTTTATCAGATAAATATTTGGCCCCGCTAACTCCCAAATATGGCCATTCATATAGATATTTTTGATTAAAACCTCTATAGTTGCTCCAGCCTGTATAAAGCATGACTATGTCGTCAGCATTTATCGAGAAAGCGCTCAGATCATCTTTTTCGATAGCTTCCCCTTCTTTTTTATAACTTAGGTTCAAGACAACGCCGCTTCCAACAAATTTATTAAGGTCAACCTTATCCAAAGTCAAACCATTTTCTAACATATGGGCTGGAGCATCTATATGAGTTCCATGATGGGTATTAATTATTAGCTGTTTTACATTATACCCATCTATGTTTATCTGCTTTAATTGTGAAACAGAAAGTATTGGATGAGTTGGCCATCCTGGCATATCATGATATAGCGTGTGTGTAAGATCTATTATTTTATTTCCTTTTATTTCTATCATTTTATTCTACCCAGTATTTTGTACAATTTTTCTTCTTCTTTTTCCATAGGGTGTTCTGTTGCTAATTCATAAAGCTTGTTAAAATGTATAAAGCTAGCCTGTCTTTCCAGCGTCCATTCTTTTGCAAAAGCCCCGTTTAGTATGTCCATCGCTTCGTTTCTTATAATTTCTTTAATTTTTTCATCTGCATACTTTGGTCCTCTAGTGAGCTGTCCATATTGACTCGTTCTTGAATGGTTTTTAAGCTGTTTAAATAGTCCTTGTTCTTTCATGGAGCGCGCTATTTCTTCGAGCTCGCCCGATGCGTATAATTCAAGTATTACTGCTTCTGGAGATGCGCCAAGTTCTGTAGCGACCTCATAATAAGCCCTGAAGATATAAAGCATTGCGCCCGCCCATGAATGTTCAGTAAGCAGGTCAACCAAAGTTTCTTCCCTAAAACTTGACCAGATTGCAACGCCGTTAGGCTTGAAAACACCTATAGCATCTGTTAAAGCCAATAGCTGATCTTCCGCATCATTTGTGTAATCTTTTCCCACAGCAATTAATACTGGGAAACCCTGACCTTTTAGGAAAAGATCTCTTATTCCAAAGCCTATCATTCTTGGAGCTATCATCAGCACGTTAGTTTTTTCTGGTACATTGACTAAGCCGTAAAAATAATTGTAGCCTGAAGCGAAAACTACCGTACTGTTTTCCTTCATGTTTTTATTTATATCTTTTTCAAAAACATCCGGCTGTAGCTCATCTGGTATCAAGATAAAAAGAACGTCTGCTTTCTTTGCTGCTTCAGCTATAGAATACACTTTAAAACCATCCTTTTCAGCCAATTCTGCATAGCTATCCCTCACATTACCTACTATAACGTTTAAGCCACTGTCGTGCATGTTAAGAGCCTGTGAACGGCCTTGGTTTCCGTAACCGATAACTGCAATTGTTTTATCTTTTATGGTTTTCCACACCTTTTGTTTTTGCTCATTAGTTAAACTTGTTACTAAATGATTCATGCAATTTTTATTGGCAATCTAAAAATAAAAATAATATGGTTAACATGTTAACCCTGTTTTATCTGCAATTATTTCACCCCTCCAATGTTCTCCAGTAATGATGAGTCCATTATAACTTCCCTTTTGGGGAATCTTTGGGCTGTGGGATAAAATTGTTACCTGCCTTAGTCAGTTAATCCATATTTGCAATTTGCATATTTAACATTGTATGTTCCATTTCATTTTATAAAATGTCTTTCATGTAAGATATGAATTCTCATAATGAAACGTTATAATGATAAGGACATCAGCGACACATTGAAGGTGATAGATGAACACATAAGAGAGGAGCTGAAAATCAGGTTTGTGGTATAATCTATTCAACCTTAACAGGTAGCCACGCAGGAATTCTGTCCCACAGCCTTAAGGAGAATATAGTTTATTAATTAAATTGATTAACTTTTCAGTTTTGGACATTCTATTTCTTCAAAGTATTCATCTTTTTTACCGCTGGATATATCATCATATATAGGGATTTTTTTAACTTTAAGACATAAAGATTTTGAAGCCACATTCAGTACTCCCGCAAGTATAAAATTTCACTCTTCTGAGGAAATTTATTAGGGGCCTCATCGGTTTTAACGGTTTAGGGAATAACAAATGAGGCCCAACAGGAAATTGGCGAGCTGTATAAACTTTGCTCTAAAGCTCTTAAAGATAACCTTGGGATAAACTTTGCAAGCAATTCAAAGCACAAGGATATGATAAAGCCTTTGATTTATATCTCAATAAATAATGCATATGCGGAATCTTTGAAATACATGAACAGCTTCCCTTCACCAGACACACTGCTACGCAGGCTAGAG
>JAWDMM010000021.1:0-18255 GCA_046536595.1 Nitrososphaeria archaeon | reverse complement strand
GTTTATTTACAGCTTGGTTTAATAGAATCGCATGGAAGATGTAAGGAAGCTTTACGAAGAAAACAAGCACGATGACGTTATAAAAGCTGTAAAGCAGATGGAGAAACAGGCTCAAGGGGATGCTTATGCTTACCTTCTTGCAGGAAAATCATACTATTACAAAAACAAGCCAAAGGATTCTCTCAAGTACCTGGAAAAAAGCTTTGATATGGGTGGAGATAAAAAAGAAATATATTATTTTATGGGAAAGGATTACGCGCTCATGAGAAAGTACGATAAGGCTATTGAAAAGCTTAACGAAGCGCTTACGATAGACCCGGAAGACGCTAACGTGCTTCTAAACATGGGGGTTGTTTACGCTTTAAAGGGCGATAGAGAGAAGGCCAGGAGTTACTTTGAAAAAGCCACGCAGGTAAAGCCTGATGATAAGAAGGCCTGGTACGACCTTGGCGTTACTTACTTTACGGACAAAAACTATGAAAAGGCTGCAGAGTGCTTCCGGAAGGCTTACGAGCTCGATGCAGACTTTTACGAAGCCCTTTATAACCTGGTTTCAGCTCTTTGCATGAAGGGAGACCAGGATTTTGAAAAGTACTACCAAATTCTTTATGAAAAGGATAAAAGAAGAGCTGAAATGTTAAAAAAAGCGTGTGAAAGAGAAAAAAGCGGTAAAAGGTTTAGGCTGTGGTAGAAGCCCTAAATTTCTTCTTCAGCTCAGCCTGAGCTGCAGCAAGCCTTGCTATCGGTATCCTGTAAGGAGATGCGCTGACGTAGTCAACGTCCATCCCGTTGAACTTTTCTATCGAGTCTGGGTCTCCTCCGTGCTCACCGCAGATTCCAACTTCAAGCTCAGGGTTTGATTCCTTTCCTTCTTTTGAGCCTATGGAAACGAGCCTTGCAACGCCGTCTCCGTCAAGCGTTGCGAACGGGTCTGCCGGTAGTATCTTGTTATCTATGTAGAACGGTATGAACTTGGCTTCTACGTCGTCCCTGCTGAAAGCGAAAGTAGCCTGAGTGAGGTCGTTTGTTCCGAAAGAGAAGAAGTCAGCATGCTTTGCTATCTTTGAAGCTGTCAGAGCTGCTCTTGGGGTCTCGATCATCGTTCCCACTTTGTACTTTAACTTTACTCCGGCCTTTGACATAACTTCTTCAGCAACCCTGTTTATGATTTCGCGCGCCCTCCTTAGCTCTTCCGCTTCTGCTACCTGAGAAACCATCACTTCAACTATCGGAGCTTCGCCTTCCTCCTTATAAACTTCAGCTGCGGCTTCGAATATTGCTGATACCTGCATCTCGTATATTTCTGGGTACTGAAGAGCAAGCCTCACGCCTCTCTGTCCCATCATCGGGTTGTACTCTTTGAGCTCCATGACCCTCTTGAGCACTTTTTCCTTTTCCTTGAGCAGCTGTGGGTTCTTCCCTGTAACCCTGAGCTCAACTACCTCGGGCAGTATCTCTTCAAGCTTTGGAAGGAATTCGTGCAGAGGCAGGTCAAGCAACCTTATCGTAACTGGCAAGCCCTTCATTATCCTAAATAGCTCTTTAAAGTCGTTCTTCTGCAGGGGCTTTATCATGTCTAGGTACTTCTTCCTTTCATCTGGCGTCTCAGCGAGTATCATCTTCTGAACTAGTTCAAGCCTGTCAGGGGCGTTGAACATCCTTTCTGTCCTCGCAAGCCCAATGCCTTCTGCCATGTTCTCCCTGGCCTTGGCTGCCATTTCAGGAGTGTCGGCGTTTGCCCTGACCCTTAGCCTCCTGAAGCTGTCAGCCCACTGAAGTATAGTTGCAACTTCTTTGCTTATCTGTGGCTCGACCAGCCTGAGCTCGCCGACGTAAACGCTTCCTGTAGTCCCATCTATCGTTATGATGTCTCCTTCCTTTACAGCTGTGCTGTCAACGTAGAAGGTTTTCTTTTCAAGGTCTATCTTTATGGATTCTGCGCCCACTATGCACGGTTTGCCCATCCCTCTGGTAACTACAGCAGCGTGGCTTGTCATGCCTCCCTTGCTTGTGAGCACTCCGTCAGCTGCCGCTATTCCGGCTATGTCTTCAGGCGTTGTTTCTGGCCTTACGAGTATTATCCTTTCTCCCCTCTTCTTCCACTCCTGGGCCTCTTCTTTGGTAAAAACAACCTTGCCTACTGCGGCTCCTGGGGAAGCTGGCAGGCCTTTGGCGACCGGCTTAACCTTGTTGTTCGGGTCTATCTGCTTGTAGAACAGAGTCAGGAACTGTCCAGGCTCTATCCTGAGAACAGCCTCTTCTTTAGTTATGAGCCCCTCGTTTACCATGTCTATTGCTATCCTTACTGCAGCTATTGCTGTCCTCTTCGCGTTCCTTGTCTGAAGCATGTAAAGCTTCCCGCTTTCTATTGTGAACTCGATGTCCTGAACGTCTTTAAAGTAAGCTTCAAGCTTCTTTGCAACGTCAAGAAGCTGCTGATAAACTTCAGGCATTATCTCCTTTAACTTTTCAACCGGAAGAGGCGTCCTTATACCGGCAACTACGTCTTCGCCCTGAGCTTTTATCAGCACTTCGCCGTAAAGCTTCTTCTCACCCGTGCTCGGGTCCCTTGTAAACGCAACGCCTGTTCCCGACCTATCATCCAGGTTGCCGAATACCATCATTACTATGTTTACAGCTGTCCCGAGCTCATCCGGGATCTTGTATATCTTTCTGTACTCTATAGCCCTCTGGTTCCACCAGGAGTCAAAAACTGCGCCCACAGCCATAAACAGCTGATCCCATGGGTCCTGAGGAAGGTCTATGCCTGTGTTTTGCTTTACTATCTTCTTGAACCTTTCAACGAGTTCCTTCCAGCCCTGTGCTGTGACCTCAATGTCCTGCTTAACGCCCAGCTCTTCCTTGAGCTTTTCAAGCTCTTTGTCAAACAGCTCTCCGGGTATCCTCATGACTATCTTACCGAACATCTGTATGAACCTCCTGTAGGTATCGTAAGCGAACCTTTCGTCCTGCGTCTTCCTCGCGAGAACCTTAACAACCTTGTCGTTTATACCTAGGTTGAGCACTGTGTCCATCATGCCAGGCATAGAGTATGGTGCGCCTGACCTTACGGAAACGAGCAACGGGTTCTGCTCGTCGTTGAACTTCTTTCCTGTTTTTTCTTCAAGCTTGTGAACTTTTTCCACGATGGCTTCTTTCAGCTCTGGCCAGAGCTGCCTGCCCTTCTTAAAATATTCGTTGCACATCCTTGTCGTTATGACTATGCCCGGGGGCACAGGGAGCCCTATCTTTGTCATTTCAACAAGTCCGTAACCTTTTCCGCCAAGCTCAAACTTTGTCATGTTCAGCTTTGCGGCTTCTTCAAAAAGATAAACTTCTGGTTTTTCACTCATTTCTAATCTAAGAAGCTATTAATTGGTGTTTATATAAGCTTTAATAGTTTTCTTTTCAGCGTTCCGATAAGCGTTTATATTAAAAAGAAAATACATTTATGATGAGCTACACTGAAAATTCAAAAAGGGTTTTCCTGAACACCGGAACAAAGTTCCCCCAGCCGGTTGTCTGGGCTGTAGCTGTTGTGAAGCTTGCGGCTGCAAGGGCAAACCAGGAGCTCGGGGTTCTCGATAAGGAAACTGCAGAAGCCATACAGAGGGCTGCTACTGAGCTCATGGAAGGAATACACGCTGAAGACATTGTGGTCGATGTTTTTCAGACAGGTTCTGGAACCGGGATAAACATGAACGTTAACGAAGTGCTGGCAAAGAGGGCAAGCGAGATTCTGAACAGAAAGGTTCATCCAAACGACCACGTTAACATGTCGCAGTCTTCAAACGACGTTGTGCCGACAGCCATAAGGATAGCTGCAGTTAAAGAAAGCGTTATGAGACTTCTTCCTTCTCTTCAGACAATAATAAACTCTCTGCAAGCGATTTCATCAAAAACTTACGATATAGTGAAGTCAGGAAGGACGCACCTTAGGGACGCTCTTCCTGTCACCCTGGGACAGGAAATGGAGGCATACGCAAGGGCTTTTGAAAGGGATATGAAGATGGTTACACAGGCTGTTGAAGACGTGAGGTTCCTGCCTCTTGGGGGAACAGCTGTGGGAACCGGGATGAACTCTCCGCAGGGTTTCCAGCAGACTGTCATAAGAAAGATAAACGAAGTAACAGGGCTTGACTTTAAACCAGCGGAAAGCAACTTTATGAGGATGAGGCTGCTCACGGACATGGTCAACCTAAGCGGCACGCTCAGGGGCACGGCCCTTGATCTATACAGGCTTTCACAGGATCTCAGGTTGATGTTCTCAGGACCTTTTACCGGGCTCAACGAGATAGACATACCAAGCCAGGAAGAAGTTGCTGGGAGCAGCATCATGCCTGGAAAGACGAACCCGATAACTGTAGAATCTTGCCTTCAGGCTTCTGTTCAGGTCATGGGGCTCGATCATGCGGTGCAGCTTGCAGGGATGCTTGGGGAGTTTGAGCTCAGCATGGGGATCCCGTTAACAGGCTACGACGTTGTTACAGAAATAGACTTACTGAGCGAAGCGCTCACGAAGATGGCTAAGGTTGTCATCGAAAACATAGTTCCAAACGAAGAAAAGATGAAAAAGTACGCTGAAAGCAGCCCTTCGCTCATAACAGTGATATCCCCCAGGATAGGTTATGATAAAGCTTCCAAGATAGGGAAACAGCTCGCAAAGGGGATGTCCATAAGAGAAGCGCTCAAAGAACTTGGTTACAGCGACAAAGAAATAGATGAAATACTAGACCTCAAGAAGCTCGTAAAAGGGGGCTACGCGGTAAAGTAATTTTTTGAGCTTGTCTTTATTTTTAAAAATTTTTGTATGAAAAAGATAAGTGGGCCGGCCAGGATTTGAACCTGGGACCTTCGCCGTGTAAGGGCGACATGCTAACCAGGCTACACCACCGGCCCTTTTTATCATTTTAAATAACTCTGAATATAAATTTTGCTAAAACGCAGAAACCGTGCACAGGCTTTTTTTTGACGGCCAGCTGCATCCAGAGACGTATCGGGCTTTTAGTAACGGTGGGCTGAACGGGTCGACCCCGAAGGGCCTTCCCGCGTACACCTCCCGTCCTATCGACGCCGTCTTTTACGGCAGCCCTTCACCCTTTCCTCCTCCACCCTTGCGGGCAGAAGAGGATCGGGAACGCTGACTCTTTTCGGGAGAGGCTTCCCCCTTAGATGCTTTCAGGGGTTATCCTCAGCGGCTTAGCTACCCGGCTCCCCCTGTCGGAGGACCGGTACACCAGAGGCCGCCTTGCCCCGTTCCTCTCGTACTAAGGGCAAGTTCCCCTCAGTCAGCGCGCACCCCCATCAGGTAGAGTCCGACCTGTCTCGCGACGGTCTAAACCCAGCTCACGTTCCCCTTTAATGGGCGAGCAGCCCCGCCCTTGGCCCCTGCTGCAGGGCCAGGATGGGAAGAGCCGACATCGAGGTACCAAACCGCGGGGTCGATGGGAACTCTCGCCCGCGACGAGCCTGTTACCCCTGGGGTAACTTTTCTGTCGTCACCGGCCCCCAACGGAGGGGGCACGATGGTTCGCTAGGCCCGGGTTTCCCCTCTGGACCCGACGCTTTTAGGGGTCCAGTCAGGCCGGCTTTTGGCCTTGCCCTCTACGGTGGGTTCCTGACCCACCTGAGCCGACCTTAGGGCCCCCTCGATACCTTTTCGAGGGGGTGCCGCCCCAGCCGAACTGCCCACCTGCAGGTGTCCCAGGTTCTATCCTGGTTAGCGACGTAGGCACGACTAGCTGGTGTTACACTTGCGCTTCGACCTGACCCAAAGGCCAGGCTTCATTGGCTCCCAGCTACTCTCTGTAGTCGCGCCCACATCGCAGCTGCAGGCTGCAGTAAAGCTCCACAGGGACTTCTCTCCCCGATGGGGGGAGGTGGACTGTTCGTCCACCTTACGTGGGTTCACCGGGTAGCAGGCGGGGACAGCGGGGCCCTCGTTGATCCATTCATGCACGTCGGAACTTACCCGACAAGGCATTTGGCTACCTTAAGAGGGTCAGAGTTACCCCCGGCGTTTAGCGGCCCTTAGCCCGGTTGAACCCGGGTTTTAGGTACCGCCACTGGCCAGGATTCAGCGGCCGTACAAATCCTTACGGACTAGCGGCCACCTATGTTTTTATTAAACAGTCGGGACCCCCTTGTCACTGCGACCTGCGATCCCAGCTCTTCGCCAGGATCGCAGGCACCCCTTCTCCCGAAGTTACGGGGCTAATTTGCCGAGTTCCCTCGCCTGCGGTATCCCCGACACGCCTTAGGCTTCTCACCCAGGCCACCAGTGTCGGTTCTTGGTACGGTCTCCAGCCTTTAGCTCAATCCTCCTTTCACTGTCCCCTAGAATCAAGGAAACCCGCCATACGGCAGGCCATTCCTCCCTCGCACGGGTTCTCGTCATTACGACACTCCCCCGCGCTTGGAGAGTTAGACAGAGCGACAGCTCTGCTTCCCCTATCTAGAGGCAAGAGGACTGAGCGTCCCCTTACGGGTAGGGCTGGAGGCACCGGAATATTAACCGGTTTCCCATTCGGACCTATCCCTTGCGGGATGGTCCTTAGGACCGGCTTACTCTTGGCTGACGACGCGTTGCCAAGAAAACCTTGGCCTTCCGGCGGCCGGGATTCTCACCCGGCTATGCTGTTACTACCACCAGGATCTGCACTAGAGGCCACTCCACAGGACCTCACGGCCCTGCTTCTGCGCGGCCTCTACGCCCGCCTACCACACACCTCTTTTCAGAGGTGATCCGGCGTATCGGCGACAGGCTTAGCCCCGTCCATTTTCGGGGCCTCCCCGCTCGGCAGGTGAGCTGTTACGCACTCCTTAGGGGATGGCTGCTTCTGAGCCTACCCCCCTGCTGTCTAAGCGGAGAGACGCCCTTTGGTTTGGCACTTAGCCTGTACTTGGGGGCCTTAACGCCGGTCTGGGTTGTCCCCCTCTCGGTTGTGGGGCTTACCCCCACAAACCCGTCTCCCGGCTTCTTCTGTGCCAGCACGTTCGGAGTTCGAAAGGGTGATGGGACCTTTCGGTCCCTTGTCACCCCATCGGTGCTCTACCGCGCCGGCAGCATCTGCCGGGGCCTGACTGGGATCAGCTTCGGCGGGAACTAGCTATCACCGAGCTAGATTAGTTTTTGGCCCCTTGCCCTAGTTCAGGGGACCGAACTGCACGTCAGGACCCTTTCGGGCCTCCACCAGGGTTTCCCCCGGCTTCGCCCTGCCCAGGGCAAGATCGCTCGGTTTCTAGTCTCATCCCAATGGCTATGGGGCGCTTATAACACCCCCTCCCTCGCCCTTTTGGGGCTGCGGAGTATCGGTTTCCCTTCGCCTTCGGGCTTAAGAAACCCTTAAACTCGCCATTGAGATGAACTCCCTGGCCCGTGTTTCTAGACGGATCGCAGTACCCTGGAACCCTGCCAACGCACTGCAGCCTTGCGGCCACAGCGCATCAGGAAGGTTCCTTCCAGGCACTGCACGCTTATAGCCACCTGGTTTCAGGCTCTTTTCACCCCCCTTCCGGGGTGCTTTTCAGCTTTCCCTCACGGTACTTGTCCGCTATCGGTCTCGAGAGGTATTTAGCCTTAGGGGCCGCTTTCCCCCATCTTCCCCAACCACTGCCAAGGCCGGGTACTCTGTCCTAGCTCAGTCCGCCCATGCCTTTAGTCTACGGGGCTATCACCCACTATGGCGGGCCTTTTCAGACCACTTCGACTAGGCACGTCGGCTGGACCGGGCTCCGCCCACTGCTAGGGCAAAACCCCACATCCCCTCACAGCTCATCGCTATGAAGGTTCGGTTTGGGCTGTGCCCTCTTCGCTCTCCGCTACTAAGGGCATCTCGAATTGATTTCTTTTCCTCCTCTTACTCAGATGTTTCCTTTCAGAGGGTTCGCAGACACGTCTAACGACGTGTCTACCAGACCTTAAAGGTCTGGTGGGTATCCCATTCGGGCATCCCCGGATCGAAGGCTGCTTGCGCCTCCCCGGGGCTTATCGCAGCTTGCCACGCCCTTCTTCGCCCCTCGAGCCGAGCCATCCTCCAGGTGGCGTCTTTCGTCCCTGGATACAGCTGACTTTCGTCAAAGCCTGTGCACGGCATCACAGCGAGAATAACCCGCTTCGCCCTTCATCTGCGGCATTACCCGCAGACTGCATAAAGAGCTTTGCTGGCCACAAGATTAAGCTGGCTCCATACCGGATACTCACATGGAGGTGATCCGGCCGCACCTTCCGGTACGGCCACCTTGTTACGACTTCTCCCCCCTCGCGGACCCCCGGTTCGATGACACCACTATGGATGCCACCTCGCCGGGGGCCCACTCGGGTGGAGCGACGGGCGGTGTGTGCAAGGAGCGGGGACGTATTCACCGCGGGATGGTGACCCGCGATTACTAGGGATTCCAGGTTCACGAGGGCGGGTTCCAGCCCTCGATCCCAACTGAGGTGGGGGTTCGGGATTACCTCCCCCTTTCGGGATCGGATCCCATTGTCCCCACCATTGCAGCCCGCGTGTGGCCCAGGGGTTTCGGGGCATACTGACCTGCCGTAGCCCCCTCCTTCCTCCGCCTTATCGGCGGCGGTCCCACCAGTTTCCTCTATGTACCTTTCGGAACATAGAAGCAACTGGCAGCGAGGGTCTCGCTCGTTGCCTGACTTAACAGGACACTTCACAGCACGAGCTGGCGACGGCCATGCACCTCCTCTCGGCTTGTCAGGTAAGGTCTTTAGCCTGACCTTCACTCTGCCGTCACCCCTGGTAAGGTTCCCGGCGTTGACTCCAATTAAACCGCAGGCTTCACCCCTTGTGGTGCTCCCCCGCCAATTCCTTTAAGTTTCAGCCTTGCGGCCGTACTCCCCAGGTGGCCCGCTTAACGGCTTCCCTGCGGCCCTGATGAAACCCTAAGCTTCACCAAGACCTAGCGGGCATCGTTTACGGCCAGGACTACCCGGGTATCTAATCCGGTTCGCTCCCCTGGCTTTCGTCCCTCACCGTCGGGCGCGTTCTGGCCGGACGCCTTCGCCACTGTTGGTCTTCCGCGGATCAGCGGATTTTACCCCTACCCGCGGAGTACCTCCGGCCTCTCCCGTCCCCTAGCCCCATAGTATGATCCGCAGCCCAGCGGTTGAGCCGCTGGATTTAACGGATCACATACAGGGCCGGCTACGGACGCTTTAGACCCAATAATCGTCCCGACCAGTCGGGGAGCTGGTATTACCGCGGCGGCTGACACCAGACTTGCCCTCCCCTTATTCGTCGGGCTTTTTAGACCCGACAAAAGCCGTCCTTAGCGGACGACACTCGGGGTAGCCTCGTCACCCTTTCGGGCATTGCGAAGGTTTCGCGCCTGCTGCGCCCCGTAGGGCCTGGACCCTTGTCTCAGGGTCCATCTCCGGGCTCCTCCTCTCAGAGCCCGCACCGGTCATAGGCTTGGTGGGCCATTACCCCACCAACTACCTGATCGGACGCAGCCCCATCCTAAGGCAGGTGAACCGGCATGCCAGCTCACCCGTTTCAACCTAGGGACCTTCCAGTGCCCCAGGTCTATGAGGGATTAGCCCCAGTTTCCCGGGATTATCCCCCTCCTTAGGGTAGGTTAGCTGCGTACTACTGAGCCGTGCGCCACGTCCCCCACGTGGCTGGAGGACGTACGACTTGCATGGCTTAGCCCCACCCCGATACCGGTCGGGTCCGGCAGGATCAACCGGATTCAAGTTCCGGTATGGAATCATTTGCTTCTTGTGGCCAGCATCAGCTCCAACTTATCAGTTGGATCCTCATTAATGTTTGCGCATTTGGAGATCACCGCCTCATGGTTCGGGCAAAACGCCCACCTTGGCGATGACGCCCGGGATTGCGCGATTATATCTGTTAAATCCTAACTTATTAATTTTACCTTGATAATTGATGTTTTTGATAAAAATGAAAATGGGAGTTACATGAAGCGTTTACCTTACTCTTTTCCTGTAAGAAAAGTACACTGAAGCGTCGTAGATCAGTTTGCTGCCTCCGCCTGCAGCGAAGGGAACATAAAGCAGTCCCTCAGCAAGGGCAAGCCCCACAACAGGTGAACCGGGCAGAGAGCTCAGGCTCCTGAAAGTGTTGGTTATCGCGTTAGCTGTTACCCTTTCGTTTTCGTCAAATATCTGAGCCATGAAAGCCTGCCTCGTCGGGACGTCCATCTGTGACACGCTCTGCCTGAGGAAGAGAAATGCCAGACTTCCTGTCAGGTTTCCCGCAAAAGGTATCATTATCAGAAAAACGTTGGAAAGGAGGTGAGTTATGACCATCGTGTGCAGGTTGCCTATCCTTTCAGCTATTAGAGAAGCCCCGTATATTGAAAGGGCCGTTATTATGTTGACGAACATAAAGATAAAACCAAGGTTTTTCAGTGAAACGTGATACGTGTAAAAGAACCAGTAAGAAAGTATCGACTGTGTTACAAAGCCTCCGCCAAAGGCGTCAAGGGAGAAAAGGAATGAAAGCTTCTTTACGTCTTTCTTTGCCGTTTCCCTCAGATGCTGAAGCCCCTTCTTCTTGTTTGTGGCTTCTATGTTCTTTAAGTTCATATATATAAAAAATAAAATCAGGCCAACAGAAGCATAAAGCAGGTAAACTGACCTGAAAGCAAAAGGAGAAAGCCTGAAGTAAGAAGGAAAGGAAGACGCCAGGGCGCCGATAGAAGACATCGCGTACCCTATGAGGTTGTATGTTCCGAACGACCTGTTGCTCTTTGCATGTCCTGCAAGGGATGGTAAAACTCCAGTTTCTATAGACTGAAATGGCCCTGCTTCTGTGCCAGTTGTGCTTATGTTGCCAATGAAGAGGGCAGGAAAGATCAACCAAAGGCTTGATGAAAAGAACAGAAGAAGCCCGGAAAGGAACATGAGTGCGCTGAAAACAAGCAAAAAGTTCCTCCTTTTGAAGACGTTGCCGTACCAGGTGAGAAGCACGTTAGAAAAAACATTACCTGAAACTATGACAAAGAGGGCGAAGCCAACGAGCAGAGGCGAATAGCCCAGGACAGCCAGGTATATGGGGGTCATGACGCTTACCATGCCGAATACAAAAGTCCTGAGCCCCTTTGCAATCATTATAAGGTTTAATTGTTCCATTCAGATTTATCTGAAAACCTTTTTATAAAAACTTAAAGCTTTTTTCACTTTTTTGACACAGAACAGTTTTCGCTTATGAAGAACCTCCACTGTTTTTCTCTTCCCCTGCTTATGCCTATTCTTGGGCCTGAAGATATGCTTTCGGATTGCTCAGGGTAACCGCGTGATATGTAAAGCGGGCCCTTCAGCGTAAGGTCAAGGCCATTAAAGCTCATGTCAACCCTGAGGGCCCTTGTAAGGTTACCGGGGCCGCTTGCAACCCTGCACTGCGGACCTTCCCTCCCGAGAAGGTCAAGGCCAAATACCGGTTCTGCGGCCCTTATCAGAACTGCTCCAGCGTCCTGTCTTGGCGACCTTGCTGTAACGTTAAGACAGTAGTTTATTCCGTACGAAAGGTAAACGTATGCTATTCCCGTTTCTCCGAACATTATCGATGCCCTCCCCCTGTTACCCCTGTAGGCGTGGCTTGCTGGATCGTCAGTGCCCCTGTAAGCTTCAACCTCCGTTATCCTCAGAACTGCTTTTCTCTGACCGAAAGTCCTTACAAGAAAAGAGCCCAGCAGGTCCCTTGCTACGTCCACAGTTTCCCTCATGTAAAAGGATCTTGGTATCGGGTTAAGCCTTGTAAAATCTTGTAGCATTCTCCGTTCCAAGCCTTTTCGCAAGCTGCTTGTCTCTCTTTTCCAGCTCCTTTAAAAGATCCAGCCCCCATGTAGGCTCGCTGGGCTCTGTGCTGGAATCGGAGTTTATCATGACCCTTTCGCTGTCAAGCATTCCAACAAGTTTAAGCGCGTCGCTTACAGAAAGCTTTCCGGGCTGCAGCGAAAGCCCTATCATGTAAGAACCTTTTTCAAGCCCTGAAAGAAGCTCAGCGTTAAAGTGATCTATGACGACCATTTCTTCAGGGAAACCTGATTCCCTTATAAGCTTCAGCTCGAGTGAGGCAACCTGGAGCTTGTTTGCTCTGGGAGTGTGCACTATAGCGGGTTTGTCAAGCTTTTCTGCTACCTTCAACTGGGAAACAAAAGCTTCCTTCTCTTCCTCTGAACCGCCCTCAAGCCCAACTTCCCCGAGAGCTTTAACCCTCTCATCCTGAAGCCACGATTCAAGCCTTCCGATGTTTATGCGCGGGGGTATGCACCTCGGGTGCACCCCTAAAGCAGGAATGAGCCTTAAGCCTATCTTTGAGAGCCTCTGGGCTTCAGCTTCAACGATCCACCTGTAAACGTCTTCAAGGGTTTCCCAGGAACCCGGGCGTACAGGGATCCAGCTGGCTTCTACAACTGCTTCAAGGCCTGAACGGTGCAGGGAATCAAGAATGCTGAGCGAGCTTAAATAATGATGGTTGTGAGAATCTATCCACAACTGCCACCACCAGATACTTTTGTTTTTGATAAATTAAACGTTTGCTTTACCTCTTGTTTTAAAGATCAGCCTGTACTTTGAACCGCAGACCCTACAGGTAAAAACCAGCTTTCCGTTTCTGACCCTTATTGTCTTCCCGAATACAGGAGGAGAGTAAGACTTGCACTTTTTGCAGAAAAGAAGCCTGAGCTCGTAAGGCTGTTTCATGTTAAACTTCATGGTTATCCTTTTGGCGAGAAGCGCCTGTTTCTCTGCCAAAGGGGAAAGTGGGTTCCTGTAAACTTCTTCCAGCAGGTTCTCCACGGCTTTTTTAGCTTCCTTCAACCTGCAGCCATCCGTAACCTTCCCTGTCTATCCTGTCAGCAAGCTCAGGTCCTCCTTCTGCGACAGCCCTTCCGCCGCTTATAACTATGACCCTGTCAGGGGTTATGTACTTGAGGATCCTTGCATAATGGGTAACGAGTACAAGGGAAGAGCTGTACCTGCTGTGGTAGTTCTTTATAGCATTTGCAACGCTTTCCAGAGAGTCAACGTCAAGCCCGGAATCTATCTCATCAAGTATTGGGTGCCTGGGTTCCAGGATGTACATCTGGATGACCTCAAGCTTCTTTCTTTCGCCTCCTGAAAGCCCCTCGTTTACGTTCCTGCTAAGAAGCTCGCTGCCGAAGCCTATCTCGTCTATCTTGCTCTTCAGCAGCTTGTTAAAAACATAGGTTGTTATGTTCTGACCCTTTACAGAAGTGTAGGCTGCCTTTAGAAACGATAGAACAGGAAGCCCCTGAATTTCAACTGGGTTCTGAAAACCAAGAAATATGCCTTTCTTTGCCCTTTCGTGAGGCTGAAGGGACGTTATATCTTCGCCGTCAAGGAGTATGCGTCCTTCTTCAACCCTGTAATCTGGATGACCCATTATTGAATAAGCTAGAGTTGTCTTCCCTGAACCGTTGGGCCCCATAACAGCGTAAACCTTGCCGTCTTCAAAGGACAGGCTTACCCCGTTAAGTATGAGCTTGCCGCTGGTTGAAACCTTTAAACTGTTTACCTCGAGCATGTTTCTGATTTATAACTACGTTATACCTTAATAATATTACTAAAAAAATTTACATAGCGCGTAATAAAAACAGGGAATTTTTATAAAAATATTAGCCCGGGGCGGATTCGAACCGCCGTCACCGGGTATCCCCTCGACCCGTCCGGGGGCGATCCAGAGCCCGGTATCCTTGGCCCCTAGACGACCGGGCTGCAGGGTTAATTACAACAGGAAGAATAAAAAGTTTGCTTTATTATAGCTTGCTGCTTTCAGATCGTTCAGCTTTTGGGGAGTTTGCGTAAAGCTTTAGCCCTTCCTGATAACCAAAGTCAAGAGCTTTTGTGTTAAGCTCTACAAAGCGCGGGTTAACCACATCTTTTACTGCGCTCTTAAGCTCATCCAGGGAGACTATTCCTGTTATGGCACACAGGGAACCCAGCATTATCATGTTTGCAACTATGGGGGTTTTAAAAACGTCCCTGGAAAGATCTCCAGCCCTTATATCGAACCTCTTTCCTTTGTCAGGGTTAACAAGAGATCCATCGTATATTATGATCGCATCGTCGCTGACCCTGTTTGAGAGGGCATCCCATGCCCCCTGAAACATGAAAATTCCAATGTCAGCAGCCCTTACCTTTACAGCAGCGACGTCGCTTTCGCTATCAGAAGCTATCAGCTCAGTGTAAGATTCTCCGCCTCTGGTAGAAGCGCCGTATTCTTCAGTCTGAACAACGTACATGTTCTTGTACTTTACGAGAGAATAACCAAGGATGTATCCCAGAAGCTGTACACCCTGCCCTCCTCTTCCTCCGATTATTATTTCGTGCTTCAGGCTTTTTCACCCCTTGCCTTCCTCTTTATTTCTTCAAGCTGTTCCAAGTAGGTAGGTTCTTCTCTGTTGACGAACTCGCCCAGGCTTATCTCTTCGTTCCAGTCGTACTTTGCGTCGAACGGGCTGATGCCCCTCCTTATCTGTCCTATTTTCTTGATCTTAAGGTAAAGATCGTAGGGCTCTCTGAAGCCGTTTATCCTGCCAAATATTTCAGGACATTGTGATATGACCTCTATAAAGGAAAAGCCCTTATGGTTAAGAGCTTTCTTTATGCTCTCTTTTAAAAGGACAGGGTAAGCTGTTGACCACCTGGCAACGTATGTTGCACCTGCGGCCGCAACCAGCTTTACCGTGTCAAAAGGCTTGCTGTCTGGGTTGTAAGGAGAAGTGTACGTTACTGTTTCCTTCGGGGTTGTCGGAGCAACCTGACCTCCTGTGAGCCCGTAAATGAAGTTGTTTACCATTATAACTGTAAGATCGGCGTTCCTCCTAGCTGCGTGTATAAGATGGTTCCCGCCTATAGAAGCTATATCGCCGTCTCCTCCCCATACGACGACTTTCAGCTTCGGGTTTGCAAGCTTTACGCCGAGAGCAACAGGTATTGCCCTTCCGTGGAGCACATGAGCCCCGTCAAACCTCAGGTAGTGCGGAACCCTTCCTGTGCACCCAATACCGCTTATCATCACAAGATCTTTTGGGTCAAGGCCAAGCTCATCAACGGCTTTGAGAAAAGACTGGACTATGGTACCTATGCCGCACCCGGGACACCAGGTCGTGGGCATCTTTTCGCTCCTTATGTACCTTTCAAGAGGGTGCTGAAGCGTTATCTCCATCATGCTTTCACCTCAAGGAGGTTTAAAAGGTCATCAGGAGACGGAGGCTCGTAGCTGAGCCACGGGAGCACAGAGACATCCTGGCCATCCCTGAGAGACCACTTTACAGGGTAGATCAGCTTGCCAACGCTCATCTCTATGGTTATCACCTTTGAAGCGTTCCGGGCGGCCCTCCTTAGGGCATCTTCGGGGAAAGGCCATATGCTTATTGGCCTGAATATGCCCCATTTCTTACCTTCTGCACGCGCTTCCCTTACCATAACGGATGCTATCCTTCCCATAACGCCAGAAGCAACAAAGAGAACCTCTGCGTCATCAGTGTAAGCTTCTTCCCATCTGTAGATCTTGCTGGCGTTCCTCCTTATCTTTTCTGTGAGCCCCAGGACAAACTTCGCCTGAACGTCAGGCCTTTCGTAGTAATAACCCCTCTCGTCGTGAGTGAGGCTGTCCTTGAGCACAAAGTACCCTTCGCCAAAGTTGGCTATTATCGGTATGTAGTCTTCGCCCCTTTTGTAAGGCATGTAGCTTTCGGGGCTCTCAGTGGGCTTTTTCCTGTTAACTATGCTGAGCTCGTTTTGACCCCTTACGTAAAGCCTTTCTCTCATCCTGGCGAGCACCCCATCGCTCAACAAGATGACCGGGGTCATGTACGTTTCAGCAAGGTTAAAAGCGTCAACGGTAAGGTCAAAAGCTTCCTGAACGCTTGACGCATAAAGGGATATTATCTCATAATCTGAGTGAGAACCAAACCTGGCCTGCATTATGTCCCCCTGCCAGGCCTTTGAAGCTATACCTGTGCTTGGACCTGCCCTCATTACATCGACTATGACTATTGGTGTTTCTGTCGCAATGGCAAGGCCGAGCCCTTCCTGCATAAGGCTGTAACCGGGGCCAGAAGTGGCCGTCATCGCCTTTGCACCTGCCATAGACGCGCCAACTATCATGTTTATCGACGCCAGCTCATCTTCGCCCTGCACGTACATTCCGCCAACAGCTGGGAGCCTCTTTGACATCTCTTCGGCTATCTCTGAAGAAGGCGTTATGGGGTAACCCGCGTAGAACCTGCATCCAGCTGCTATAGCGCCCTCAACAACAGCTTCGTTTCCGTTAACATAAAGCACCTTGCCTTTTTCCATTACTGCTTCACTTCCTTTACAAATATGGCAAACTCAGGGCAGGCATACTCACAGATCCTGCACCCAACACACTTTGAGTTATCGGTAACCCGTGTAGGCCTGTAACCGAACCTGTTATATGAAGAATCCCTCTCGAGTATCTTGGGGGGACAGAGCTCTATGCAAAGGCTGCACTCTTTGCATCTGTCCTTTATCACGAGAACCTCAAAGGATTTTTTACCGCGCGTGGAAACTTGCGTCTGCTGGTTTAAACTCATCTTTAATTAGCAAAAGAGAGTATAACTTTTAAGCTTTTTCTAACAATATTTTTTTAAGCGCGTTATTGCATAAATGTTTTATTTAATGAGGACATAAAGCTCAAAAATTTAATAAAGCACGACATAAAAATGATAAAAATAAAAAAACAGTCGTGATAACGTGTAAATGTTTTATATATAAGGTTTTTGGACGCTCACTGAAGCCTGATGGCCAACCCACCTGAAGCCAGTTCTTCTGCGCCTTCTTTTACGGTGAGCTCCATCTTGAGCTTTTCCCATTCTTTCTGGTTTAGTATGCACCCGGGGTCAGGAGCCAGCACGTCATGATAGTAGTTGTAGGCTCTTGCCCTGCACCCGCCGCACGTGTACCTGTAAGGACAGGACCCACAGTACCCCTCAAGTATGTCCTTGTTCCTGAGCTTTTCAAGCAACCGAGACTTGACCCAGAGCTCTTCAAAATCATCCCTGAACAGGTTTCCTATTTTTACTTCATCGTCGTGAGGAAAGAAGACACAAGGAAAGATGTCCCCGTTGGGTTCGATGCTTATGTAAAACCTCCCAGCACCGCAGCCTCCTATGAAATCCGCAAGGTTTTTCAGCTTTGGGTTTGAATACTGTGGGTTGTAGAAGTGGGTAGGAACTATGTTCTTGCCAAGGTGTTTCTGGGCTTCAACAACCTGGGCTACCATTGCATATTGGGGAGCAGTAGAAAGGTATTCTGTACCTCCTTTCCCAGTGCTTTCGTAAAGCATCTTTAAAAGCTCATACCTCTGATGCGGTTCAAGATCTTCTGCAACTATTTCTCTTCCTCTACCTGTAGGCACAAAGTTGTAGACCATGAGCCAGTTCGCGTTAAGCTGCCTCGCAAACTCCATCATCTTCTTTACGTCGTTTATGTTGTACTTTGTAACGGTCATAGAAATTTCCACGAACATGCCCTCTTCCTTACAGTTCTTTATAGCCTGCACAGCCCTCTGCCATGAGCCCTTTACTCTTCTGAACGAATCGTGTACTTCAGGGTCTACGCCGTCAAGGCTTATCTGGACAAACTGAAGCCCTGCTTCCCTGTATTTTTTGACGACGCTCCTGTTTGCGAAAACCCAGCCGTTGGTTGCCATGGCAACGTACATGCCCAGGTCGTTTGCCTTTCTAACGTAATCAATCATGTGAGGTAAAAGGGTTGGCTCACCCCCGGAGAACGCTATTGATGTAACCCCTGCCCTGGCAAGCTTTTCTATCCCCTGTATGACCATTTCAGGAGTTGCTTCATCGTCAGCCTTCCTTCCAGCGTTCTCATAACAGTGAAGACAGTTAAAGTTGCATGCCTTGGTTATGTTCCAGACAACCTGATAGGGAGCTCCGGGCACAAAAGGCCTCCTGACGCCGAAAAGCGCTATCCCCTTTACTGTGCTCGCGACGCCTTTTCTCCAGTAAGCGTTGCTCAGAGTTCTGTTTATCTGTTCCTGGGTAAAACCAAAAGATTCTGAAGCCTTTTTGAAAACGTAAGAAAGGGCTTTTTCAGTGATCCTGCACCTGTAGCAGGCATTTTTTCTCTTTCCTATTATTAACTCAAGAGCTACCTCAAGCCTGTTTCCACCATCTTTTTCACAGTATTCAGTAGAATATTTTAATATCCTTCTGATAAAGGGGTTGTTCACCATCTTTTCAAAAGATGATATCATGCCGACGAGC
>JAWDMM010000020.1:0-19000 GCA_046536595.1 Nitrososphaeria archaeon | reverse complement strand
GAATGTAAAGATCGAATGTAGAAGGCTTTAAAAAACATTAAGGGTGCTATCCAAAGCTCGCGCAGGTGATATTCGCCCCCTTAACCCCTTTAAGGTTAAAATATTACAGCTAATTTGATTTCAGTCATATTCGCGAAAATCCTTAATTTAATAGTAGCATTTAAAACTTTTGATTAAAAACTTATAAATATGGGAATTGAGGAAATTGAACATTCTGCTGGGGGAGTGGTGTTTAAAGAAAGTAAGACCGGCCCTCTCTACCTTATATTAATAAGTAAACGGAGAATTTGGGAGTTTCCTAAGGGTCATCTTGAACCAGGAGAAGATACAAAGATGGCTGCCTTAAGAGAAGTAAAGGAGGAAACTGGATTAAGCGAGCTGGAATTATTTGATGGTTTTTCTTTTACGATTAATTATGAATTTTTTAAAAACGGCAACAAGGTGAAAAAAGATGTTGTTTATTATTTAATGAAAACAAATTCTCAAACGGTTACAATCAGCGATGAACATATTGGTTATATGTGGCTATCTTATGAAAAAGCTCTTGATACTTTGACACACAAAAACTCAAAAAACCTACTGAGGGAGGCTAATTCCTGGTTAATGGCTCTGTATGGATCATGGCGAGCGTGACTTTCGATCAAAATTTATATTAAAATATTTTGTTCTAAAATAAAATATTTTTGACAATCATAACTTTATATATTACTATTAACTAGTAGTCTAAGAGATTTGAGCAGCAATCTTATGACAAAAAGGTTAAAAATCATCTTTTCGGTACTAGCCTCAAAAAGTAGGCTGGAAATACTGAAAATACTGGCAGCAAAAGGAGGAATGACATATACAGAGCTCAAAGAAGCTTCAGGATTCACTCCAAAGAGAGAATCTGGTAAGTTTGCTTATCATTTGAAAAAACTGGTACAGCAGAATTTAGTAGTACAAAATAAACAAGAAAGGAAATATATGATAGCGCCATTAGGTAGGCTGGTCCTGTCGCTTGCCAAGCAAATTGAAGAGGAATCTCTCGTTTCTTCAGGACGCTTGTATGTCAGAGAATCATCGCAAAAGATTGAAGAGTTTGACACGTCAAAAATAGTTCAAAGCCTTATAAAAGAAGCTAATGTACCCATAGAAGTCGCTCAAAACATAGCAAGCGAAGCTGAATCTCGTATTTATAAGTTTCAGCTTACATATCTTACATCGCCGCTCATCAGAGAGATTGTAAATTCAATTTTGTTGGAACAAGGTTTAGAGCAGTACTGGAAAAAACTAAGCAGACTGGGCATGCCAGTTTATGACCTTGAGCTTATGCTTGAAGAAACCAGTAAAGAGGGAGAAGGCTTTGAGGATGCGGTATATAAAGCTGCTGAAAGAATATTTTCTGATTATCTTGTACGATCAGATCTTCCAACAGATTTGATAGATGCCCACTTTAACGGAGAAATACATCTATCTTTCCCCGAAAACTGGATGTTTAAGCCCGACGTTATTGCGTTAGATCTTAATTTGTTGTACAGTACAGCAAACAAAGACAGTTTAACTTTTGAAGATTTTATAAAACTAGTGTACGGTCTTTCTAGGGAGGCCAACGCAGAAGTTTTTCTCAAAATCAACGATACAGTGTTTGAAAAATTAAAAAAGGAATCTTTTTTTATGTTACAAAGCCTGCTTCCAAGCACAACCAGATCCCCTGTATTGACCATTCACTTCGATAAAGTTGATGATGAAATAATTAACGAATACAACAGATTTCTGCTTAAAATAAAAAAACCAAAAGTTTTGCTTAGCACAAGCTCCAAAATCCAAACGCCTTTACTGCTTATAAACAATGACAATAAGACGTCCATCGGTTTTAAACTGAACGAAGAAAAAGGCCTGGAAATGGGAATAATATCTGCTTCAATAAATCTGCCACATCTGGCTAACGAGGCACAGAACGAAGAAAGTTACTTTAAGGTAAAAGTACTTTTATTAAAGGATATTTTACAGGATGCTATTACACAACGGAATAAATTCATCAATAACAGGCTTTTGATGGGTCTTCTTCCAACTTTAAAAGAATTGACCGTTAAACACCCATCAGAGTACATTACCCCACTCGTAAATTTGGCAGGGCTAAAAGAGAGCATGATAATGCTAAACATAAGTCAAGAGGATGTAATAAAAAAAGAAATAGAACTTATAAACCTTCTACAGGAAAAGATAGGTTACCCTGTTTCATGGATACAGGACGATTCTGGAGAACGTTTGGCGTACTTGGATTCCCAAAAGCTTGGAAAAAGATTCAGCTTAAACCCATATTCTTTAGGATTAGAAATTTATGATGAAAATAATTTTAAAGAACAGGAAATAAAGGAGCTTAACAAACATTTAAAAGGAGGTTTAAGGTTAAGTTTAGGATTTCACACAAATGAAAAAATTACATACCTTTACAGAGAGAAAGAAATAAAATGCAAGAAATGCGGTTGGAGTAACCCAATCTCCTTAAAAAATTGTAGAAACTGCGGATTTCCCTTAGAACCTGTAAGAACTTAGTTTTAACCTTAAAGGGGTTAAGGGGCGAATATCACCTGCGCGAGCTTTGGATAGCCCCCTTAATGTTTTTTAAAGCCTTCTACATTCGATCTTTACATTCATAAATTGTCCTGAAAGCCATGCAGAGCTTGATCTAGGGAATCCGCAATGTCCCAAAGAAGGCCAGCACTCTGATCGAGTGAATTCAGAAGGGGCTTTGCCTATGCACCGCAGACGAGACTTTAGATTGTTGAGCCTCTACAAGTAGCATGGAGCATAAAGCAAGCGCGGCGATGAACAGAAAAGCCATTATCAAAAGGTCAGGGTAGTCCACTAAAACATATTTTTGATAATAAATTCAGAATAAAAATTTTAAATCATTTACGGAAGGAAGTATTGCGTCTGCACCAGCTTCCATAAATTTTTGTATAAAGTTTTTCGTATCAAGAGAAAAACCATATACGCCGACAAAACCCACTTCATAACCCAACTCTCTCGTATTTTTTACCATTAATACATCTTCGTATGAATCACCTACGTAGAGACAGCTCTTTACGTTTAAGTTTTTTATTACCTGTTCAATAAGAAATGGATTTGGTTTTCCCAACCATTGTTCTTTTGATCTTATATAGACGTCGTCTATAAAAAAAGAACTCTCCGGGTTAAATAAATTTCCTAGCAAATCTTTTAGAGTTTTTACAGCAGCTTTTTTAGGCCTTCCGCTAGCGATTCCAATTTTGTTGCCAAATTTCTTTTTTAAGAAAGTTTTTACGTCATTTTCTAGAACAACCTTTTCGTCTTCTATCAACCCTTTTTTGATCTTAAAAACTGGCTCAGCTTGCCACATTTCTTTAAAAAGATCCATTCCTAGGTAAAGCTCATCAAAAACTGTAGAAAGAAGGCTTTTCCCGGGCAAATTGGGGTAGTTAAGCTTGTTTTTGATTTCTATGAGGTAATTTAATTTATCCTTTCTGTTATAAAGCTTTTTAAGTCCTTCTTCTATGCTCTGTAATCCTTTGCTGTCTGCATACATCAACAAATAATTTAACGCTTTTATAGAGGTTTCTAAAATGCTTTCCTTGTTAATCTTTACCTTTATATAATCTTTAAAGAACCTGTATTCCGTTGAAGACAAAACTTTAAGGATTTCATCCGGAAAACCCGAATAAAGCCCTATCAAAACGGTGTAAGCAGTATCCCAGTCATTATTAAAACCGCCAGTAAGTCGGAGTCTTGCTACAGAGCTGTTTATTTCATCTTTGGGAGGTTTAAAGCCGACGACCCACTGATAAAACATAGACACAGTTTGATAGATTGTCTCGTTATACGAAACCCTAGAATCTATAAGTGTCCCGTCAATATCAAAAGCTATTGCTTCATATTTTCTAAGGTCTACATAATTTTTTATAAAATTTAAACCATTATAAGTCGCAAATTCTTTGTAGCCTTCTGTCAAATCAAATCAAGCGCTTTTGTTTCTCTCTGAAAACTTTCCAATGAGTCACTTGCATGAATGCTATTGTCAGTCAGTCCAAGAGAATAATCGCCACGAATAGATCCTGGTGGAGCTTTTGATGCATCAGTACTTCCTATCATTATCCTTACAGCTTCTATGGCGTTCCTACCTTCCAATATAGCAGCAACTACTGGTCCTGAAGTTATAAAATCTACAAGGTCTTTAAAGAATGGCTTTCCTTTATGAACCGAATAAAATTCTTCTGCTTTTTCTCTTGAGAGCTGAATCATTCTGAGTTCTTTTATCGTAAATCCTTTTGCCTCAAAACGGCTAAGTATTTGTCCGACAAGTCCTCTTTTGACCGCATCGGGTTTAATTACTATTAGAGTTTTGTCGCTCATATCGATGATGTATGTTTTGCGGTCCATTTAAGTTTTCTCGGATCCTTTTTATGCTCGAGCATATATATTCTGCATCTTAAGCTGCAAAATCTAAGGACGCTACCGTCGTTCATTATTACGGTTATTCCACTTCCGGGTTTTATTGGTCTACCGCAAAACGAACATATTTTTTGTGTGATCATGAATTATCACTTGATTTTTCTGGCTTCTCTTTCGGTTTCTCTAAGCATAATTATGTCTCCAAGCTTTACAGGTCCCTTAACATCTCTTGTCAGAATTCTCCCTTTTTCCGGTCCGTCCATTATTTTTAATCTAACTTGAGTTATTTCTCCAGCTACGCCTGTCCTACCAACTATTTGAACAACCTGTGCAGGGGTTAGGTGCTCCTCTTCGCTCATTTAAATTTCATACACCTATTATTTTTGATAACTGTGATGTAACCTGGTCAACTATCTGTTTGGCCTGTCCTGGATCAATTATAGCTACAGCTGCTGCACCTACCTGTAAACCTGCAGCGGCTCCTAGGTCCTTCTTCGATTTAACGTATATATAAGGAATCTTTCTTTCGCCACAGATTAACGGTAAGTGCGCTACTATTTCTGGAGGATCAACGTCTTCTGCAATTATTACTAACTTTGCCTCCCCTCTTTCTACAGCTTTCGTAACTTCATTTGTTCCTTTTCTAATTTTACCAGAATCTTTAGCCTGCTTTACTGCGTCGAGCGCAGCTTGAGCAAGCTCATTTGGTGTATCAAATTTTACGTAACTAGGTTTTTGGCTCATAGGCTTCACCTTCGAATGTAGTAGGAAAAAAGGTTATTAAAGCTTTTGGATAAGTTTAGTTTTACAAATCATGCTATTGTATAGTACAACTCATAAATCAGCAGGTACCACATTACTATAAATATAAGTCCTGTAAAAAGGTACGTCCTCGCAACTCTTGCGTCGTTTGCTTTGCTTGTCCTAAAAAGCAAGAAAAATCCTGATAAGCCAAAAACATTTATGAAAAATAATATAATGGTTTCAAATAAAGTCTGATAAGACAGGTTTGAGGTAAAAGCTGCTGTCAAAGGTATTGAAGATTTTCCTACAACAAAACTTATGATCCCTGACAAGATAAGTATAAAGGCTACCATGTAAATGTTTTCAAGCGTAAAATATCTCTTTATGTTCATCATTCTACCCTCGGTGCTAAATAATATTCAAGCTTAGAACCTTTGTCGTCTATAGGTGCCTGAATTCTGATTGGTAGCCTGTTACCAAATTCAATAGTTATGTAATCCAAAGAGCTTGATAACGCTTTTATGAATTTTTCAATGTACTCAATGCTATAAGAAGCCGAAGAAGTTTCGCTAACGGTGATTTCCTTAACATCTGGCGTTGCAGTTGTAACTGAAACTTTAACATTACCGTATTCGCTCGACCCGCTCAATATAAGAGCGCCTGCATCAGCTTTCATGCTGACTTCATCTGATACAGTTTCTATATCAGCAATAGCTTCTTTAAAACCTTTTAATGTCATGACAATTTTGGCTGTGAAGTTGACTTTGGGAACAGGAACCGCTGTATGAGATGATTCCAATATGTGCAAAACGAATTCCCTTTGAAAACCATTAGATACTTTGATGAGTAAAGTATTGCCTTCACCTAAAGACATTTCAATCAATTCTCCTTTTGAAGCTCTTTTCATAACGTTTGCCAGATCGTCTATTCGCAATGTAACTATATGCTCTCCGTCGCATTCATAAACTTCGAAAGACTGTTTAAGCCATTCAAGGTTTAGCATCGCTATGTGCGAGGGATCCATATTTCTCATAGTTATCATGTCTGGATGGAATTCAAGCGCTACCTCTTCCAGTAAAGCTGAAGCTGCTTTTATAACCATGTTCCAGCTATTTACGTCCTTGGTCTGCAATCGAAACATACTAGTATGTTATATAAAGCATTTTATAATTATTTCTATCGATAAACTTTTAATTTTGATGTATTTTTAATTATTGTTGGAAAGCTTTCTGGGTGTTGAAGACTACGCAAAGTATCCTTTTTTACCTGAAAGCATTTCATATGCCCTTAGAAGAAATCCTAATCTCTCTGTTGATAGAATCGATTCGATAGAAATAATGGGTTTTGATCCTAAGGTTGTGCTTGACGTTACGCGAAAGAGGCTAATAACAGGGATCAGATCAGGGGTTTCCCCCAAGTTAGACGACGTTCATCATGACATATCTTTAGTTTCTTTTATAATTTCGATGATAGCTATAAGATTTATAGACGACCAAGTGATTTACAGCAGGTTCGCAATCGCAGAGGCAAGAAGGAGTGAACAATATCTCCTTGAGGAAATTGAAAAGAATCCAAGAGGAAAGGATTTTGCAAAAGTTATTTTCGAGAAAGTTTCAAACGCCAAGCTTAACCAGCTCGATCGAGGGTTTCTGATATCTCTTTCAGATTACATTAAATTTTCTGTGAAAGGCGAAATCTCTTGGAAACTGGTGAACAGATGGGTTTATATGGGGAATGTTTACGTTAAGCATAATGAGTTAGCGCACATGTTTAGGGAAATTTCTATGAAAAATATAGTTGAAAGGATAAAGAAAATGCCCAAGCCGGCTGTTAAGGGCGGTTTGCTCGATTTAATTAAAGAAATAGAGGAGGCAAAGCCAAAACCACGTACAATAATTTATACGGGCAAAATGCCACCCTGTATAGAGTTTCAGATGAACCAGTTAAAACAGGGCGTAAACATACCTCATTCAGCCAGGTTTCTCTTGGCTACCTATTTAATAAATATTGGATGGAATCCTCAAGACGTAGTTGAACTGTTTAGAACTGCTCCTGATTTTAATGAAAAAATAACAAAATATCAGGTAATGCAGATTTCTGGCAGCAAAGGATCCGGAACAAAATACATGGTGCCTAGCTGTGAAAAGCTTCTAACATTAAACCTATGCAAAAAGGATGAAACGTGCGATAATATCAAGAATCCTTTGCAGTATGGAAGGTTCAGAAAGCAAACCTAGATCTTTTTGCTCCTTTTATGAACGTCTTTCCTTTTTCAAACGCCTCTAAAAGATCTTTAACGTCCTTTTCAGTTGTTCCCGATCCTATGGCAATTCTTTTTATTCTTGTACTGTTGAGAACCCTTGGATTAATACGTTCTTCAGGCGTCATACTTAAAATTATAGCTTTCCATCTTTTTGTTTGAACTTTTGCTTTTTCAATCTCTTTTTTATCGACCTTTACTGGCAGTGGAAGCATTTCAACTATCTTTTCCATAGGTCCTAATTTCTCCATTTGTTCTATCTGTAGCAGAAAATCTTCAAGAGTAAACCTACCAGACATTATCTTTTTTGCTTGTTCTTTTGAAACTTTGATTTCTGCGTTTTTTACTCTTTCTAATAATCCCTCGAGATCTCCCAAGCCTATTAATCTTCCTACAAATCTTTTTGGATTGAACTCTTCTATCTCGTCTATTCTTTCACCTGTAGATATAAAATAAACTTTAGCTCCTGTTGCTGCTGCAGCAGCTAGAGCTCCTCCACCTTTTGCCGTTCCATCAAGCTTCGTTATCACTATCCCACCAACACTTACGGTTTCTGCAAATGCCTTTGCCTGATAGTACGCTTGTTGTCCTATGGTTGCATCAATGACCAAAAGTGTTAGTGTAGGGTTAAATTCGCTGTAGAGCTCTTTTACTTCTTTCATCAATTCCTGCTCATTTTTATGCCTACCGGCAGTATCAATTATTACCACGCTCTTATCTGAAAAAGACTTTAAACCGTTTTCAACTATTTTCCTTGGGTCTTTTTCGTCTTTAGAACCGTACACGTTTAGCCCGACTTTTCCAGCAAGCTGGGAAACTTGCTCGTATGCGCCCGGCCTGTAAACATCTGCTTCTATTATTCCTACCGAGTAACCTCTT
The DNA here is from genome assembly GCA_046536595.1 of Nitrososphaeria archaeon. GTDB lineage: Archaea > Thermoproteota > Nitrososphaeria > Conexivisphaerales > UBA164 > CAYFFZ01. The sequence goes on along the minus strand of JAWDMM010000020.1, from coordinate 10,707 downwards.
TGTTTTAGATAATTGCCAAGTTTAACTGAAAAGGTGGTCTTTCCTGATCCCTGTATTCCAACTAGCATTATTACGTTCTTTGGTTTTAACTGAAGTTTATAATCACCACCAAGAAGTTGCGCCATTTCTTCATAGACAATTTTTATCGCCAGTTCCTTGAATGAAATCCCCGGTAATTCTGAAGAGTTTCTGAGCCTTTCTTCAACCTTTTTTGTAAATTCAAAAACTACCTTTGCATTTACGTCAGCTTTAATCAGAGTTCTCTGAAGATCCAGAATAAATTCCTTTATCGCCTTTTCATCAACGCCGCCCCTGAGCAGCTTGTCAAATGCGTTCTTTAATCCTTCTTTAAGCTCTTCCAGCATTACGATTATTCAAGCGCAGCGTCCTTTATTAAATATATTCCTGAATCTTTCCGCCATATGATCTCGAACTGCTTGATAACGATCCTTTTTTTGTAAAGCGGTGAGTTTATTACAAAAGTTTCACCTTCCCCCCCTTCAAAGCTCGGATTAAACCTGTACTTTCTTGATAGATCTATGAGCTCAAGAGTTTCTTTGATACCTATACTTTTACCAAGCCACTCTTTACCAAGGCCCAGGGCAGCAACCTTGACTATTATGTATTTTATACCATCTTTCACAAGCTGCAACATATATTTTTCTTGATCAACACCCCAAAGAGGAGAATAGACATTCATCCTGAACTTCTCAGCTATGCTTTCAAAGCGCTTCTTCTGATAATTGCTAAGTATTCCTCCCGTAATCACGGCTTCAGCTTCATATTTTTCTTTCGCTTCTTTCAGACCATCTTCAAGGCTTTCTACAAAGATCCAAGGCAGGCCCATGCTTTTGCATTGAAGTTCTGTCCACTTTACGTTCTCATAATGAAAAAGCATGTCATCTTCCTTCGCTTTAACAGTAATGGCACAGCACGGCATTTTTCCTGTTTTTCTGCTAAATAGCAGGATCGCATAGTTACTGTCCTTACCTCCTGATAAAAGGATTGCATAGTTAGACCTCTCATCACTCATAATCTACATCACGCCTCAGACGGCTCTTCCTTGATATCATCGAGGTCGCATATTAGTTATTAGCACTTTTTAATAACTTATGCTGATTTCTAGAGCCAAAAAAATATACGCTTTTAGCGAAAGTTTGTTCAGGAAACAACGGCTTTACCCTGAACACGATCTTTCTGTTCATCGATTACATGTACAAGCCTTGCGTACAAGTTAACTGAATCTGCATCATAAACTCTAACAAGAACCTTCTTCCCTAAGAAGCTTTCATCACTTTCGACAATTATCTGCTTGTACGCTATGTTTCTGGCTTTCCAGCCGCTCCTTTTGTCGCTTTTTTCTGTTACTATAACTTCTCCTTCCCATCCTATCCAGTTCTGGTTTTCTTCTCTCATTATTTGCAAAATGAGCCCATAAGCTATTTTTGACCTCTCCGCTACTATTTTTGAATCAAGCTCTTTTAGTTTTGAAGCTTCAGTGTTTGGTCTTTTCCAGAATTTTGAAATATTTACAACATTAGGTCTTGTTTTCTGTAAAAGATCAATTGTATCCTCGAAGTCTTTTTTGGTTTCAGTAGGGTAGCCCACTATGATGTCAGTTTCTATCGTAGCTTCAGGGAATTTAGCACGAATTTTTCTAACAAGCTCTTCGAACAAGCTTGCTTTGTATCCCCTCTTCATGTCAAACAATACTTTATCGCTGCCAGACTGCACAGGTATGTGGAAGAACCTGTAAACCTTTTTTGGGTATGAGCCCAAAAGCTTATCAGCTATCATCTTGAAAAACGGTGGCGTTGACATCCCAACTCGAACGTAAAAATCTGAATCTACTGTATCTATTTCTCTTAACAGGTCTGCTAGGTCTCTGTTCTCATACCTATAAGCAGCTACGTCCTGTCCCGTTAACCAGATTTCTTTTGCACCTTTTCTCGTCAGTTCGCTCACGCTTCTCAGTATGGATCTGTCCGAAAAGCTGAAAACGCTTCCTCGAGATACTTTAGTAGCACAGTATGTACAGCTGTAAGCGCAACCTTCCTGAATTTCTATAACTCCTATTGTTTCGTTTAATTTTTTTGTTAAAAAAGCAGCTTTATCAAAGTTTTTATCCGAATAAACGAATACGTTTCTTTCCCCTTTTAAAGCCATTTCAGATGCTTTGCTTATACTGTTTATGGATCTAACATCTAAAGCAACGTTAAAGCCTATAGACTTTAATGCATCAGGATCGATCCTCGTCAAGCACCCAGTTACAACTATTTTTTTGCCCAGTTTATTGATTTCTTTTAACCTATATAGAATCTTGTCTTCTGTTGGCTTTTTTACCCCGCATGTGTTTATTATAACAAGATCAGAATCTTCAAGGTCAACTTTTTGCCATCCATCTTTTTCTAAAAAATGTGAGATAACTAAGCTGTCAAATTCGTTAGCCGCACAACCGTAAGTTTCTATGTAATATCGCATCTTTTTAGTTAATGAAAATCAATCCTATATAATCTTCTCTTAAAATTTATGATCAGTTTTTAATATATCTAAAACAAGTATTTTAACAGATAGCTGACTTAAAGAATACTCAAGTATTCTGTGAATTGTTTTATTCAATAGTTAATATAAATTAACAAAAACATTAAACATATATAACAAATTTAAAGTCAAATTTTGTTTATTAAAAAATAATGATTTTTGTATAGATTCTTTTATATTGTAAGAAGGATCAACTGTAATTCATGTCTTACTTAAACCGCATCTTAGTGGATGGTATGGTAGGTAAATATGTCTTAGATTTGGCTGATAAAGAAGGTTTAAAGGTGTCAAAAAAATATTACATATTTAATCTGGGTAAAAACGACATCAATGAAGATCTTGATGGGTTTATCTATTTAGGTGTAACCCCATTTGAAGAAGAAAAAATAGCTAAGTTTAGGGCTGCTACCCAGATAGAAAGATTACTGATGAAAAACAGACCATTGATAATATTTGAAGCTGAAGCTTACGAGCAATTTTTAAGGGATAAACCATATTCCGCCATTTATAGCATGATTGCGGAAGAAATATATGCTGTTATAAAAGCTGTTGACGTTGAAAATCAATCACTACTGCGCTCTTCTAACGAGCCCATTATAGCCCTTCCATTAAACGGTGAAGAAGGAATACCTGATTTTGCTTTGCACCTTTTTAAACTTCTCAAAAATATAGGCGATGTAAAGGTCCTGCTGATGAACGAAAACATAACCCCTAGCGTCTCTGAGTCTATTCATCATAAGCTTTCAGAATTAGGACTTTCGTTTGTCGTATCAGTTAATAGAAGCGGAGGCTTAATAACGGGGCTTGTGGAAGGTGAGCTGAGTTTTATGGAGTTTGATCCAGTCTCAAAAATTCTTGGGGATAGAATTTTAGATCTCGAACCAGAGGAATCTTTGGGCGTATATCTGCCTTATCTTGACAGAATAGACTAAAAGTTAGCTATTTTTTCAGCTTTTTAAAAATCGTTAGATTGCAAAGTTGATAAATTTACAAAATTAGAATATTTGCCCAAATGGGCTTTGCCTGTGGAACGCATGACAGACGTCAGAAGGTTGCGCCTCTACATGAAGCATGATAAAATGCTTACAAAGCATTATTTATGTGAAAGCAAGCGCTTCTACAAAACTGGTAGTTCCAACAGCGAGGTTGATGTAGCTTTGATAACGTTTAAATAAAATTTTTTAAATAAACCTATCATGGATTTAATTGCGTCCTTTTATGTTGATGAACTTCACGATATGCTGCTTTATGAAAAGCTTTCAAAGATAGTAAATGACAAAGAAGCTAAAGAGAAATTAATGATGCTTTCTGGAGTTGAAAAGTTTCATTCTGAATTCTTTAAAAAAATAATTAATAGACTGTCAATAAAGGTGCCTAGGCCCCCGAGCAATTTTTTTATAACTCTTGAGGCCATATTTTTTTATATTTTTGGCCTCAATCTTATGCTAAAACTTTTTGAAGAAAGAGAATCAGCTACCGTAGTAAACTACTTAAAGCTATATGATGATAAGCGCCTGAGCCAAGAAGAAAAGGAAACTCTTAAAAAGGTAATCCAAGATGAAATGGAACACGAGAGCTTTTTCAAGACAAAAACCGAAAGCGCTTTTTTAAAAAACTTAAGGGACATACTCCTTGGTATAAACGATGGGTTAATAGAACTTTTGGCTGCGGTTTCAGGTTTTGTTGGAGCATATGCTGTGGGTTTTCTGGTAGGAATAGCTGGCATAGTTATCGGGGTTTCAGGGAGCCTTTCAATGGCAGTTGGAGCTTACATTTCATCAAAATCTGAGGGTGAGCTTAACGAAAACAAAAGACTTAGACGGCTTCTCATGAGTCGCGTCTTTGGCATACCCCAGCCAGAGGATCAGGAAGAATCAACGGCCAAAGAGTCAGCTTTCTTTGTGGGGTTTTCTTATTTTATCGGCGCTCTCATACCAACTCTGCCCTATTTTATATCATTTAGCATAAGAGCAGATCAGGCGCTTTCTTATATTTTTACAGTTATTGTTTTGGCAATCGTGGCTTTTATAACGAGCATAACTACGGGTGTTGACTATAAAAGGAAGATCTTAGAAATGATAGGGCTAGCTATAGCCGCTTCACTTGCCACATTTTCTCTGGGTGTGTTCATACATTACGTGCTTGGCCTTAAGGTTTACTAAATTCATAAAAAAGAAAAATTAAGTTTAAATTTGATTTCTTTATTAGATTGTTATGCAAGAACTGATAGAATGCTTAACTTATGATGAACTCGAAGAGTTCATAAAATTTTCAGATTATGCTGTAGTTGACTTCTGGGCGCCTTGGTGTGCTCCCTGCCACATACTGCACAGGATTCTGCAGACTGTAGCTCCTGCTTATTCAAAGATAAGCTTTGGCAGAATAAACACTCAAAACTATCCAGAAGCGGCCGAAAAGTATGAAATTTACGGGCTTCCAACTCTTCTTCTTTTTAAGAACGGAGAAATTGTGGACAGAATAGTTGGAGTTGTCTCAAAGAATTACCTAGTGGAGTCTCTGAACAGATTGATGCAATGAAAGCGGCAGCTGTTTCTATAAATGGGCTTTCATATTCAAGCTTTGCTGATTGTAGCCCGAAATTCCTTTTTAACCTTTTCAGTTCAACGTATAGGGGTGTCGTTGAAAACAGAGATTTTTATGAACCGTTTAATGTCTGGAAATTAATTCTGAAAAATGCTTCATTTGAACAGCTTTTGTCAAGAGGTATACATCTTTCAAATATACCCATTTCAAATCCAACATACGGAAGACCTTCAACAGACATGTTTAAGATTAACTTAAAAGAAGAGCTTGAACTTCTGTTAGATACAATAAACGATTATAGCGATAAATACGTTGTTCTTTTTTCAGTAAATGCATATGAAAGAGATCTTAAAAACAAAAAGAACGCATGCGAAGAACTGTCGCTGATTGACGAGTATTTAAAAGCTGTATTTGAAACAGTTGACAGCTATGTGTTTTTTTCGCCATACGGATTTAACGGCACAAGCTATGAACCCTACGGCATATACCTTTCTAGCATTCCAAGACCTTCTGAAGAAGAAACCATCAAGTTAGATCAGATTCTTGACATTGTACTTTCATTAAAAATCTGAAACATTTATATTATTGAAAATTAAAAAAGGTGTATGGCGTTTTTAATACCAGCCCAGTACCAGCAGATAATCAACCTAGTGCTTATCTTTGCTGATGGAATAATCATAGGCGCTGCTATTAAAAAAGGATTAACCTCGTTTATACTCATACTTATAGGTCTGTTTATAGCTTCTTATGTTGGAATAAGCTTTCCTGGGGTATCTTTTGAGCTTCTACTTTCAAAAGCAGTAAGCTTCGCATCTTATATGTTTTCTAAAGCTCCTTTGCAGTTCACAGGATTGCCCATACTATTTTTAATAGGCTTGGCAATAGGTCTTTGGAAAGGGTGAATTTAAAAAAACTTATTCGTTCCTTAATACCTTTATCGGGTCAACTTTTGCGGCTCTGTAAGCAGGCGCTGCCCCTGCAAGAACTCCTATTAAAAGTGAAGCAATTATGACAATGATAATTACGTTAATGCTGAAAACGGGCGTTACATACCCAAGGAAGAAAGAATTCCCATTCCCGTTCCCAAACTTTAAGAAATGTGGTATGATAGCTGTTAAAAGATAAGATGCTCCCATTCCGGATATAACGCCTAATACCCCGCCTATGAGCCCCATTATAGCTGATTCAAATATAAAGATGTTCATTACGTCCCTGTTTTTAAAGCCCAAAGCTTTTAGTATACCTATTTCTTTTGTTCTTTCAAGAGTGCTAGTGTACATGGTCGTAGTTACACCTACAAAAGCTACAAGAAAAGACACTGATGCGGCTGAGGCTAACAGCAGGTTCAGAGTTCCGGTAATAGAGTTCGCTATGTTGAGGGCCTGCTGCGAGCTCATCACCGTTAGCTGATTTCCGTAAATTTTTTCTATTTGCCCCATTATGTAGTTTACATCGGAAGGGCTCTGCGCTACTACGAGCAGGCCGCTGTAAGGCGAATTCCCAGTTATCTGGCTCCCTGTCAGCAACGATACAAAAATACCTTGATCAACATTTACTATGTAAGAAGGGCCAAACTTCTGTAATATTCCTTCAACCAAAAACGTTTTGCTAAACGTCTGCCCAGCATAAAAGAACTTTACGCTTACAACCTCGTTAAGCTTGAAATTCGGGTATTGTGTATTGATTGGATTTGCTATGTTCCAGCCCAACACAGCGCCATAAGTGTCATAAGGAGAAGGAAAAGAACCTTCAGCAAGCTTTAGCCCCGGTACCGCCATTTCAAGCCCCTGTTGCAGATTTATCGCAAATACCTCAACGTTTTCGTTTCCTCCCGGGGTGCTTATTTGAGCTGGTATTACGTAAAATGGCCACACCCCTTTAATGCCTTTTATGCCGTTTATCGTATTTATCATGTTCTGGGTTATTGTCTTACCTGAGTTTGGCTCAACAAGTATCGTGTTTGTTCCAAGCTGAAGGAGCTGTCTGGTTATGCTGTTGCCATAACCTGACGTCAAACCCGTTATCCCTATTACAGCTGCTGGCCCGATCAATATTCCGAGAACTGTAAGAGCTGCTCTTAGCTTCCTTTCCTGTAATGATTTGAAAGAATATAGAAATATGTCTGTTAGCTTCATTTTCTTTTTCTCACATAAATTATGATCAACGCTAAAAGCACTATAACTATTACTAAAAGAAGGGTGAATGTTCCATTAAAGTGGTATTCACTGGGCTTTGCTGGTGAAACGTGTGTAACGTAAACTGTTATCGGTAAATTTGCTTGATAAGAATAGATGTTGCCATAAGGATCCTGATAAACGTACCTTAGGTAAATAGTGTATGATCCTGGTTGTGCGTTTTCTGGAATATAAAGCGAAAGAGCAAAAGGCGTGGGAGAATCAACAGGCAGGTCGCCTATGTAAGATGTGACGTTTTCGCTAAAATTGGGCAAATACGCTTCGATAGTGCCGTAATAAGCCTCTTGAGTGCCTGAGTTAAGAACGCTTCCTGAGATGCTTACGGTTGATCCGTTATAGGCTGTTGAATTTATGTTTAAGGATGCAAAGGATATCTGTATTTTGCCGTTCACGAACATGGGGAAAAAGTAAGTTTGTTGTTGATAAAATCCGTAAGGGTTCAGGTAGCTGACTTCTACCTGCAAAGGTATTACTGCTGGCACGTTCATCTCTGGCAATACATACAGCTTAATCGTTTTTTGCGAATCAGCGTTCAGGTTACCGACGTTTATGATCCCGCTATAGTTGTAAATGTAGAGGTTGCTCACAGGCTGTACGTAAAGCTGTACGTCCCTCAAGCTGTTATTATAAGAGTCGCTCAGAACTAAGCTCAAAGTATTGTTCCTCATGTAATAAACTTCTGTAGGGAAAATAGAAAGGCTGATATAGTTTACAGGAGCTATAACAGAAACGTACGTTACATAGCTTTGTTCGTACAGCTGTCCGTTAGCTGTTACATAATTTATTTGAAAAGCCTGCGCGTAAGTTCCTTGGGGAACGTTCTGCGTTGAGTAATTATACACAAAGGCCAAAGATTTCCCAGGAAGGAGATATTGAACCTGAGAATAGTTATCTTTGATGAGTTGCAATTGAGCTTGAATAGGCTCCACCTGAACCTGTGTTACAGGGGTTATGCCGTCGTTGAATATTTTTATAAAGACGCTCGCTATTGAGTTCTGCGGCGTTATTGCTGGCAAAACTAGAACGTTGACTTTTCCTTGAGAATAAATTGTAATGTTAAAAGACCCGTTTTTAATGTATTCAACTCCTTCATAATCTTCGAAGCTTATGTTATAAGTTAAAGAGTATGTGCCAGGTTTTATGCCGTTCGTAACGTTAACGGGCACTTGAACGGTTTGGAACGAACCTTGAGCTATATAAGGAACATAAGCGTTAATCTTGTTCGTGCCAGAGACTGAGCTAATACCTTTAGGAAGGCTTGCAGTAAGTTTTACATAGCTTACCGGATACTTATCGGGGTTACCTATAACTATGTTCAGGTACTGAATTCCAGAGGAAGGCGTTGGGAATTCATTTCCCTGCCCCCAGTAAGCTTCTAAAACAGAAACGTTCGGCGGTGAGCTTATGTTTATATACAATCTTGAGGAGGTTGAACTTCCGTTTAAAAAGTAAACGGTAAAGTTTACGGGATATTTACCTGCGCTTGCAGAGGCTTTTACATTTAAGTAAAACGTAAACGTAGAAGACTGAGAAGGTAGGCTGTAAGCTAGGCTTCCTCCTGTAACGTTTGTAAAAGGCGTTCCAGTAAGGTTCAGCAGCCCGTACTTATATTCAGTATTAGGCTGTAATATTACTATAAAAGGCTGGTTTGTATAACCGGGCCTTACTGTTATTGGAGATTGCGGTGTACCCCAATTATAATATATGATAAGTGGGCTCGAAGCCCAAGATACAGCCGGTACTGAAAAAGCGCTGATCAAAATCAGAAGGGGAACAAAGAGCTTTATGTATTTATTCATTTTAAAACTTCAACCCCCTCTATCTTGCCGTCTTTTAGACGTATTATTTTCTTTGTCATTTGAGCTAGCTCGATGTTGTGCGTTACCATTATTATCGTTTTTGAAAACTTTTCGTTTATGCCAAGAAGCACGTCCATTACTTTTAAGGCATTCTTGCTATCAAGGTTGCCTGTTGGCTCGTCAGCTAATATAAGCGTAGGGTCGCTTGCAAGAGACCTTGCTATTGCTACCCTTTGCTGCTCTCCACCGCTGAGCTCAGTTGGTTTTTTCTTTGCCTTTTCTGCAAGGCCAACTATGTTTAGCGCTTCAATAGCTCTTTTTTCCCTTTCTTTTTTTGGAACGCCTCTAGCTATCAAAGGAAGCTCTACGTTTTCCTGCGCAGTAAGCCTGTTTATCAGGTTGTACGCTTGAAATACAAAGCCTATAAAACGGTTCCTTATCTCTGAAAGCTCATCATCGTCCATTTCTGTTGTATCCTTTCCTGCAATAAGGACTTTGCCTTCTGTTGGTCTATCAAGAGTTCCTAATATGTTAAGAAGGGTAGTTTTTCCAGATCCTGAAGGGCCTACTATTGATAGAAATTCTCCTCTTTCAACTTTCAAGTTTATACCTTCGAGCGCCTTTACCTTTATACTTTCGCCATAAACTTTTGAAACGTTGATAAGCTCAACATCAGGTTTCATAATGTTATCGGTTTCGATATCGGTAATATAAACCTTGCTAGGGTTTTATTTTTTATAAAAATGAATAGCGTTAAGCGTAGGCTTAATTTTATATATTTATTATAATTAATAGATAATTAATGTCCCCAGAAAAGAGGATAAAGATACTTATAGCTAAGCCAGGGCTTGATGGACACGACAGAGGAGCGAAAGTGCTCGCGCGTTCTCTGATGGAAGCAGGCTTTGACGTAATCTACACAGGTATAAGACAAACTCCAGAAAAAATAGTAAAGGCGGCAATACAGGAAGATGTAGACGTAGTTGGTTTGAGCGTTTTGTCTGGCGCTCACATGTATCATTTTAAGGAAGTTATAAGGCTGTTAAAAAAATACGGCGCTGCTGATAAGCTTGTAATCGGAGGGGGCATAATACCAGAAACAGACAAAAAGAAACTAGAAAAGATAGGCGTAGCAGCCGTTTTTGGCCCAGGAACAGACATAAAAGAGATTGTTGATTTTATAAAAAACAGAGTTAAAAGAAATTGAAAATGAATCAAGTGTACCAGATTGCTAAGCTGTTAACGCTAATAGAAAACGGGGAAGAATTTGATGTATCTAATATGCTTATTTCAAAAGACCAACCGTTCGTAATAGGCCTAACTGGGGCCCCAGGAACTGGCAAATCAACTTTGATTTCTAAGTTGGCTAAACAGCTGTCTAAACAAAACAAGAAGGTTGCTATCATAGCTAATGATCCCACTAGCAAAATTTCCAAAGGCTCATTGTTGGGTGACAGAATAAGAATGGATGAGCTGTGGAACCTAGATAACGTATACATAAGAAGCGTCCCATCAAGAGGGCGCGCAGGAGGGCTAAACTACTTTGTAGTGGAAATGATTTACGCCTTCCATAAATTTGGGTATTCAAACATATTCGTGGAGACTACTGGAGTAGGGCAGGATGAAGT
>JAWDMM010000019.1:0-20455 GCA_046536595.1 Nitrososphaeria archaeon | reverse complement strand
GTTTCACTGTTTGACAAGGACACAGCGGTATACGTTATACCAAAGAAGTATGCAACTCTAAACGGATCACAGAAGTGGAAGGACACTATGAGGGAGTTTGTCACAGACACATATCAATACCTTAAAGAGTACTACAAAAGGGAGAATTCTGAAGCTGGATTCTCTGCAGACAAGAAGCTGTTTGGTTGGGGAATAGCGCAGAGGAGAGAAGACAGAATTGACAGCGCTTTATTTTGTACAGGCCTGTGGCACAATCTATTCAACTTTGATAGATGAACAAAGCTGTGTTGAACTGATTTCCCTTCTAATGATAAGTTTGATGAGGATAATGAGTTAAAGGAAACTAATGAAACGTTTGTTAATGATGCTGATAATGAGACGCGTTTTGCGGACTTTGGCATTTGTTGCAAGGTATAACCTATAACTCGCTTTAAAAAATCCAAAACAAGGCGCTTCAGAATTGTTTCAGTGTTAAATAAAATTAAAAAGTGAATCTAAGTGTATGAATTCAAAACCTTAAAGCACATTAACTCAAAAAATAGTAAGATTTTGAATAGCTCAATAACGATGAAGTTTTTGTTTTGATAAATTATGCCGTTTACGAAACAGCTAAAATAAAAAACTAGTACATGCAGAGTATAATGTAATGTTTTCTTCATAATTAAACTGAATTTAATTTTATTACCTGAAATTTACTGTTTAAGTAATGAAATCCGTGATATAACATCGTAGAAATCTGGCAGCTCGCAGCCTTTATTGGCATTCGTATGACAAAAACATAAATTAAATCAGAATTTGTTTATCTATTGTAGATGATTGAAAACATTTTTTGCACTGATTTATTTAAAGCTGATTTATAAGTTGAAAACAAGATCTGGATTGCGGTCGGCGGGATTTGAACCCGCGATCTTCAGCTTGGAGGGCTGACGTCCTAGACCAGGCTAGACGACGACCGCTTCAAGGTATTTTTGAGAACTATGAATATAAATTTAACTATGCAAACTTAGGTGCTGTTAACTTAAGCTCATTCTGATCACCTCATGTTTACAATCAACAAAATTGGCTTAATCCATTCAGACAGCTGTTCATTTGAAAGTGGAGCTGAACCAATTTCTTCGTTTGTGAATACATAGTTATAGAAGAATCTGAATACTTTGAACCAGTTCTTTACATTGCTAAATTTTGGCTTTTTGCACGGGAAAAGGTCGTCAAAAGCTTCTGTCCTGTCCTTTATATATTCATTCATCCTTTCCATGAGGTTCTTCAGGCTCTGTTCATATACCACATGCTCTACCCCTGTCCACCTACATGCATCAACGTACCAAAGAGCTCCGTCTGTGTAAACAGTCTTCCTACCATACTTCTTTACAAGCTTAATGATAAAATAGTATGCATCAAGAGAGTTCTGATGCCAGCTTATGTGGAATGATAGGAATGCTTTGAGTCGAGGTTCATATGCTACCCATAGCCAAGCTTCTCTAACGTTTATTTCAGTTTCATCAATAAATATGGAATTGACATCGTGTTTGTCAACGTCAAAGGAATCTAATACGAAAGAATACTTCTGAATCCAATAATTAAGGCATAGGGTATAAGTGCTATTGGGGTCCTTTTTCTGGTTTGTGTCATCATTTGCTAGAAAGAGGGCCCCGCTGAAAAATAAATTTTAAGCCTTAAGTTAACGGCACCCTGTACCTATACCAAAAACTTAAATTTTGAGCTGAGAATTAAGCTTCATGAGCCTGAAGATCGAGGCCGTTAACGTTGATGTTCCCCCAGGCTATAACGTGATCCTTGGGCAATCGCACTTCATAAAGACCGTTGAAGACCTGTATGAAACTTTAGCTTCTTCTTCTCCATCTATAAAGTTCGGGTTTGCCTTCTGTGAGTCAAGCGGAAAGGCACTGATAAGGTTTGATGGAAACGATCAGGGCTGCATAAACCTTGCCGTAGAAAACGCCAAGAAGATAGGCGCAGGGCATTCTTTCATAGTTTACTTAAAGGACAGTTTCCCGATAAACGTGCTGAACAGGATCAAGAGCGTTGAAGAGGTTGACTGCATTTACGCTTCAACTGGCAATCCATTAAAAGTTATAGTAGCTGATGACGGGGAAGGCAGGGGCATACTGGGCGTTATAGATGGCGTGAAGCCTAAGGGTGTTGAAAACGAAGAAGACAAACAGGAGAGGCGCGACTTTCTCAGGAAGTTAGGTTATAAAAAGTAAAGATAAGCTTAAACAAACAGCTTGACAAAAAATAACGGTTTGAAGTGCTCTATATGCGGAAAAGAAGCCGTTCGTCATGTACCTTATGCTAACATAGCTCTCTGCAGGGATCATTACGTTGAATGGTTTGAGAAAAGGTTCTTCAGACATGCAGAAAATTTTAAGATATTTGAAGGAAGCAGAAAGGTTGCCGTTGCGGTTTCGGGAGGCAAGGACAGCGTTTCACTTTTGCATTTAACAAAGATGGCTTCAGAAAAATACAACTTTGAAGTCCTGGGGATAACGATCGATCTAGGGATTGACAAAGGTACAGCTTACTCAAAGAACAGCGTCGAAGTCGCCCTTTCAAACTACAAAAAGCTTGGAGTTGATTACGTGATAGTTCCGCTCAAGGAGAAACACGGCTTCAGCATAGATGAAGCAAAACGCTACATAAACAGGCCCGTTTGCAGCACATGCGGGCTTGCAAAGAGGTACGTGCTCAACGAAGTTGCGGAGGAGCATGGTGCGGATACTCTTGCGACAGGACACAACCTTGACGATATGGCCCAGTACGTGCTTTCTGCTTACGTTCATGGAAACCTTGACTATGTTCTCAGAAACGGGCCCGTAATACCAGCAAGGCCTGGCTATCAGGTTAAAAAGGTAAAGCCTCTGTTTTTAACTCCTGAGGAAGAGACCCTTCATTACGCGCTGATAAAGGGCTTTGATTTTATCTATGATCCATGCCCCTATTCGCGTGAATTCAACAGGGTTTCAAAGGAGAAGCTAGGCCTTATAATAAAAAAGATTGAAAAGGAATACCCGGGGTTTACGCTTGGCTTGGTGCAGACTTTTGAAAAAGAAGTTAAACCAAAGATGCATTATACGGGAGAGACCCAAGAAGTTGCAAGGTGCAGGATATGCGGAAGACCAACAACACCTGGAAGGGACATATGTTCATTCTGCTCAGTAAAGATGAAGATCTACGAAAGCCTTCACCGTTCAGATGGACTTCAGAAAGCTCACGACGGCTGAGTTGAACTTTTCGGGTTCCTCTAAGTAACAAGGATGGATCTTCCCTATTATTTCAAGCCTCGATTTTTTGAGATATTTTATGAGAGTTTCATAATTCTCTTTTGGAGAGATCGTGTCCTCAGAGCCCCATATAAGCAGAGCTGGTTTATCCCTAAGCTTAGGAAGCCTTTCCTCATACAGCCAGACACCAACAGCTCCCACGAGTATAAGCCCGAGAATCCTTTCACTGTGTGATGTAGAATAGTCAAGCGCCTCTTTTCCTCCCAAAGAAGCCCCCATGATGACAAAACTATCAACTTTAAGCCTATCTACAAAGATTGAAAGGAAAGAAGAAATGCTCGAAAAGTTACCCTTTTCGCTCTTTCCGAAGCCCGGCATGTCGATTGCGATAGCTTTCCAGCCTGCATCTGATATTGCTTTTATTGTTCCTGTTTTGGCCCAGACATCAGCTGTAAAAGAAGCGCCGTGTAGCATTATAACAGGTTTACCATTACCTTCTTCCAGGTACCTTATTTTTGCCCCTTCAACATCTATATGATGTTCTTCCATTGGCCTTTATTTGAAAAAGCTTAAAGATAAAATTTGCTGATTTACAGGTAGTATTTTAAGATCATTTCGTCTGAAGCGCCTGTTATAGATCTATACTTTTCAGTTCCGAAACTGCCTATTATGTGTTTAAATGGAACAGCGTATTCAGGCTTCCACCTTACGAAGATATCTTTTTCTTCGTTTAGGTTGTGCTCAAGCAGCGTTTTGAAATAGAGCGGTATCCTCCTTTCAAGCATCTCAAAGTTCTTTTCGTTTATCCATTTTTTTATGTTGTCCCCTAAAGTTGCTATGAGCTTGTGATCAGCTGAGATCCTCTTTACATACTTTAAAAACTCCTGATCCTCTTCTTCTTTTTTCATAAGTATCGGGAACACTATCTCATCTTCATGCTTTGCGTGACAGTTGATCACAAAGTCGTTTAAAGGAATAAAACCATCTACAGCGTTCTTTATCTCTGAAAGCTCCTTTGATTTTAACCTTATAACTGAATGTTCAAAAAGCAGCACATCAACAGAATCCATATTTTTAATTTACCTTCATTTTATATAAATGTGTTGCGCATTTGTTAGTAGCTTGCTAAACATTAAAAGCTTAATATGTGTATCATAGGGGGAATTTTTTATTAAATATTTCCCCTATGTTGTTATATGGATGTAAAGGAATACATACTGAACAAAAAAGAAGATATAAAAACCTCAGGTTTATCCGAGAAACATAAAAACAAAACCGTCAAAGGAGTTTTTTAGCTTTCTTTCAGCGTTTCTTTTTGGCAGAAGCCTTATCTTGATCGTCCTTCTGTTGCTTGGCTTTACCTCAGCAGCTGTTTTTGGCGCTAACAGGTATAGCCTGAAAAGTCGGCTCATGCACCCACCTGCTATAATTTGACCGTTTAGCGCCATAAAAAACAAAGATCGAAGGAATTATATTTATCACAGGCTTAAACTCTAACCGTTTTTATCTTTTTTGTAAACGGCGAAGCTTTCAGCTTTTTTAAACAGCGTCAACGCAATTTTATTAAAAAGAAATTATATCCAAACGCACGCAAAAAATCCTAGGTTAATGTTCATAAAGCCTTTAGATTAAGCATAAATACATACATAATTTTAATTCTGATATGAAAGTTGCAGTAATAGGTGTAGGTCGCTGGGGCGAAAACCATGTAAGGGTGCTTAGCAGGCTGGGAAGGCTCAGCGGAATATATGACGCTGACAGAAACAGGGCACTGTCTGTGGCTCAGAAGTACGGAACTTTAGCATATCATTCTCTTGATGAACTGCGACCTGGTTCGGTTGACGCCGTTGTCGTCGCGACCCCTGCAACTACACATTATGAAGTCGCAAGGGCTTTTATAGAAAAGGGCATCAACGTGCTTTTGGAAAAGCCCCCATCGACGAACTTTGAAAGCGTAAAAAAGCTTTACGAGATTTCAAAAGATAGGGTCAAGGTAGGAGTTGGATTTATTGAAAGGTTTAACCCTGCATTTGCAGGGCTTGAAGAATGCTACAGGAGTTCATCCAGCGCTTTCTTCTACAGACTTGCAACAGGTTCAAACGTAAACGATGTAGGCGTGGTTCTTGACCTCATGATACATGATATCAACCTCGCAGATCATCTTTTTGGAACGGCCAAAGTCTTGTTCAAGAATGTTATAAGGGAAAACGGAAGGGACGTTACTGCGGAAGCCCTTCTGGACTACGGGAGCTCAAGGGCTTACCTGATTTCAAGCTGGAAGTCCACAGGCAGGTTCAGAAAGATAGTAGCTTTTGGAGAAACAGCTTTGGCAGAAGCCGATCTGGCTGAGAAGAAAGGATCCTGTACCGAAATGGATCATAGCATCAGGAGCGTGGAAGGAAAAGATAAAGACCTCCTGGAAGCTGAACATCTGCAGTTTGAAAGGTTCATTAGCTCGGGTGAACCTTTCCCCGATATTTCTGAAGCCGTAAAGGACATGGCAGTAGTTGAGGAGGTCCTTTCTTGAGGGTTTTTAAACCATCTTTCAGAAAAATATCTGTAACAAGCCCGATGAGTTCAGCCAACATTTCTGCGGGCTTTGACGTGCTCGGGGTAGCCCTTGACGCTTATCATGACGAGCTCGATATCGAGCTAGATAAAGATAAAAAAGGCATAAGCGTCAGCTCTAACGTCCCCCTCTCTGGAGAAAACACAGCAAAAAGGGCTGCAGAGCTTTTCTTTAAAAAGGTAGGGTATACGGGAGGGGCAACAATAAAACTCATCAAGGGTATACCCGCGGGCAAGGGGCTTGGTTCAAGCGGCGCTTCTGCTGCTGGAGCTGTTTTTGCTCTTAACGTAGCTTTCGGAAACGCTCTGAGCTTGGCTGACGTTATAGACATTGCCGCTAACTCAGAGAGCTCGCCCCATGCGGACAACGTATCTGCAAGCATCCTTGGAGGGTTTGCGTTTGTTCATTCCAAGTCACCTTACAGCGCTTTCTCAATATACAGAAAGTGGAAATTCTACTTAATAATTCCCAGATCAGAAACTCCAAAGTCAAAGACAGAGCTTCTGAGAAAAGCCCTGGGCGAACCTGTACCGTTTGAAAAATATGTTGAGGAAAAGTACGCTTTAAATTCTATTCTCAGGGGGCTTCTGTACGATGAACCTGATGCTTTCGGGAAAGGGATGAACATTGAAAGTTACCATCAGGTCATTAGGTCAAGGAGCGGGTTGTATTCTGATTATATCAAGCTAAAGGGTTCGCTCATCGATTCTGGAGCGCTGGGTGTTTGTATAAGCGGTGCAGGCCCCTCCATCCTGACTCTTCCTGGAAAAGAAACTAGCATGAAAACAATAAAAAGTGTTCTAGAAGAAAATGAAGTAGAAGCCGATATATTAGAAGCTAATGTAAGCGAAGGAATAAAAATAAAGAATTTAGAAATATAGGTTACTTTAACGGAACGTATAGAGAAGATCTGCTTGCCCCTATGCCTGGTGTTCCGTGTACTACTTTCTTTACTGGGTGTGCGTACTCTCCGATATAATGTCCAATCATCTCTGGCTTGATCTCTATCTCAACGAACTCCTTTCCGCTATAAACTTTGAACTTCTTTCCAACCATGCTGGGAAGGATTATGGTATCCCTTTCATGTGTTTTGATTACTCCATCAGTTTCCTTGAGCTTCTCAAATATTATTCTCTTTCCGTAGTTTGCTGAGCTAAGCCTTTTAAGAGACCTCCTAGCTCTTGCAGGTAACAGGTTCATAAGCTCGTCCATCTGCATGTTTTTAAGCTCCTCAACAGTGTATCCTCTATACCTAAACTCTTTTACCATGTTTTGTCACTCCTAATTAAAAACATAAAAAGGTTTTGCATTTTTACTTTCCTCTTCCGGTTTTTCTCGCTGCTATATGTCCTACTTTCCTTCCAGGAGGCGTATTTCTTGCGACTGTCGTTGGCTTTCCTGGGTGCTGGTGCCTTCCGCCTCCGTGTGGATGGTATACAGCAGCCATGGCAACCCCTCTTACGAAAGGCCACTTCTTTGCCCTTGATCTCATCAACCTGCGCTTGTTTCCTGCTTTCAGGAAAGGCTTTTCTCCGGCCCCTCCTCCCGCGGCTATTCCCACGGTAGCCCTAGATGTACTGGGTATGAGTACCTTTTTGCCCGATGGCATCTTGACGCTCGTCATTTCTCCTTCATGACCCATAACTATTGCATACGTTCCTGCAGACTTTACGAACTTCCCCCCATCGTTAAGAACTCTTTCGATGTTAAAGACAAGCGTTCCTTCAGGAAGTTTGCCAAGCGGCAGGACGTTTCCGTCCTTAACCTGAGCTTCTGGTCCAATGCTGATTTTCTGTCCTACTTCGAGCTGTTTTGCGGCAGGAAGGTAAACTCTGCTTCCGTCATCAGAAACAAGTAGAGCGATTGGTACACCCCTTCCCCTTTCATGAATTATGTTCTTTACAGTATACTCTTTTGTTTTCAAAGGGTCCAGTTGTGGGTACTTTAATGCGGTTATCTTTCCCTTTTTTGCGCTCCTGAACTGCGGAGCGCCCTTTCCTCTCCTTTGTGGAAGAATCTTCTTACCCATTTCACATAACACCTAACTCTGAAGCAATGTCTGAAGCCTTGAACTCAGGTGCAAGCCTCACGTAAGCCTTCTTTCCCTTTTTATCTATGAGTGTGTTTACCTTTTCCACCTTTACTCCATAAAGCACTTCAACTGCCTCCTTTATCTGGTTTTTGTTGGCTTTAGTATCTACGTAAAAAGCAAGCTTGTTCTCTTTTGCTATCATGTTAACAACCTTTTCTGCCTTTATTGCACCCTTTATTATTCTGTAAGCTGTTTCAGCGTCCATAAACTCCTACCTCCTTGAACCTTTCGTTCAACACATTTAAAGCTGATTCGGTGTATATCACCAACCTTCCCGGCTTTCCTCCGGGAGCAAGATGCAGCACGCTTAGATCTTTTGCTTTTACAGCATCAACCCCTTTTATGTTCTTTGCTGCTTTTATTAGAGGTGAACTGCCTGATACAACAAAAAGCGGTCCAACGCCTTTTTCCTTTATCCTCTTGAGCTCGTTTGTGAGCCCAAGCTTTATCAGAAGGGCTTCAACGTCCTTTGTCTTATTGATTTTTTCAACATCATCAGAAACAACTAACGGAAGGTTACCATCGTATTTGTGCCCCCTGTCTTTTACAAGCTGTATGTTTATCGTAGAAGCTAAAGCTGACTCTGTAGCTGCTAGCCTTTCCTTTTTGTTTATCCTCTTGTATATGTTCTTCTCAGCTTTCGGAGGATGCGCTAACCTTCCTTTCACCACGCTGGCAACGCCTCCAGCCTGACCTGCTCTCGGTGTGCCAGAACCCTTGATCCTTGCAAGCCTTGCTATACCATAACCCGTATTCCAGGATTCAGCAGAAACCTTCATACCAGCTGTTGGATCTCTACCTTTTGGCTGAAGTCCATGGGTGAACAGTATCCAGAAAGCCCTTTCAATAAGGGGCTTGTTAACGAAAGATTCGAACAATTTTGGAAGCTTTATCTCCTTTACAGGTTTTCCTTCAGTATCAAGAACGTTCGTCTTCATACTTTAATCCCCTCTAGTGAAAGGTTAAGTATGCTAGGTAGCTTGAATTCTTTCTCGACCCTTACGGCTTTTCTTATGAGCAGCGGCCTTCCTTTGGGTCCCTGCACAGAACCCATTAATATTACATAATCTGAAGTTACTTTCTTTACAGGAAGCAAAATTCCTGGCTCTTTTGAAAGCCCGAGAACCCTCAAGCTGTAAATGGTCCTCCTCTGATAACCCATCTGTCCAGCACGGGGCACAGTGTACATCACGGAAGCTGGATGCCATGGACCTATGGTACCAACTGCTCTGACGCTTTTTCTGGATTTGTGTTGCTTTCTCTTAATGCCGAACCTCTTAACTGGTCCCTGAAAGCCTTTGCCCTTTGTAACCCCTATAACGTCGACGTATCCCCACTTAGACATGAAGTCCTTTGGCTGAAGCGACTGGTTAATTATCTTCTTTACGTATTCAACATCAGCCTTTATGTCTTTACCTGAAACAGGTATTTCAAGTCTGTAGGGCTTTTTCTGAGAAAAACCTGACTCTTTTGGTATAACGTCAACAACAGCGCGCACTTCATTAACTCTGCTGATGTCCAGAGAATCAGATAATTTTCCAAGATTTATACGGTAACCATCATAGAGACCATATACCCTTGCATCAACTACGTGTATGGGCGGGATTGCGACAACAGTAAAAGGAACAAAAAGTGGTTTCCCAAAGTTTGGCGTTGATTCCTTATCGTCAGTTATTATCGCGTGACCCATACCAACCTTTAACCCTAAAACAGCAGCAAGGGACGGTTCTTCCGTTGGAACATAATACTTTAATCTAGGAAGTAAAGTAGCGGCTCTCTTTCTAGGGTAAAAAGCTAGAGAGCCCCTGTGTGGAGCATGATGCTTTCTGTGGCCTATAAGCCTTCACCTTCCCATGACTACACTTCTCTATTAATAAATTTTTAGTCTATATTTAAGGCTCTGCCATCCAAACGAGTTGCATCTAGACCTCAAGCTCTGAACACAGGTAAGCAAATGGCTTGTTTGACAGTATAGCTTTCATTTAAATGAGGGTAACCATTCAGACCCAGTAACCTTTAGCTCTTCAGGACAGATATTGGGCCAGGTTCTTTATCGTATCATAAATGCGGTCAGGCCTGAGCTTATGCTCCTCGCAGTGAGTTTGTAAAGATATTCAACGCTGTAGTTTCTTTCCAAAGACCTTTGCGTCAATCAAGATAAAAGGGGTTTTGATTCGTTGAGAAATACGTTCAGCATAAAAGTTTTCCCGACTCTTCTGATTCCAGTTAACAGCAAAAGGGGCTTATCAATCTTTTCCTTAAGCTCATTAAGCTCCCTTTCTCTTCCGAAAAGATCCGATCTAATGGTTTTGGGTCTTTCGTCAAAAAGCGCTTCAGCCCCAGAACATAAAAACTTTTTATAATTTAAAAGCGTTATCTAGCTCGATATCGAGCTAGATATAGTCATAACTTAGAAATTTTGCTTTAAAACTTTTTAACCTTATGGTGGTTAAGAAGACGAAATTTTTTCTCAAGCTTTAGATAGCTTTTTATGTTTTTGAAATTTTCGGCTAATGATCTTTGCAGGCTGATGTCAAATCCTGTAAAAAGAAGGATCATAATAAAAATCCAGCACAGAATTCTCAGTAAGCAAAAATTTGTGAGTTGTAGTTTGACAAAAGTTAAAGCGTGGCGGTGAACCAGGATGTATTGATCGCAAGTTCCATGGTAGTTAACTGCCATTACTTACGTGCGCTTTTCATAAATCTGATCGCATTTGAGGAAAAAGGTATAAACAGATCTTTGAACTATATATGTAGTTGGGATACAAAAAGGTTCTCCTTGTGGCTGAAAGGGATACGATCACGGGTAAGTTAAAAAGTGGCCCATCCCTGAGGCTAAAATATGGGGTTGATGGATACAGATTCGTAATAAAGGAGGACCCTTTTTCTCAGTCTAGGTACGTGAGAAACCTCAGCTTTAACTCTATGACCACTCTTTACATGCTTCTTAAAGCGTTGCTTCAGAGAGCAGTAACTGTAAACGGAGACTTTGACTTTGTGCACTCTTTTTTCTGGACATTTTACAGGTACAGGAAGCCATGGATACATGAAAATGATCAGTCTCCCTCTCAGCTTATATTTAACTATTTTAAGATGAAAAACGGTTTTGGTCAGAAAGTTGTAGAAATGATAGCGAACCTGCTCAACGGTTCTAAGGCTGTGATAACGTGGACAAACTACTCAGCAAAAGGTTTTGTTGACGATGGAGTTGAACAGAGCCTGGTTCATATGATCCCGCTACCTATGGAGGTAAGGTGTAAAAAGAAAGAGCACCGCGGAATAAAAGTGCTCTTCGTTGGCAGGGATTATTACAGGAAAGGAGGAGACATAGCGTTGAAAGCCATGATGAATGTTCTTCAAAAACACAGCGAAGTTACCTTCACTTATGTTGGTAAGGCTACAGTTCCAGAACATCCAAGGATAAAGCATTATGAAGGAGTTTCCAGAAAGCAACTAGAAGATCTTTACAGAAACTCGGATGTTTTGCTTTACCCTTCAAGGGATGAGGCTTACGGCCTTGCCGCGCTGGAGGCTCTATCCTACGGCATACCTGTAATAGCATCAAACCTGCCATCTTTAAGGGAAATAGTCGAAGATTCCGTAGATGGGTATATAGCTAAGTCAGAGGAAGATTATGCTCAGAAACTAGAAGAGATCATTGATTCGCCCGAAAAGCTGGAAACCCTTTCAAAAATGGCATGTGAAAGGGTAAAGATCAAGCACGACCCCAGGAAGATAGTAGATGAGCTGAAGAAGATCTATGAATCTATCAGTTGATTTTATTAGGGGTTTTTCACTGAGGGTCACGAGCTACTTTCTGCAGATATTCTTTCCTGTTTACCTGCTTTACTATATAAAAGCTGCGGGCCTGGTTTACTGGGCGCTGATAATCGTTTTCTGGGTTTCAGCCGGAACAGGAATGTTTATTCCTTACCTTGTAAAAGGACGCGGCTTTTACCTTGAGATCCTTTTCCTTTTGTCATCATTTTTGCTTTTATATATGTCCAAAGCATACTCGGTTCTGATTTTGATAGTCCTTGCCGCTCTGGTGTCAGCTCTTACAGGGACCTACGCATACTACAGCTTTGCAAGAGAATCTTATCGTGGAGTTCTAAGTTATATGAGAGGACAAGGCGCAGGGCTTTTGCTTTCAGCTACTATTGCTTTTCTTCTTTTTTATTTTACATCTTTAAAAATTGAAAGCTTTGCGGGTTTTCTCCTGATGGCCATTGCTCTGATCCTTATAATAACAACAATCAAGAAAGGAGTTGAAAAACATGACGTGGGAAGTTTGAGCTTTTCAAAGCTCATAGAAAAAGCATTTAGCGGGCTGAAATCTTATTATGAAGTAATAGGGAACGCGCTGTCTTGGATTTCGTTCACCACATACATTTACTATTACCTTTACGTTTGTGCTTCAGCTGGCTACGAATTGGCCCTTTTACTCATATTCATCAGCTCTTTTTCCGTTTTCCTTACTAGAATGCTCTTGAAAGAAAATTATAGCGGAAGAAGCTCAAAGACCATTTTTTTCGTTTTGTACGCAGTTTCTTTTTTGATTATAGCAATGAATGCTGTCGTAAAATACGTTTATGTTGACTTCGTCTCGGCCATACTTATAGGCGTATCACAGGGAGCGCTGTCAACTGATCTGCTTTTTGAGAGCATAAACTTTAGCACTAACGGCTCTTATGACGGTTACATAATATATAACGCTTACATAGGAGCTGGTGAACTTCTTAGCAACATCTTCTTCGGTCTTATGGTTATTTTTTCAATGGTTAAGCTTTTCTACTTGCTCCCTTTCATAGTTGCAATAATAATTATATTCTTAAACGTCAAACATAGTGCGTGAACTATATATTTGTAACGGGGCTAGCCGGTAGCGGCAAGTCTCTCCTTACGAGCGTGATTTCTGATTCGTTAGAAGAAGATGGCTGGAGCGTAGCTAGGGTTAACCTAGACCCTTCTGCGGAAAGCATACCTTATACTCCAGATTATGACATAAGGGAGCTCGTAGATTCAAAAACGATATTTGAAAGGTATGGTCTGGGCAGTAACGGAGCTCTAATACTTGCGATGGACATTCTTGCAGGAAACCTTCAGGCATTCTTACCTGTTCTTGAATCATTTGACCTTGATTTCGCTGTAGTAGATATGCCAGGTCAGCTAGAAATCTTCACGTTCAGGGAAAGCGGCCCTTTTCTGCTTAACAGCATTTCAAAGGAGGACAAGCTCGTTCTATTCCTTTCGGATGTTTCAGCTTCGTCAGACTTTCAGAACTTCCTGCTGGCTGAGATGATGGCCAGGATCATTTCTACCAGGACAAACTCTCCCACCATTCACGTGATAAACAAAACTGACATAAGCCCCGAAAGCGTTGAAAAGATCAAAGGGTTCATGTCCATTAAGGATTCAAACGAGCTAAAAACGGTTCAGGAAAAGCACCTTTTTAACGCCTACAGACACATACAAAAGATAACCCCTGAAACAACTCACGTCTTTGTTTCAGCAAAGACAAAAGATAACGTCTGGCAGATAAAAGCTTACATAACAAGGGCATTTAAGGGCGGGGAAGATAAAAGAGAATAAAAAAGGTACAAATGGTTAAATATTAATTTAAAGAATAATAACAACTTATGAGTGAAGAAAAAGTCGATTGGTACCTAGACTTTATAGATCTGAAAAGAAAACCGGCAGAAGACGAGATTCAGCTGCTTTTCAAAGCAACACCTGCTCCAGGTTATTCTATTGAGGAAGCCGCGGGCAGGATAGCCAGCGAAAGCAGCGTTGGAACGTGGACAACTCTTTCCACCGTTACTCAGGACACCCTGAACAGGATGGCTAAAGTGTACAGAATATCGGGAGATCTTGTGTACGTGACATATCCTCTGGAGCTTTTCGAGCTCGGAAGCATCCCGCAGCTGTTCTCTAGCGTTTTTGGCAACATTTACGGGATGAAGGCCGTGGCAAGGCTCAGAATTCTGGATATCAGGTTCCCTAAAGAATACATAAAGAGCTTTAAAGGCCCTCAGTTTGGTCAGAAAAAGGCCAAAGATATACTTAAGATCAAGGAAAACAGGCCTATAATAGCAACTGTTCCAAAACCAAAGCTAAGCCCAAGCGCTGAAGCTCATGCAAAGGTAGGTTACGAGATCTGGATGGGAGGTGAAGATCTTCTCAAGGATGACGAAAATCTCACAAGTCAACCATTTATCAAGTTTGAGGACAGGGTCAGGGAAGTATTCAAGTACAGGGATAAGGCTGAAAAGGAGACGGGAGAAAAGAAGTCAGCCCTCATAAACATAACTGCTGAGACTGAAGAAATGAAAAGAAGGGCAAGGCTTGTAAAGGAATACGGCGGCGAATTCATTATGATAGACTTCCTTACAGCAGGTTGGGCCGCTTTGCAGACCATAAGGGATTATGCTGAAGAGCTCGGCCTGGCCCTGTACGCGCACAGGGCATTCCACGCTGCCTTTACCAAGCTTCCTGATCATGGAGCTACTATGCTCTCGATAGCAAAGGTTGCAAGGTTAGCGGGCGTAGATTTTATTCATATTGGTACAGCAGGCATAGGGAAGATGGAAAGCACAAAGTCTGACGTGATAAGGATAAAAGAAGAGATAACTCTTGACAAAGTGCCTCAGGAAGACATATATTTTGAACAGGACTGGGCTGGCATAAACCCTGTAATGCCGGTCAGCTCTGGAGGCCTGCACCCTGGTATTCTGCCACCGCTTCTTGATGCGCTGGGGGCTGATATAGCGATACAGGTAGGGGGAGGAGTGCTAGGGCACCCGATGGGGCCAAGGGCTGGAGCGAAAGCAGTAAGGGACGCAATCGACGCCTGGAACAAGAAGATACCTCTGCATGAATACGCAGAAAGATCAAAGGAGCTCAAAGCAGCGTTAGAAAAGTGGGGAACTCAGAGCTACGCTTAAAATAGTTAAAATGTTATTTTTTATTTTAGTGTTGTAAAGAAAGATTTTATCTCTTCTATTTCATTTTTTAGCTTCTCTTCAATTTTTTGTTTTCTTTCTTCTATGTAATCATATACATCCTTTGCCGCCACCATTAGATTTTGAACCCTATCAAGATAAGGCACGCCAGCCCTTCCGAAACTGGTCTTTGCTTCAAGCCATAAAAGAACTGTTTCTTGATCAACCTCTGGCTTCAGTCCAAGGTATAACCTTTCCCTTATCAGATTATAAGCCATGGTAGCTACCATCTTTTTTCTCCACTTTTCTATAAACTGGGCTTCTTCCTTTTCTGCCAGATCAAAAAGATCTTTTGACTTCTTATCCCCTTCAGGATCTAAGTTAAGCCCGGTTGCAGCCATTATAAAGTCCCTGAACCTTAAAACAGGCTTTAAAGAACCTGTAGAAACAACGAGAGATGAAGCCGCCGCGCTGTCAACTATCGCTATTCCGAGGCTTTCCAAAGGATCCTTCACATCGACAACAACATCCTCTCCCTTAAGGTATTTGATTGCAAGCTCTATGTCAATAGGACCCCCGTAGACAAACCTTCCAGAAGTTGCAATAAGGGGTACCGTTAAGACCTTCTCAACTATAGCCGGGGTTATGTCTTTTGAAACATCAACAAGTTCTGCATAGTTTTGTATACCGTTAAAGCTCTTCAAAAGGCTGTAGCTCGTGTGGCAAGCAGGATGATAATAAACGGTATGCTGCATTTCATAAAGGTCATAACGCGAAAGATTTAAGCTTTAATTAACATTTTTCAAAACGTTTTTAATATAATCATCTCTCTAGTCAGATGAATTGGAATCTGTGGTACAGAAGAATATACGGGAGCCCATTGTAGTTGTCCTTGGGCATGTCGATGCCGGAAAGACTTCCCTACTTGATAAGCTGAGAGGTACAGCCGTTCAGGAAAAAGAAGCTGGAGGTATAACTCAGCACATCGGGGCTAGCCTCTTTCCTTCGGACGTTCTGGTTAAGCTTTCACGAGGATTGCTGGAAAAGTTCAGGATAAAGGTTGAGATCCCAGGCATACTTTTTATAGATACGCCCGGCCATGAAGCTTTTGCAAACCTTAGGTACAGGGGCGGCTCAGCTGCTGACATTGCCATCGTGGTTGTCGACATAACGAAGGGCGTTGAGCCTCAGACAATTGAGAGCATAAACATACTTAAAGAAAAGAAGGTTCCATTTCTTGTAGCATTAAACAAGATTGACCTGATTGCTGGCTGGAGATCCCATCCTGAATTAACCTTCGATAAAAACTTAAACATGCAGGACAAGGCAACGCAGAAGCTCCTGGATGACAGAATCTATACAGTTATGGGCCAGTTATCAAACCTAGGTTTTGACAGCGAAGCCTTTTACAGGATTACTAACTTTATGAAGCAGGTATCGTTGGTTCCTGTAAGTGCGGTTACCGGAGAAGGTATACCGGAGCTCTTGACTGTCCTTCTTGGGCTTGTTCAGAACTTCATGAAAGGAAAACTTTCCTTCAGGGCAGGCCCAGGTAACGGAATAATAATCGAGGTAAAAGAGGAAGAGGGAATGGGAACCGTTCTCAACGTAATACTGATAAACGGAATACTTTCAGTAAACGACAGAATAGTCACTGGCACAGATACTGGGGCAAAGTCTACTAAGATCAAGGGAATATACCTTCCAAAACCCCTTGACGAAATGAGGGATCCACGAGACAAGTTCAAGTTTGTAAAAACAGTTGCGGCATCAGCGGGCGTCAGCGTGATGGTTTCAGATTCTGATGGCATAGTTGCAGGAGCGCCTATATATGTTGTTACCAATGATGAAGAAGAAAAAAGATATTCAAAGATGATAGAGGAAGAATTGAAAAGCTTGACAATTAAAACGGATCAGGTGGGCATTATACTAAAGGTTGACACGCTGGGCTCCCTTGAAGCTTTCAGCTATCTATTAAAAAAGGCTAACATACCTATAAGGTATGCAGAAATAGGACCAGTTACAAAGAAGGACGTTCTTGAAGCCCAGCTGGTAAGGCAGAACGACAAATACCTAGGCGTTATACTGGCCTTTAACCAGAAATCGCTGGTGGAAAACCCAACAGTTCCGGTGTTCTTTGGTAACGTCATGTACAACCTAATACAGGATTATCTAAATTACGTAAAAGAAGAAAAGGAAAAAGACCTCAGGCTAAAATCTGAAAAGCTGACGTATCCTGCAAAGTTTCAGGTGCTTAAAGGTTATGTTTTCAGGAGAAGCAACCCTGCAATATTTGGAATAAGGGTCATAGCCGGCATCCTTAAGCCAAAGGTTAGGGTAATGAATTCAAAAGGCGAAGAAGTCGGTTCGATAGAACAGATACAGGTTCAGGGCGAAAGCGTTCAGAAGCTCGGGAAAGGAGAGGAGGCCGCGGTTTCTATGAAGGACGTAACCATCGGGAGACATATAAAAGAGGATGAAGTTCTTTATACCCTTCCATCAGCAGAAGAGGTAAAAGCTCTAAAAGACACAAACCTTCCAGAAGAAGACCTTCAGGTTTTAAAGGAAATAATTGAAATAAGGAGAAAAATAGAATACCTTTATGGATATTAACCTTCTATGAGCTTCTTTAAAGGTTCGTTAAGGTTTGTCTTGATAAAGCTCTTCATGTTTCTTTCGTATTCTTCTATCTTTTTAGAGTAATGGGATAACGTGTAGTCTATTTCGCTTTCTCCGCTGATCAGCCTTCTTCTGGCGTATTCTTCTATTTCAAAGTTTACTTCTTTTCCTGCATAAACAACCTTTTTATTCAAAAGGTCTATCGTTACTGTAAGTTTGCCTTCCTTCGCTTTCTCTATTATATCATTAAGAACGCTTTCAGGGAGCTTTATGCATGCAAGGCCGTTCTTTATTGAGTTGCCATAAAATATGTCTCCAAACGATTCTGCAAGCACCGCCTTTATTCCGTAATCTGTTAAGGCCCACACTGCGTTTTCTCTTGATGATCCTATACCGAAGTTTTTCTTGGAAACGAGCACAGTTCCATCTTTGAACCTTGGATCGTTTAGGACAAAGTCGCCTTTAGGCCTTTCCTTTTCATCGTACCTCCACCTGTAGAACAGGTACCTGCCAAGCCCTTCTTTTTTAAGCAATCTTAAAAACTGAGCCGGTATTATCTGATCAGTATCTACGTTGTCCAGCGGAAGAGGAATAGCTTTTCCTTCTATCTTTTCTGGCATTTTAAACCACCTCAGCAGTTTCAACGTTTCTGACGTCGACAAAATGTCCGTACACTGCGGCTGCAGCGGCCATTGCCGGGCTCACAAGGTGCGTCCTCCCCCCCGGTCCCTGTCTGTTTTCGAAGTTCCTGTTTGAAGTCGACGCTGACCTTTTTCCTGGCGGAAGCCTGTCAGAGTTCATCGCTATGCACATACTGCAGCCAGAGTGTCTCCACTCAAAACCGGCTTCTATGAATATTCTATGCAATCCAAGCCTTTCAGCAGTTCTTTTAACCCACTCTGAACCGGGAACTACTAAAGCCTTAACATTTCTGCTCACCTTTTTATTTTTTACAACCATTGCTGCCTCTATAAGGTCAGAAAGCCTCGCGTTTGTGCAAGACCCTATAAAAACGTAATCAACGTTAACGTCTGTTATCTTTTGACCCGGATTTAATCCCATGTACTTGAGGGCCCTTTCATATTCAGCTCTTAAGTTTTCCTCCTTTACATCAGATGGATAAGGCACTTCACCATCAACAGGGATAACCATGGACGGGTTGGTTCCCCACGTAACCATGGGCTTTATTGATCCTGCATCTATTTCGAGTTCTTTATCGTACTTTGCGTTTGGATCGCTTTTCAGGCTTTTCCAGTATTTAACGGCTTCTTCCCATTCTGATCCTTTAGGAGCTAAAGGTGTACCTTTGACGTAAGAAAACGTCTTCTCGTCAGGGGCAGCTATGGCAGTTCTCGCACCAGCTTCTATGGACATATTGCAAAGCGTCATTCTTCCTTCAACTTCCATATCAGATACAGCGTCCCCCGAATATTCAATTATGTGACCTATGGCCCCTCCCGTGCCTATCTTGCCTATTATGTAAAGCGCAACATCTTTTGCGCTTACTCCCTTGTTTATCTTCCCGTTTATTTTTATTCTGAATTGCTTTGGTTTTCTTATCCAGAGCGTCTGTGTAACGAAAACGTGCTCAACTTCTGAAGTTCCTATTCCAAAAGCAAGAGATCCGAGAGCTCCATGCGTGCTTGTGTGGCTGTCCCCTGCTGCTATTGTTAGCCCAGGCAAAGAAAAACCAAGTTCTGGCCCTACTACGTGTATTATTCCCTGATATGGGCTATAAAAATCGAGCAGCGGCACGTTAAACGTTTTTGAATTTTCCCACAGAGCATCCATTTGCTGTTTTGAAAGCTCGTCTATAGTTGGATTAACCTTAGAATCTGTTGGAACATTATGATCCATAACAGCGAGAGAAAGGTCAGGGCGCCTGACCTTGTACCCTTTCTTTCTCATGTCGCTGAAGGCCACAGGGGATGTTACCTCGTGTGTAAGATGCCTATCTATATAAAGCAGCGACATTTCATCTTCCTTTGCTATTTCATGAGTCTCCCAAATCTTATCGATTATAGTGTAAGGCATTCACTGGTTTTGACTGTCAAGGTTTAAAAAAGTTTTCCTTTGAATTTTATTGAAACAGCTACGGTTACGCTATTCGGAATCCAAAGAATCGTTTTTAAAAGCGGAATTCTAAATTATCATGATTTGTCAAAGCAAAACACAGCAAGGAGGATAATAAATTTTAGAAAGTACATCTACATCATACTCTTTTTCCTTGTGCTCATCATGATCAAAATCGGGGTAACAGGAATTAAAGGCCTTTTTGTTAGACCTTCTCTTCTAAGCACAATAACTATCACGATCCAGCTTTTTGCCATTATGGATCCGGTTGGGGCTTTGCCGTTTTATCTCTATTTCCTGAACAAACTTGAAGGGAACGAAAGAAACGTTCTCTGGTCTACAGTTGTTATTTCAATGACCGTTCTCCTTTTCTTTTTTGCTCTTGTTGGAAACGAAATGCTTAAGCTTTTTGGGGTCAGCATATACAGTTTTATGATTGGAGGTGGCGTCCTGCTCATGATAATAGCAATAGATACCATGGGCGAAGGCTCAAGGTCCCTTACCCTTGACCCAAAGGAGGCCGCTATAGTTCCTCTTGCTTCTCCCTTGCTCGTTGGGCCTGGTACGGCAGCAACGCTCATCATACTGTCAAACACAATACCGCTTTCTGAGCTGATCATCTCGCTGATGATCATAGCTATTTTTGCCGCAGTTATACTCAAATATTCAGAAAATATACTTAAAATAATCGGGAAAAACGGAGTGACTGCTTTTTCAAGGCTTTTCAGTATAATAGTAGCCGGTTTTGCCGCGCAGCTTCTGTATGAAGGGTTAGTGGGCTGGGGGATCATTAAGCTCATATGCGTATTTTTCTGACATCCTCCCCGCCTTAAAAGGCTATTTCTTCAAGGCTGATCATCGGTTCGTGGTTTTTCGCGATCATTTTCATGACTTCATAGCTAGTGGTTACCCACCCC
>JAWDMM010000018.1:0-20524 GCA_046536595.1 Nitrososphaeria archaeon | reverse complement strand
CCCGAGCTATAGAGGCTGGGGCCCATTCATATGCATCAAGGTCAGGGAAATACCAGCCTTTGACTGATTACATGATCGAAGGAAATTATGTGGTTGGGCAGATTGAGCTCCCGCTGCAGGTTGCAACAGTGGGCGGTTCAGTAGGACTTAACAGGGTTAACAAAATAGCGTTAAAGCTCATGGGTAACCCAACTTCAAAGGAGCTTGCAGAGATAATGGCCTCTGTAGGCCTTGCTCAGAACTTTGCCGCGATGCTGGCCCTTGTAACTGAGGGTATTCAGAAGGGGCACATGAAACTGCATGCAAGAAGTTTGGCGCTGAGCGCTGGAGCCAGGTTAGAAGAAGTTGACGCTGTGGCTAACAGGATGATAGAGCTCAACAGCATAACCTTTGATACTGCTAAGAAGGTCATAGAAGAGATCAGGAACAAAGGTTCCAGTAAGCCTTGATAGATTAAAAAAACTTATATCTTTTAATTCCTGTTCGATTGAGGAAGCTCAATGCTGGTTTTTGCATCTGACTATGACAGGACGCTTACGGATCAAAACCTTCAACCGTGCTATAAAGTTATAAATTACATTTCTTCTTTCAGGCCTGAAATCTTCTTTATTGTAGCTTCCGGAAGGAGGCTTGAGTTCCTTCTGGAAAACCTTGAACCTTTTGCAGATGCCTTCGTTGCTGAAAACGGAGCCGTTGTTTATCATGAGAAAAGAAAATACGTTTTCGGAAAAGAATGGAACGAACGCGTCAGAAAAATAATAGATGAAAAAGAAGGGATCTGGTTCGGTGAAGTTCTGCTATATTCTCTCCTGAGCAGAGAGGGAGAAATCAGGGATGCGCTGGCCGGAAAAATAAATTACAGGATAGAGAGGAATAAAGAGTCGATCATGGTGATGCCAGAATACATAAACAAAAATTTCGGTGTGCTGAATGTGCTCAGATCCCTTGGGTCTGAAAACTTAACTCTTGCGGCTATTGGAGACGATTATAATGACATAAGCATAATTGAAGCTTCTGACATTAAGCTTGCCCTGCAGAACTCTATACCTCAGATAAAAGCATTTTCAGATTTTGTGTCGGTACAGCCTTATTGTGAAGGAACACTTGAGGCTTTTGAGTACCTTTTACAAAAACTTAAAATCTTAGGGAATAGATTTTGAATCATAATGAGCTTTTACCTTTTAGATTCAGACCCTGGTATAGATGATGCTTGCGCTATCATTCTTGCAGATAACTATTTTGGAAACAGTTTTTTAGCTCTAACAACCGTTGCAGGAAACGTCAGCGTAGATAAAACCACGATAAACGCTCTGAGGCTTAAAGAAGCTTTTAACTTTAGCTTTAAAGTTTATAGAGGAGCTTCGAGGCCTTTAATAAAAAGGTTTGTTGATGCTTCTGAAGTTCACGGTCAGGACGGCCTCGGAGATGCTGGTCTTCCTTTACCAAAGATAAAAGAAGAACAAATGAGCGCGGCAGAAGCCATAATCAGCTTAGCTAAAAGCGGTAACCTATCATTGATAGCTACAGGACCCTTAACCAACTTGGCTTTAGCGCTAATCCTTGAGCCTGAACTCCCAAACATGATCAAAGATCTTACAGTAATGGGCGGAGCTTTCAGGTTAACCGAGTTCGGTAAAGGCAACGTTACAGCCTTTTCAGAATTCAATTTTTACGAAGACCCTGAAGCTGCTAGCTTGGTATTCGGATCTTTTAAAAAAGTAAACGTTGTACCTTTGGACCTGACGATGAACCCTTTTTTCTGGTTCAAAAGATCCGATCTTAACAGCTTTCCACAAAGCAGAAAGTCTTTGTTTATTAAGATGATCACACACAACTTTTTGCAGAAGTACAGCGTTCTTGTGTTGCATGATGCGATAGCTGTTGATGTGCATAGTAACAGGGAAGAGTACGAATTTAAACAGGGTCATGTAAGGATTTTAACGAAACCGGGAACCATGAGGGGTGCATCTTTCCTGGAATACAGCAAAGATTTCCTTCATAGGATATACTTCAAACCAATAAACGGAAACCGCTTTAAAGAGAGGTTTTTGAAATCTCTTTATTAAAAAAATATTTTATGGACTTATTTCCAGAAAACCGTCGGCTGAAACGGAAACGTTGTAAGTCTTCAATGGAATCTTGAGTCTTTCGGATTCACATGGGACTTCAGGTTTAACGAACGACCGGCTTTTCTATAAGTTCTCCTGTTCTTACATCGTACTTGGCGCCGTGTGCAGGGCAGACTGCTGTGGTTCCGTTTACTTCGCTTAATAAAGCACAACCCATATGCGCGCATATTGCTTCCATAGCGTAGAATTTTCCCTCGTTCTTAACTATCAGAAGCGGTTTTGAATTATACCAAATCAAAAGCGAGCTCCTTTTCTCAAAAACCATGGAGTGTATTTTAACTTTCATGCAGTTAATTTACTTTAACCGTTATTTATGCCCTTCTGTTTTATAAAAGTGAACTACTAGGTTTTTAGCCTGCATAAAAGTTATTAATTTATTTACTTTACCATTTAGCGTTGTTAAAGAAACGAATACTGGTTTCTTACCATTTAGCGTTGTTAAAGAAACGAATACTGGTTTCTGCGCTGGTAATAATGCTTTTTAATTCAGTTTATCAGTATTCATGGAACGTCTTCGCAATGTACCTGGCAAAATATTATGGTTTATCGGTCATGATAACGGAAGTCATGTTCTTTATTTTTGTTTTTATGAGCACTTTTCTTCAAATTTTAGGAGGTTATATATCTGATATAAAAGGCCCGAGGTCAATTGGCTTGATAGCGGCTGTCTTCTCTGCCGCAGGTTACATAGCATTTATGAAAGACATAAATCTGCTTTTTAGGTTCCTGCTCTGGGCCGGAGGCTCCGCGGGCGAAGGGATACTTTACGGTATAGCTACAAACTCAGCTTTAAAATGGCACAAGGACAACAGAGGTCTTGCTGTTGGCATTGTCTCTCTTGGTTTCGGAGCTGGCGCAACGATCTTCAACCCTTTGTTTCTGGGCATTCATAGCCTTCAGGAGATAAGCGTCATAATGTTTTTTCTTGAAATCATAATTTTGCCTCTCCTTGTAATGAACCTTTCATACCCGGAAAAACTCAGCGGAAAAAGACCTCGTGAAGCGGTATTTACTTTGCCATTTCTGCTGATTTATCTCTCATATTCTCTTGGGACTGTTCCTTTGATTTCTCTCTCATCAAGCCTTTTTATTTTGAGAAGCGGTTACTCCCTGCTGATAGCAATAATCACTTTTCCTTTAATGAGCGGTCTCGGAAGGCCATTTATGGGTAGATTTTCTGATACGATCGGGAGGGTAAAGACTATTTTTATATCCTTGAGCATACTGATACTGGCAGGAATATTAGGAGCTTTTAACGTGCCCCTGTTGCCTGAAATACTCATAGGCTTCCTCGGGGGCTCTTTGATCCCTCTGTTTTTTGCGCTTGTAGGAGATTATATGGGAGAAGCTTACTCCGCTTCTCTTACCAGCATACTTTATACGGGAAAAAGTATAGGTGGCGTCATAGGAAGTATAGGCATAGGATACGTATCAGAAAAAAGCGTATTTTATGGATGGTCCCTAATGGTACTTTCTTCTGTATTATCCTTGTTTTTTCTCTTCATTTTATATAATCTTAATAGTAAAGAAAAGGCTTAGACATTTTTTATTATAAAATATAAATGTTTCTGTTTAGAACTTGTTAAAATTCTGGTTAATAAAAAATAAAAACAAGCTATGATTTCAAAATTATGAAACATAAGATTTATATACTAATTAGATTTATATATTATCTAATAAAATGTTTGCTCAAATACTCAATCCATTCAGTAACCTCGTTGTCTCCATGCTTGTTGCTCTGATACCTATCATAGTGATCTTTGTCATGCTGGCAGGTTTAAGGATATCAGCATGGATAACAGCTATAGTAGCTTCAATAATTACTTACATATTGGCCGTTGCTTTCTGGCACGCCCCAGCTCAAGCCACGTTTTTAGCTTACATTTATGGTGCTGCAACTGGTTTCTGGGCTATTGACTGGATAGTGATTTGGGGTATAATCATACTGAATACTATGATAGCTGCCGGCGCAATGGACAAATTCAAAGAATGGCTTGTTCATTCTGCTACCGCAGATGTAAGGGTTCAGGCTGTGCTGATAGCGTGGTCATTCGGCGCTCTGCTCGAAGGGCTGGTAGGATTCGGTTACCCATGGGCGTTTGTTGCGCCAATACTAATGAGCCTTGGAGTTGTTGATATAGAAGCTATAAGGGTTGCAGCTATTGCAAACAACGCGCCAGTATCATTTGGGGCTCTAGGAATTCCGGTAATAATCCTTGCAGCAGTTACAGGCCTTCCACTGATGAATATGTCGGCAGCAGTTGGTAGAGTTGTGGCTTTGCTAGCTCTTGCACCTCCCTGGATACTGATCTACCTTGTTTCTGGAAAAGAAGGGGTAAAAGAAGCATGGCCTATTGCGATCGTCGGTTCTCTTTCATACATACTAGGCCAATTCCCCGTGTCAAACTATGTAGGTCCTTATCTACCTGACATAGCTGGTTCTCTTGTATCTTTCACAGTGATGCTAATTTTCCTCAGGTACTGGAAACCCAAGAACATCAGGGGGTTTGGCGGAAAAATATTAGATCCTTCAAAAATGAATTCAGATTCGGGAAAAAAGTTCACAGCTTCAGAAGTAGCTGAGCTCTTCATGCCTTTTATAGTTTTGATAATCGTCGTTGTACTCGGTACAGGGCCATGGTCTCCGCTTCCCGCTTATAAACCGTTTATACCTGCTGTAACGACAATCTCATCGATAACCCATAAAACAATGGCTGTAGCTTTTGAATTCTCTCCATTTGTCGGAGGAACTTTCATTCTAATCTCATGGATTATAATTATGGCAATACTGAGGCCGCCAAGGGACAAGTTCGCCAATGCTATGAAAGCATCTTTAAATCAGCTCTGGGGCGCGGTTTTAACTGGTATATTTATGGTAGCTCTGGCTGATACGTTCAACTATTCTGGAATGGCGGCAACTTTAGCATATTCTTTCTCAAGGGTAGGCCTCGTTTTCATTGTACTTGCGCCTATATTAGGTTGGATAGGTGTGGCACTTTCAGGAAGCAACACGTCAACCAACGCCATGTTCGGCTATTTACAATATTCCGTCGGGTTACTCTTAGGTCTGCCGCCGTATCTGCTACCATCGCTGAATTCTGTTGGCGCTGAAATCGGAAAACCGGTAGCTCCTCAGACAGCCAGCGTTGGGGTATCTACTTCAAAATACTTAAGGAAAGAAGGGGAAGTAATAAGGCACAACATGGGCTGGACTCTGGTAATCCTGATCTACCTCATAATAATAGGACTGATATACGCATTCCTGCTACCTGGAGCAATGAGGTTCTAGAAAATTTTAAGCTAATTTTTTATTTTTTATTTTAAGCTATTTCTAATGCGTCCTTAACTTCTGCTCTGTTAAGTCTCGAAAGGTTAGATAAGCATATAGGGCACCAAACAAGAACCTTGTTCTTCCCAGTTTTCAGAAGCTTGTCCATCCTCAGCTTTGCTATTTCAGTTGCTAACCTTGGAGAAACGAACTCGATAGGACCTCCGCAGCATCCCATTTCTTTTCCAGATTCTTCAGGCTTAACCGCGTTGCTCGTAAGCTGCATGTTCAAATACCTTACAAGATAGCAAGACTCGTGGTCAACAAAGTCAGTACCTTACAAGATAGCAAGACTCGTGGTCAACAAAGTCAGCAGCATTTTCAATTCTTAGAAATTCAGAATAATGGTGAACTTCAGCTTTAAACGTTGGATCAGCTTTCTTATAAAGAACCTTAACTGCGTATGTGGTGTGCGGGTCGAGCGTAATCAGCTTTTTGTTGTTCAGCTTTTTTGTCATGATACGGGCATAATCGTTAAAATACTGGCTTCCTAGATCGTGAAATATTACTCCTGAATAGTAATCTATTGAAAAATCATAACCAACGTCAATACCTTTCTCCTTCAGTTTTGAGTAAGCTCTCTTAACTATGTTTTGATACCTTTCTTTTACATGTTTTTTGGGTTTTATAAAGCTCCACACTGAATCAAAATGTATGTAAAGCGAAAAAAGGAACTCTTCGATGTTCTCAACTTTCTCCAGCATGTCCCTTATTGTATCAAGGTAGGGAGTGACCTGATAGAGCTGCCCCGTATAAAGCAAATATTCGTGATCGGGGTCATCTTCAATAATTTTTTCTCTAGGAATCTTTGCTGGCATTAAATCTTTTAGAGACTCTTTCGCTAAATGGTCTATAAATTCATAAATATCCATGGCTATAAGAGCGCCGCCTTAGCACAGGCTTCGTCCTGATCGGGTGAACCACCGCTTACGCCTATGCCACCTGCTATAGCTCCGTTCTTAATAAAGCAAATATTCGTGATCGGGGTCATCTTCAATAATTTTTTCTCTAGGAATCTTTGCTGGCATTAAATCTTTTAGAGACTCTTTCGCTAAATGGTCTATAAATTCATAAATATCCATGGTTATAAGAGCGCCGCCTTAGCACAGGCTTCGTCCTGATCGGGCGAACCACCGCTTACGCCTATGCCGCCTGCTATAGCCCCGTTCTTAATAATCGGCAAACCTCCCTGTCTGCCTATAACCTTTCCATCATACTTTAACGACAGGCTGAATAGCAAAGACTGAGCTTCAGAAAAATTTCTACCAACGGCTCCAGAATCTGAGTGCTTCTCCCCGAGAAGCCTGAAAGCAACAGCTGTAAATGCTTTTCCCATAGCGAGGTCCGGAGTTATCCAGGCCGCATCGTCCATCTTTTCAAGCAATACGAGGTGACCGTTTACGTCGTACACAGCTACGCTTATTTTTATACCAATTTCTTTTGCTTTTTCTATGGCCTTTTCAGCCATCCTTTTGGCTTCTTCAAGAGTTATATTTTCTGTCATATTTCTATTTAATTGATCTAAATATATAACTTTTTAGAATAGCTATTAGTGACTTAATTATACGTTTGTCTTATAAAAAATTTTTGTGTTTTAAAAATGAACGTTTTTAAACGCATAATTATTACGTTTGTAAAAATTTATATTCTAACATTTTGTATAATCGTTCAATGGAAGCCCAAAATCCGTGGATATTTGAGTTAAGGTCTATCGTGGGCCCTGAAAACGTTTTTCTTGATGAAGCAAGCAAGTACCTTTTCCAGCAGGGAGCTGTGGATGCATTTAAAAGAAAGCCTGAAGTTGTAGTTCACATAACAAAAAGGGAGCTTGTCCCAGAAGTTGTTAAAGTTGCTTACAAATATGGAGTCCCCATAGTTCCAAGGGGTTCCGGTTCAAGCGTCACGGGCGCAGTGGTCCCTGCCCGTGGTGGCATAGTTCTCGACTTGAGAGCTCTTAATCAGATAAAGGTTGATGTTGACAACGGAATCGTTGAAGCTGAGGTTGGAGCTACAGTTCTAGATGTGGATACAGAATGCAGAAAACACGGGTTCTTCTTCCCTCCAGATCCTGCGAGCAGCAGGGTTGCAACCATAGGAGGAGCTCTGGCTGAAAATTCTGGAGGAATGAGGGGTGCCAGGTACGGCGTAATGAGGGACTGGGTTTTAAAGGTTGAAGTCGTGCTTTCTGATGGTACGTTAACGTACTTTGGGGAGAGCACTTACAAGAACAGGGCCGGTTATGACCTCCTTGGATTGGTCGTCGGAAGCGAAGGTACTTTAGCCATAATAACAAAGGCATGGCTGAAGATGATGCCTCTGCCCGAGAAGATAATAAGGGTCGCAGGCTTCTTCAACACTCTTGACGATGCAGGCGAAACGATCTTCAGGATAAGGAGAGAAGGTGTTAATCCTTTGATCTTGGAGTTTGCTGACAAACAGGGTATTGAAGCCGCGAACAAAGTCAGGGGTTACAACTATCCAGCTCTTGACGGAGGCATGGTGCTAGTAGACGTTGACGGACATGCTGAAGGCCTAGAAAAAGTTGCTGAAAGAGTTGTTAAGATAATGAACGAAAACCACGCTGCGCAGATAATAAAGGCTGACGATCCTCAGAAAATGAACGAGCTTTTGGATGTCAGAGCTGTTGCATTTACAGCTCCGGGACACCTCTATCCAGGTTTTATCGATGGGGACATCGCTGTGCCCCTTTCAAAGATAAAGGACGCACTCAGAGGTGTTGATGAAATAAGAAAGAAGTATAACGTCTTTATAGCAACCGTCGGTCACGCCGGGGACGGAAACCTCCACCCTAACATCGGAGCTGACATGAACAACAAAGAAGAGTGGGAAAGGGCAGAAAAAGCCGCGAGAGAGATCAACGAACTGGCCATAAAGCTCGGTGGCACGATCACAGCCGAGCACGGGATTGGAAAGCTGAAAGAAGACATGCTTCTGGAACAGTTTAAGGTCAGGAACCAGATGCCCGTTTACAGGTTCATGAAAGAAATAAAGAAGTTATTTGATCCTAAGAACATTCTGAACCCAGATAAATATGCGCTCGGTGAAGAATGGAATGAGTGAGAGACATAGAGAAATATTTGCGGTCCTCAACTTCACTAAGGAAACTATACTAAAGTACGGTAATCCAGTTGGAGTGCCCCAAGAAGAGCTTTCTCAGTGGAGCAAAGGCCTTAACCTTAAAGAAAAAGGTGATACGATTTTCTATACTGGAATGTACTCTTACATGGGTTATGCTGAAACCGCCTTGCTCCTTGAATATACAGCAAAAAAAGAAGGAATGAGCATAGCCCAGATGCTGGACATGGCAAAGAAAGCAAAGTACCTCGGTTACAAGAGCACGATGAAGGACGTGATAAAGCTGCTGAAATCTCCAATGAGCTCTCTTGGCAAGCTGCTGGGCATATCTTCGGAGACTCTTTCAAAGTTAAGGTCTATAGCCGAAGAAAACGATAGAAGGAACGAATACTATTGGGGAGTTCTGAGAAAGGGGGTTCAGGTGCTTCAGAGAAGCGGCATAGACATAGCTTATCTCGGAAAAAAAGAACCTGATTCAGGAGTTGCGCTTCACACTTTTGGTTTGCTCGAAGATTTTTCAGAAGTTGCAAACGACGTTTACAAAAAGCTGAAAGAATATGGGGTTAAAAGCATAATAACCATGGACCCTATAACGGCAACAGTTTTCAAGAAGTTCTATCCGCAATTTGTCCAAGGTTTCGACATTGATGTAAAACACGTTACAGAAGTCCTAAAGCCAGAAGGTCAGAAAGAGCAAAAAGATAAAGTCGTGTACCATGATCCATGTTATTTGGCAAGGTATCTGAGAATTACTGAAGAACCAAGGAACCTTATTTCTTCATTTGGCTACAAAGTTATTGACCCACCTAACAACAGGCTCAGGACCAGGTGCGATGGTGGAGGAGTTGAATATACAGACCCCGAAGCAGCAGTTAAGACAGCAAAGATCCGTCTGGATGAGCTCCTCGCAACGGGCACGAACAACATAGTTACTTCATGCCCCGCATGCGATATGATGTTCAGGGCTGCTGGATATGTATCTAACGCTAATTTCAAGCTTTACGACCTAGTGGAGGTTCTATGATAAAAATGAACTCAGAAGAAATACTGAAACAGGTAACTCAGAAGTGCATAAGATGCGGATTCTGCGTTTATTCGTGCCCTAGCTGGAGCGTCCACGGTATGAATGAATACTATAGTCCTCGTGGAAGGGTAACGCTTATCAAAGCTATGGTTAACGATCCAAACTTTAAAATCGAGGAGGCTGTTGACTCAATATACACTTGTAACACCTGCAGAAGGTGTTACATAGAGTGCCCTACCGGCGTTGATGTTGCGGAGCTTTCTATTTATGCAAGAGATTATATAGCGAAAAAGCTAAACGCTGTAAAATAATTTTTAAACTTCTTTTGCCTTTATTTTCCTTATCAGCTCAGGTATATCTATATTCATCGGGCAGACTTCCTTGCATTTCCCCCACATTCAAGGCAGAACGCAGCCAGTGATCTTGCTGTTTCTTTTGAATTTGTTATTGCAGTCCAAGGGATCCCGATCGCTGCTGTGTATATGTACCCCCAGGCCCCGTCGACTACCTGAAAGACCGGACAGGCAAATTGACACGCTCCGCACTTTATGCAGAACAAAGTTTCTTTAAGGTCATCGCTTCTTATTCGTCCGTTATCAAGAAGTATTAGATGTATCTCTTTTGGTCCAAAAAAATCATAAGGCCCGTTTATTATGTGCACATAAGTAGTGTATTCAAAACCGCTGAATATTGCCTGTGTTGTGACGGCCTTTATAGCATCCAGCAACGTTGGGTAAATCTTTTCTACAGAAGTTATCACAATAAGCTTATCGGGCAGCGTTGATGTCAGCGCTCCATTACCTTCATTTGTTATAAAAATTATAGAACCGGTATCAGCTGAGAGAGCGTTAGCCCCAACCATACCGAAGTCGGCAGAGAAGAATATCTTTCTCATGAACTTCCTTACGCCAAGGACCATCGAATTTACGTCGTTCAGCTTTTCCCCGACAACTGGCTCAAGCAGCTTTCTGGCCCTTTCTTCGCTCATGTTAACGGCAGGCGTCACCATATGTGCTGGCTTTTCGTTTGCGAGCTGTATCAGGAACTCACCAAGGTCGGTTTCGTATATCTTGATTCCGTGGCTTTCCATGAACTGCCTGAGCTCTATCTCTTCCCCGACCATGCTTTTGCTTTTAACTACGGTGCTCCCTGGTTTTATTATTTCAGCGATTATGTTCTTCAGATCCTGCGGCGTTCTTGCAAAGTAAAAGTGTTTGTTTTCCCCTTCGAACGCTTTTCTGAACTTTTCGACTGAAGAGTTAACATCATACAGCATTGTTGTCTTTGCGTTTTTTACGTCTTTAGCCCAGTCCATGGAGTACTGGTGCGTTGCTATTGCATACCTTCTCTTTTTTAACTCGTCTTTTGTTGCAGCTTCTGATCCCTTTCTCAGGTCCTCCTTTTTTAACGCGTTAAGTATCTTTTTATGAACTTGTTTGTAGCTCATTTATTTCACCAGCAACAAATATGCGTCCTTTGGTCCATGTGATGGCCTAACTATCTTGTTTTCGATATCCCCTGTCCTGCTGGGTCCATTAACTATCTGTATCGTAGCCGGCATCTTGCCATATTTTTTGATCATGTTGCCTATAGCTTCAGGTACAGTATCAAAAATAGTACTTTCCTCAGCAACAGCTATAAATATCTCAGGCAAAAAAGCAACAAAACTTTTTGTACCGTCAAAATCGAAGAGCACTATCGAACCAGATTCAGCGGCTATAGCGTCAGGCTCAAGAATTCCAACGTCTACATCAAAGAGTTCTTTTTTAGCGTCTGTAACCGAACCATTCTCAAGCTTGATAATCGTTTCTAACTCGAGCTTTTTTACAAGATCTTCATATTCTACCCTGATGTTTGTATAAACCAAGGACCTTTTTCCTTTTATGATGCTTAGGAGCGTGTCCCGTAAAGCTTTCCTTTCAACAACATAAAAGTAACCCCCATGGTTCTGAAACATTTTATTTAAAGCCTCGATTTTATCCTCGATAAAAAGGTCATTGACCTTCCAATCGTAAGAGTTTAGTTTCTCTATTTTGTCTTCCACATTATTTGTTATCAGAACTGTTTTATAGCTTTTTAATTAAAAAGTTAAACGCTTGGCTAATCTGTTTTTTTGTGCTTAAAGGTTTATATATTATCCACGTTTTAATTTAACTTAAAATGAAAAGAGTAAAACTTTCTAATAAAGTAGTTCAAAAATATTCTGAGCTTTTTGGCGAAAAAACTGTAAACGGTAAAAAACTTGTTGTAGAAGACGTTATAGCCCAAGTCTACGATGAAGTCAGGGACCTCTGGGAAGCCGCACTAAAAAAGAGGAGAGAACTTCTTGACTCTCCGCTCAAAGTAAGGGAAAAATATTCAATACCAAAGTGGGACGAAATTTATGAGGATCCAGTTACTGGGGAAAAGAGAACTTACAGGGAAATAGTTCAGGGGCTGATCGACAATTTTCTGGGAAAGAACACTACGCTTACATGGCGTTTGAACGATCTGGTACCGATACCGGATTACGCTCATCCGCTCAAGAACCCTGGACTTGAAATAACAGGTCCCTGGAACCCTCCAGACATGGCAATAAAACAGATAAACGCTGACGTTGCGGCTACTATGGGACCTGATGACGAAGATGCGGCCCCTCCAGACTATATACCTTACAGCAGCAGAGATAGATCTTCAATAGGTCTCTTTGAATCTAGGTTAAACGAAAAGAAGATACTTGCAGGTCAGCTGCTTGAAGTCAAGATGGAGAAAAAGGGCCAGCTTAGAGTTTACAAAATGCAGAAACCCATGGAAAAATGGCCCGCGAGCTTTCACAGGATACCCGGAATCCATCTTTTAACTTTTAATGTTGAAATAGACGGAAAGCCAGCTCCTTCCTTTATAGTTGATATGGTGATACACGCGTTA
The DNA here is from genome assembly GCA_046536595.1 of Nitrososphaeria archaeon. Classification (GTDB taxonomy): domain Archaea; phylum Thermoproteota; class Nitrososphaeria; order Conexivisphaerales; family UBA164; genus CAYFFZ01. Next base: position 8,040 of record JAWDMM010000018.1, on the reverse strand, counting down.
AATGATTTTGACTCGCTAAATAAAGCTGGAAGGATGGTGTTATTCTACATACCAAAGACTCAAACCCCGCAGGAAGCTTTCATGATAGCAAAAGCAATCTGGAAGTTAGAGAGGCTGATGGGAGCTGAAAAGCCAGGAAGCCTCATTAAATTCAAGGCTCTTTATGAAGAGGGCAACGCTGGAAGGCATCTCCCTGCGATAATGTGGACCTGGAGGTACTGGTTAATAGGGGCAAATGTAGGAAGGTGGGACTATACGGCAAGCCTAATCGAGATGTGGAAGAATGAGAAGATTCTTCCAGACCCTCAGAATGGCTCTCGCATGGGAATGGTTTCGCCTCATATGATGGCTTATCAAAGGTACAACGCTTTGTTAAACGTGATGGCAGGCATAAAGAATGGCGAGCTGAAGAACGGTGCACCTATAGGTGGAATGGCCGCTGTGATGCTCTATCAGAAATCTGACGCTTATGGTAGGCACAGGCACAATGCCGTAACGCTAAGAGCAATGAAGCTTGATAAATTAAGGGAGAGATTGATAGGCCTTATCTTTGTTCCTGAAGAAGACGTGTCCGGTAAAAAAATAACGCTAGAGGATGTTATAAAAGGAACGGTAAAAGGAAAGCTTTACGATGCGTACAGACAGAGCTGGGTGGCATCTCCTGATGATCAGTACGTTGCGGCAGGAAACGGGCCTTTAAGAGCTGATGTATCAGAATTGCAAAAAATGCTAGACGCGCCTGTTGTTTGGGAAGAACAGAACGGTGTTTGGGAAGAACAGAACGGTGAAAAGATTGCTCCGAAGGTTGAGAGCGGACTAACAGAAGACGAAAAGAAGCTCCTGTACAGCCTTGGACTTGTAGATGAAAACGGCAAAATAACTCCGTGGATAGTGACAAGGGACATGTTAGAAACGCCCGAAAAGTTCATCTCGTCAGAAAAACTTTGGAGGGGGAAAGATCTCTGGAACAGCCTTTATGATATAGCGGAAGGAGATGTGACTGTCGAAAACATACAGCATGCGTTTTACATGGCAGCAAACTATGGCTTTCAGGTACTTAACGGAAACCTTGCTGCAGCAATAGACGATTATAAAGCCTTCGCGAACAGACTCGTAAGATTTATGAACGACCTTGCTACTTACAGGATATTGCAAACTATGGCTTTCAGGTACTTAACGGAAACCTTGCTGCAGCAATAGACGATTATAAAGCCTTCGCGAACAGACTCGTAAGATTTATGAACGACCTTGCTACTTACAGGATATTCGTTTCTTGGCTCTGGACACTGGCTAATAACGGCGCAAAAGTTACAAAGGATGGGTTTATAAAAGGACCGAAGCTTACAAAGGACGGCGTAATCCCAGATGAAAATGTGTACCAAATAAAAGCTGGAACAACGTTTGATAAGCAGATGTTTGAAAAAATTTGGGAGCAGCATTATAAATGGACGGCAGAATTCTACAGAGATTACGACAGGCTCGTGGCTTATAGGTTAGCAATAATTAAGATAGGCTTAGAAGGGGGCAAAACATATGAAGAAGTCATACAAAAGCTCGATGAAGTTTTAAAAGGAATCGTTCTTTATAATGTACTTGACGAAGACGCCGTTAAAAATATAGCAAGTCTGCTTAATGTTCAGTATACTGACAGTATGCTAAAGGTAATCAAGAATATTAAAGCAGTACAAGATTCTGTCTCAAAAGCTTATGGCAAAGAGCCAACATATGAGAAAAAGATTACTCTGAACGAAGCGGCTAGAAACATATCTAGAAAACTTGGGCTCAAGTACCAGCAAACGTTAGAAATAATAAAAGCGAACGAGCCTATGTTTGACCGCAGGGAAGCTCCTGTAATAATGGACATCCTTAAAAGACAGATATTCTCTCCCAAATATATTCAGCATAGCGCTAGGGTTCTTTTCTCTTTGGCCGATAAAGATACAGAAAAAAGACGAAAGCTTCTTGACGCAATATATTACTTGGATAAGAACCTGAACCCGGTTTATAGGGATAAAGATGGAAACCCATCCAGGGACGAGTTAGTAAAGGCCGTAAAGAGAAGGAAAATATCAAGAGATATTCTGCAGATTCACGATTATATCTATGATTTCTTTTAAAAAAAGACTGATTTTTTATTTATAAATCGTTTTATTAACGTATTTTGAATCATAATTTATATAAGAGCGGTACATTAATTAATGATAATGGACATTACAGGTGAGCTTGCAAAGATAGTGGGCAGAGAATATGTTTTGACAAAGTACGAGGATATTGTTCCATACGTTAAGGATGCATCATACATCGAAGGAGAAAAACCTATAGCGGTTGTTATCCCGGGGAACGCTTCTGAGGTTTCTAAGGTTCTGAAGCTTTGCTACGAAAATAACGTGCCAGTATATGTAAGAGGAGGGGGTACGTCGTTAACTGGTTCATCTGTGCCTGAAGGCGGCATAGTTATGAGCATGCTTAGGTTTGACAGAATACTTGAAGTAAACCTAAAAGATAGATATGTAATTGTGGAAGCTGGTGTCAGGGTTGGAGAGCTTAATTCCTATTTAGAAAAATATGGATACATGTATCCACCAGATCCAGCAAGCGATATAGCAGCGACCGTAGGCGGATCGATAAACACCAACGCTGGAGGTGTAAGAGGAGCTAGATATGGAGCAACTAAGGAATGGGTGTTAGGCCTAGAAGTAGTTCTTCCTGATGGCACGATTACCCAGTTTGGCGAAAAGACTCTTAAAAGGTCAGAAGGTTATGATCTTACCGCTTTGATGATAGGCAGCGAGGGCACTTTGGGCGTTATAACCAAAGCAATTTTGAAAATAGCTCCATTACCGGAAAGAGAAGCCATGTTTCTCGCTTTCTATGATAGCTATAAAAGATTTGGAGATGTAATAGGCACGCTTAATGAAAGAGGACTTATACCGCTCACAGCTGAGTTTTTAGATGAGGTTTCAATGGATGCAGTAAAGAGCTATGGCATACCATATCCGGATAATGCGAAGGCACTACTGATTATAATAACTTCAGAGGAAAGCGAACAAGTGTTAAAAGCACTTAATGAAACGTCACCAATCGAATTAAGAACCATAAAGGATAAAAAAGAGATGGACAATGCGTTAAAGCTCAGGAAAGGTTTATACTCCTCTTTACTTTTAGAGAGAGAAAACCCTGAGCAAAGAGTTATAATAGGGGATATAGTTGTTCCTCCATCAAAAATTTCAGAAACAATAGACGAAATATATAATGCAGCTAAATCGAGCGGTTTAAAAATTGCTGTATTTGGACATATAGGCGATGGTAACGTACATATAAACATATTCGCCGGCCCTAACGATTTGGATAAAGCAAAAGAGTTGCTGCTTGAAACAGGGATGATAGCAGTAAAACATGACGGCTGCGTTTCAGCAGAACACGGAATAGGTTTAGAGAAAAAAGAGCTTCTCTTAAAAGAGTTTGCTTACAGGAACAACCAGATAAACCTTGAACTTATGAAAAAGATCAAGAACGTATTTGATCCAAAGAAAATACTCAACCGGGGAAAGCTAATTGAGTGACGTTGTAAGAGCTCTCTCTTCAGAAGCATTAAACTGTATTAACTGCGGCTTCTGTGAAGCAGTATGCCCGACAATACCTGCTTTTGATTACAGGACATCAATGGGCGCAAGGGGGAGAATAAACTTAGCCAAAGAGTTTTTGAGCGGTAACCATAGCCTTAACTTTAGAGATCCTTTTGAATCTTGCCTTGACTGTTATGCTTGTTTTCAGGTATGCCCAGCGCATGTGAACTCTGGAGTTGTTAGCGAGCTTATTAAACAGGCTTCAGGTATGCCCAGCGCATGTGAACTCTGGAGTTGTCAGCGAGCTTATGAAACAGGCCATAGCGGAGGGTCAAATAGAGGACCAGAAGCACCAGGTAGCCGAGATGATAACCGAAATTATATTAAAATACAAAGACCCTTTAGGTTTAAAAAAAGAATTAACCGAATGGTCAAAAGGCCTTGAATTTGAAAATTCATACGAAACTATACTCTATACTGGGCACATGTATCAGCTCATGGCTTACAACAAAAAACTTAGCGAAATGCTGAAATCAATAGGAGAGCTTTACAGATTCTTGACCCCTTTACTTTCATCTTTAGGCAATCCTTCTTTTATTTTCTCAAAGTTTTACGATAAAAAGATTAAAGAAAGGTCAGAAAGTCAACTCAAGAACATTTACTTTCTCTTAAAAAAAGCAGGCGTCAAATTTTCTTATCTAGGAGCGGAAGAACCATATCCAGGCACGCTGATGATAGATATGGGTTATGTGAATGAGTTTAAACAATACGCTCAGTGGGTTACTGATTTGTTTCATAAAAAAGGTGTAAAGAACATAATTACAGTTGACCCTCATACTTACGACGTTTTACTCAACAAGTATACAAAATATGTAAAAGGCTTTGATTTTAACGTAACATTTTACCTTGACCATCTGAGCACGCTAAAATTCTCAAGATTAGATAAAAAAGTAACTTATCATGAACCGTGTCACCTTGTAAGACATACCGATCATAACTTGCCTAAAGGTTTTATTGAAAGCACTGCAAATCTAATACTACCCATACATAATGGAAAAAACACGTACTGTTGTGGCGGACCTATTGAAGCTTTTTATCCTAAAGCTTCTGAAAAGATTTCAGATAAAAGGTACTCATTACATAAAATAATCTAAAAATTAGCCCTTTTCAATAAAGGGTATAATGCTGTTTAAGATCTTCCTGCTGTTTTCTATCTTTTGTTTTGCAATTTCTCTGTACTCCTCTCTAGATAGCTTAACCCTTGCGTACCCGAGCTTTGCTGAAGCGTCAGCAACCGATGCTGCCTCTTCTATGAATACTTCCCATTCATCCATTCTGGGCAATATATAATCTTCAGAAATTCCTTTAATTTCTGCCTGTCTGGCCAGCTCTTCAGCGGCTGCTATAACTATCTGGTCGTCAACTTTGACGCTTTTGCTGTCAAGTACGCCTCTAAAAACTGCAGGAAAGACCAAAGAATTGTTAACCTGGTTAGGAAAATCGCTTCTTCCGGTAGCAATTATGTAGGCCCCAGCTTCTTTAGCTTCATCAGGCATCATCTCAGGAACCGGATTAGCTAGCAAGAAAGTTATCGGCCTGTCGTTCATTTGCATTATCCAGTGCTTATCTATGGTGCCTGGTCCTGGTTTGCTCGCTGCAACAAGGATGTCAGCGCCTTTAAAAGCGTCTTCTATTGTTATTGCGTTCTCTCCGTTTGTCTTTATTGCAAGGTCATATTTCCATTTATGAGTAAACATAAGTTTATCTACATCTTCCCTGTTAGCGTAAAGGGGTCCTTTGCTGTCTATGAGAATTATGTTTTTAGGATTAAACCCATAATCTATAAGAACATAAGCTGTCCTTATGTTTGCTGCCCCAGCTCCAAAAAGTACAACTTTAGCATTTTCTTTCTTTTTTCCTGTTAGTTTTATAGCGTTTATCAAACCGGCAAGTATAGCTCCAGCTGTACCGTGCTGGTCATCGTGCCAAACAGGTATCTTAAGCCTTTCAAGCAGTTTTTCCCATACTTCAAAACACATCGGGCTTTCTATATCTTCTAAGTTTATTCCTCCGAAAGAGGGTTGAATTGCTTCAGCTATTTTGACCATTTCATCGGTTGTTTCCGCTCTAACGGCTAAAGGCACCGCATCTACTCCACCTAAAAATTTGTAGAGGAGAGCCTTGCCCTCCATGACAGGTAGACCGGCTGTGGGGCCTATTGGCCCTAGCCCAAGAACCCTTGTCCCGTTTGTTAATACTGCTATTGTATTTCCTCTGCTTGTCAGTTCAAAACTTTTATCTTCATCAGTTTCAATGACTTTAGAAACCTGAGCAACACCTGGAGTGTATATTATCGCAAAGTCATCATAGCTCTTTAAGGGTACTTTAGGTATTATCTGTATTTTACCTCCATACTTTCTTGAATACTCAACAGGATCCAATTTAAATAAAAGTTATCGTGCACAATTATATAAACGTAAATGTTTTTTAATAGATGAAGAACTTTTTTAGCCAAATGACTAACAAACTAAAAATTTCTTTAATTTCTCTGTAAGATAAAAGCATTTGATTTCCTATTTTATAATGTTAAACAATTTAAAGAATTTATTGTATTTTATTTCTTGATTTTTTAAAAATTGAACATTTTTTGCAACATATGCCCAGTGAATCAAACACACGTTTATAACAAGTTTAATATTTGAACTACACAATAAATTTATCACTTGACATCCAACTCTATTTTAGGAGAAAAAATACCGCAAATCGATTCTTGGCTTAAAGTAACCGGGACGCTCAGGTACAATTTTGATATAAGCTTACCTGATATGCTTTTTGCAAAACTGGTGACGAGCAAATATGCCCATGCTAAAATAAAATCGATTAATTTTGAAGATGCCTTAAAAGTTCCCGGTGTTGTAGCTGTAGCTACTGGAAAGGACTTTCCCTATAGGCTGGGAATTTACGTATCAGATAGAGATGTTCTTGCGGTGGATAAAGTAAGATGGGTTGGTCATCCAGTAGCGGCCGTGATAGCTACAGACATAGGTGCCGCCGAAGAGGCGGTAGAAAAAGTGGTCGTTGATTATGAGCCTTTGGAGCCAGTCCTTGATATAGAAAAGGCTCTTGAAAAAGATTCTCCTCTAGTTCACGAGCATCTTGGCGAATACAGTTCTTTTCCTGGTTTTAAACCTATACCTGGAACGAACATAGCTAACGAATTTAAGCTCATAAAGGGTAATGTAGACGAAGGCTTGCAGCAATCCAGCCTGATTATAGAAGACACCTTCAAATTGCCACAAATAAGCCATGCTACGATGGAAGTGCAGAATGCAATTGGTTACTGGAGACCTGACGGCACTGTTGAAATATGGAGCAGCGTGCAATCTCCATATGCAACAAGGTTTTTGCTTTCTAAATCGTTGGGCATGCCTTTAAACAAAATAGTAATACATGCACCTCCGATAGGTGGGGGGTTTGGACTTAAAGCTGGGCTTGGATGGGAAGCGCTGGTGGCCTTGCTGTCAAGAAAAGCTGGTAACAAACCAGTCAAGCTTACGCTCAGCAGGGCTGAACAGATGATCTCAGCCCCAAGCAGAGATCTTTTTCTGGCAAAAGTTAAAGCTGGTTTTTCTAAAGAAGGAAAATTTTTGGCTTATAAAGCTGAATTTTTTATGGATGCAGGGGCTTATGCTGATTACACGGTTAACGTTTCGAGGACTGCTGGTTATTCTGCGGAAGGTGCTTACGAAATAGAGAATGTAAACGTAAGATCGCTTGCAGTATATACAAACAAAATACCGACAACGGCTATGAGAGGTTTTGGTCATCCAGAGAACCATTGGCCTTTGGAACAGATTTTGGATAGAGCAGCTCATGAACTAAAAATTGACCCCGTAAGCATAAGAAGGATAAACCTGTTAAAGCCAGGAAAATCTTTTAGAGCTACGGGAGAAAGGGTAAGAGAAGACGAAGGCGACCCAGAGGGAGTTTTAAAAGCTGCGGCAGAACTTATCCAGATAGGAAAAATTGAAGAATCTTCGGCACCATGGCTAGTTAGAGGCAAAGGTTTATCTATGCTGGTTAAGGCTCCTTCTCAGCCATCCAACGCTGCAGCTTCAGCTATCGTTAAATTAAATGAAGACGGTACTGTAGATGTAATAACGGGAACAGGCAGTATGGGTCAGGGTACCCCGACAGGGCTCGCAATGATAGCGGCAAAAGAATTTGGTGTACCTCTGGAAAAAGTAAAAGTAGTACAGACTGAAGGGGTAGATACAGACAGGAATGCATATACATGGCAGACCGTAGGCAGCAGAGGTCTCTTTTCAGACGGCATAGCTCTTTTGAGGGCAATAGAGGACGCCAAGAATCAGATAAAGGATACAGCTTCAAGAGTTTTTAAGGTGCCCGTTGACGATGTGGAAGTTTCAGATGGATACGTTTTTTCAAAGTCTCATCCATGGATAAGGAAAGA
>JAWDMM010000017.1:0-20644 GCA_046536595.1 Nitrososphaeria archaeon | reverse complement strand
AAACCAAAAATCATCAATTACATTGTTAATTATAATTGAAATGCCGTACTTGCGGGAGTACTGTATACCCCGTAATGGTTATAAAAGATGTAAAATATTTTATATACTATAAATGCCAACTCTAGAACTGGTTAATATATGGAAGACGTTTGGCAAAGTACAGGTACTTAAAGGTGTAAATCTTAGGGTTGAAGAGGGTGAATTTGTTGTTCTTCTTGGTCCTTCAGGATCTGGAAAAACAACACTGTTAAGAATAATAGCTGGTCTTGAAGTTCAGGATAAAGGTCATGTAAAAATAGGAGAAAAAATAGTTGACGATCTTACACCGCGTGAGAGAAACGTAGCAATGGTTTTCCAGAATTATGCCTTATATCCTCATAAAACTGTTTTTGAGAATATCGCTCTGCCTTTGCAAACAAAAAAATTAAAAAGGGACGAGATTGAGAAGAAAGTTAAGGAAATAGCTGAATTGCTAGAAATAGAAGAATTGCTAGATAGATATCCGAGGCAGCTTAGCGGAGGACAGCAACAGAGGGTGGCGCTCGCAAGAGCGCTTGTAAGGAGGCCACAGCTTTTTCTTTTAGATGAGCCTTTAAGCAATTTAGATGCAAAGGTAAGAATAACAACAAGAACTTTTTTAAAGAAACTGCAGAAAGATCTGAAGATAACAACTGTATATGTTACACATGACCAGTCGGAAGCTATGGCTTTGGCAGACAGGATCGCTGTTATTCACGAAGGTCTTGTTCAGCAGTATGATAACCCTCTTAATCTTTACGAATACCCGACAAATGAGTTTGTTGCTGGTTTTATAGGTTCGCCACCAATCAACATGATATCAGCTGTTGCAGAGAAAGGAAAAATAAAGTTGCTTAACGGGGAAATTGAATCTTATACAGATTTTGAAGGTGAAATAAAGGTAGGTATAAGGCCCGAAAATATTAAGATCTCGGAAGAAGGACAGCTTTCTGGTAAAATATTGGTCATAGAACCTCTTGGTTCAGAAAGCATTGTGACAGTAATGGTAGATGACCAGGAAATTAAGATAAAAACTTCGCCAGAAACAAAAGTAAATGTTGGAGAAAATATAAAATTAAAAATATCCAAATTTGTGGTTTTTAAAGAAGGAAAACTCGTTTATCCTAACCCTTCAGCCCTCCAACCCATAACCCCTTAATTATGTATTTTTGTAAAACAGCTGAAATTATTATTACAGGAATAGATACGAGCAATCCTGCAGCGGCAAGCATACCATAGTTTACTACTTCGCCAGAACCATAGACAAGCGCTGAGGCTACAAAAACAGTCGCAGTTTCTGAACCGGTTGGTGGAAAGTTAAAGAGGTATGGTGTTCTGCCAAGTGTAAGCGCAAACATAAATTCTGTATAGCTTGATAGTATCGCAAAGAAAGCTGCCACGGCAAGTGCTGGTCTTATAATGGGTAAAATTATGTCAAAAAATGCATCTATTCTTGATTTTCCATCAATAAGAGCTGATTCATCTATTTCTTTAGGTACGTCATTATAGAAACCTGTCAATATCCAAACAGAAAGCGGAAGAGTAAAAATTGGATATATGAGCATTAAAGCCCACCAAGTATTCGTAAGACCCAATTTCGTTATTAGCGTATATATTGGGACAAGATATACCATCGACGGAACGGTATAAAGGTATAATGCCCAAGCAAGCAGTTTTGTGCCTCCTAGTTTAAACCTAGCTATTGAATAAGCGGCTGGTGCTGCTAATATTATTGTTAACGCTGCTACAACAGGCGCTACTACAAGGCTTACTATGAGGTAAGGCGCTCCTTGAGAAAGAGCCATAGAGAAGTTCTTTATAAGTCCTTGTATTGGATGATGAGGAAGCAAGCTCATGACTATTCCAGAATAATGCATCGAGGTTAATAAAGTCCAGATTATTGGAAAGAATGCAAATGTAACGCTTATGATCAAAATCAGGTATGCTAGCACCAACGAGATTTTTGGTCTGATGTTAAACGAGGGGAAAGAAATCCTGAGCTTAAGATGTCTTTCTTTCTTTTTTGCTTCTAACCCAAGTCTGTTTTCGAGCCCCATAGCTTTTATGAAAAGTATGCCTAAAACTGTAGATATGCCTGCCAAAATGACTATTGAAGCCATTGCTATTCCTTGGTAACCCGGGACAAAGGCATAGATATAGGCATAATATACTAGAAGAGCGTTGCTAGGGTTAAAGCCACCTGAATCTATAACAAAAATTACGTCAAAAGTTCTAAAGGCTGTAATAAGAGTCATCAGAACAGCTACTACTACAGAGGGCAGTATTATCGGCATGGTAACCTGAGTAAACATATCTGATGTTGAAAGGCCGTCAACCATCGCGGCTTCTTTTAGTTGCGGAGGAATTGCCTGTACGCCGGCAAGCACAAGCAAGAAAGCAAAAGGGGTTGTTTGCCATATTGTTATTATTATTAAGGAAAGCAGCATAACATGTGGATCGGCCAACCATCCTACAGTCGGGAAATGTAACAATCTCAAAAAATAATCAAGCGGGCCCACAAACGGATCCATTATAATTTCCCATACTATTGCTACAACAACTGCCGGCAACATTAAAGGCGAAGTTAAAAGTGTGGTAAAAACTGACTTACCGCGGGATATCCTTTCTATAGACAGGGCTAATAATATAGAAAATACGATATCAACCGCTGTTACTGAAAATGCAAATATAAGAGTGTTAATAAACGTTTTTAGAAAAAAAGGGTTTTTAAAAAGCAGCATGTAATTTTCTAAACCAACCAAACCAGCAAAATTGTACAGTAGTCCCACTTTTGAAAAGCTTAGAATTATTGAATAAATTATGGGATAAAGGGTGAAAACAACCAAATAAATAATAAACGGTAAGGCTAGTATTAAAGCTGCGTTCCTGTAGCTCCAGTTAGACATGCGTTATTTTGAAAGGTACTGATTTATATATGTTGCCCACTGTGAAGCTGCTGTGTTAAGAGCTGTATACGGGTCGTTTGTTACACCTGTTATGTAATTGTATATATTATGGTTCAAAACGGGCATCAATTCAGAAGATGTTATCGGCAATGCTGGTGGATTAGCATATGCTACTTGAGCCGCCTTTGTGTAGAAGGACCACTCTTTTGAATATGTACTGTTGCTGGCTATTAATCTTATAGCACCAAGTTCATCAGGTGGGAATCCTCCTCTATAGTACAAACTTACAGCTTCTTTGTCTGAAGTAATAAATTCTAGGAACTGAAAAGCAAGCGCTTTATGAGCTGAATATTTAGCTATACCTAAGAATGAACCTCCGGCTTCAGCGTAACCTCCTGGAAGTAGTGCCATTGAAATTTTCCCAGCTACAGCCGGATAATTAGATGGGTTGTTAAACGAATCATAAAAGCCTGACCATCCTATTTCCATGCCTGCCTGACCTGATCCAAACAAAGACTGAAGGTGGCTGTAGTCAACTATAAGAACGTTTGGCGCGGGCTCGTATTGTACCAATTGTTTTAACGTAACTAAAGCTTCTACGCCTGCAGAATTGTTAAACGAAGGTTTTAGCTGAGGTGTAAAAAGAATGTTAAACGGGGGCAGACCTCCTTTTGTGCCACCATTAAGTGTTGAATTTTTCATATACCACCAGTAAAATATAGCTGGGTAAGTATCTATTAGCCCGTGGCTTGGATTATCATCGACGATTATTCCATATTGCGCAGCATGATGTTGCTGTATGAACTGTGCTGCCCAGACAACTTCGGTCCAGTTCGTCCATTCGTTTGGATTAAACGGCACTCCGTACTGTGCTTGAAACTCATTAGCTAGCGTTGCATTTCCAAATATATCTGTTCTGTAAAATAGAACTAAAACACTAAGGTCTAAAGGTAAGCCTATTATCTCTGTTTGTTTTGTTGAAAGATTATAAAACTCTCCGCCAAAAGATAAGAATGCGGTAGGTATATCCGAAATATTATAATTATACTGTGATATAAGAGGCCCTAGAGGCGTAACATAGGGAGCTATAGCGCCAGACATTGTAGGACTCCAGGTAAATATATCATATGAGGAGGCGTTACCTTGGGATTCTGCGACTATTTCTCTTTGAAGAACGTTTGAGAATGTAGTCTCTATGAAGTTAAAATGAACGTTTGGATGAACGGCTTCAAAATCTTTTGCTGCCATTTCTACTGTTTTGTCGTTCCAACCTGAAACTACTACTACATTTAGGGTAACAGGTTTTGGTGTTGTTATCGTGAGATAGTATGAATACCCTGCTACTCCAGCGATTATTATTACGATTATTATTATTGCTACTAAGTATTTGCTTATAGCTTTTTTAGATCTCATATCAGAATAAATAAAAATAAACACAAATATAAACTTTATATTTATAAATAGATTTTTATTGATGCTTATGAATCTATAAATAACCGTTCTCTAAAAGTATATTGAAATCGTTAGAAGCAATAACATAATCAATTATCTCTTTAACCCAGGTCCCCGTTTCAGACCTTTTTCTTACTTCTTTCAAATATTCATTAAAAGAAATGTTAAAAGCTTCTTTCCAGTATTTATAACCTTCAGTTAGACTCTTCGCGGCCGTTCTGTGTTTAAAACACAGTAACCCTTCTTCAGAATAAGATCCACAAACTAGGCATTTTTTAGCTTGCTGCTTGGGCAATTCGGATTTGGACAAAACACCCAACCACCTCTTTTTATCAAGGGCCATCCGCAATAGCTACAGTTTTTCTTTGCAGATACGAGCTTTCCTTTTCTTGGAAGAGGAGCCGATGCTCCGCATACATTGCATTTTAAATATCTCTTTCCTGCTTGGGATATATGCAGTATCAAATCTCCTTTGCCGCATACTGGACATTTTCCAAGTGATTCGCCGGTTCCAGCTGCTAAGTACTTTTTTGTAAGTTCTACCATCTCCTCTGAGCGTTTAGCGTTTTTTAATTCTTCTATTAGAAACATTGCGCTCTCGTTAAGTATTTCACCGGGATAAGCTTTTCCAAATTCAATGTTCTCCAAAGATTTCTCGAGCTTTCTTGTCATCTCGAGAGTTATTATCTGAGAAAAACTAAAGTATCTAGCTACGCTAAATCCTAGCTCTGTTATTTCTATCCTGTTGCCCCTTATGTATCCCCTTTTGTAGAGCGTTTTTATTATGTCAGCCCTTGTAGCCTTTGTACCTATCTCGTTAGTCTCCATCCATTCGAGGAGGCTAGATGGAGTATACCTTGAAGGAGGTTTGGTGAAAGTTAGTTCTACATTAACATCTTTTATCAGGACTTCTTCACCAACTTCAGCATCTGGTATGCTTTTCTCCCTTATTTCCCTAAAAGGATAAACTTCCAGCCATCCCTTATCGATCACGGCAGCTCCGTCAGCTTCTAAGTCAAAATCATTTGCCCTGACTTTCATGTACTTTTTAGCAACTCTAACGTTCCTGTAAAAAGAACTTATGAACCTTCTCGCAACAAGATCATAAATCTTATACTCGCTGCCTGTTAAAGGTTGCAGTTCACCTGTTGGGTATATTGCGGGATGCGCAGGGTCATCCATTGGCCCCTCTACAGGATGAGACCTTGAGACGTTTCCTGCTTCTTTATATCTTTGTCCGAGTTTTGAAAGTATAGATCTATAGTTTATTGTAGGTGGCAATTTCTGAGAACTTGTTCTAGGATAAGATATAAGAGCCCTTAGATACAATTTCTCCAAAATTGAAAGCGATTCCCAGGGTTGAATTCCAAAAAGTCTGTACGCTTCTTTTTGTAGGTCTGAGAGATTAAAAGGATAAGGAGGTTTGATTTCTTCGATGCCTTTATCAAAAAACACAACTTTGCCGTATTTTCCCTTTAATTTTTTCGCTCTTTCAACTTCATCTACGCTTTTTAGGTTTGGGCCTGAAAGTTCGAATTCCTGGCCCCTAAGTTCGCCTACAGCTTTAAACTTCCAGTATGGTTTTGGCACATATGAATTTATTTCTGATTCCCTGTTATAAATTTCAATCAAAGTAGGGCCCTGTACCCTGCCTATACTCAGACTTAATCTTTTACCAGTACCCTGCCTTACTTCATTCATTAAAAGGCGAGAAAGGCTTATACCCCATATAAAATCAATATAGTGTCTTGTTCTTCCTGCGTCGGCCATAAGCCATTTTTCTCGCGACAAAAGGCTGTTAAAGCTTTGCTTTAACTCTTCCACCGTTAACGTCGAAAACTTAGCCCTTTTAACGATCTTTTCAAATCCTCCGTTATACTTTACTATGTTATATCCTATGGTTTCGCCTTCAATATCATAGTCACACGCTATAATGATTTCTGATGTTTCTTTAATGAACTTTTTTATTACATCCAAAAGTTTTGCAACGTACTTGTCATCTGCTGCTGGAACCCATTCAACGTCTAAGACAGGAAATAGACTCAGCTCTGCAACGTCTGTTTTTAAAGTATAAAGATGTCCCCTTGCTGGTATTACATAAATCTTTATAGAATTCCATAAACCTGTGTAAACGGGTATTCCGTCCACAGAAAGCTTTTTATAAGAACGATCGAGCGCAAATGCTATTCTTTTTGCGGCATCGTTTTTCTCTGCTATTATCAAAGTGGGCCGGGCCGGATTCGAACCGGCGACCTCCGCCGCGTCAAGGCGGTGTGCTGACCAAGCTACACCACCGGCCCTTAACACTTTACTTCTTAGCTCCTAATTCTCTGTTCTGAAGCCTTAGAGCTTTACTCCCACACTTTCTGCATCTTACCGCAGAAATTGGATTTTTAGCTCCGCACTTCATACATATTTTATGCATTAATTTTCTTTGAACTGCTATCTGCCTTTTAACTGGATCAGCTATAGGCATAATAACGCTCATACGGTTGTCGTTTATAAACTTTTTAGAGATTTCCGATTGTGAACTGCCCCGTCCTTACCAGTAGATCAAAACTTTTTAGCACAAGATGGAGTTTTACATTTTATGGAAACCATAATCCTGCAATCTAAAAATGGTAAAGCGCATTATACGTTAGTGAGATTTTGATCTACTGTTACGGACTGGGTCTCTGGTAAAAAGATGAAAGATTGTTTACCAAATCGTGAAAATCTATAAAATCATAACAAACGCTACATTAATATGTAAATAATTAGCAAAGTTATCATATGCAAAGAGAACCTGTTAAAGATATAGTTCTTGAAAAAAACGACGTTCCGTTCAGTTTGTTGAAAAAGATGTCCAGAGCTGGGGGATTCTCAGGTAGAGAGATGGGTGAAGCTTTGGATTATCTAAAAGAGCTTTTTGAAGGAGATTATGGAAAAATCTTGACGTTCCCGGCTGATATAATAGCGACCGGACTTAGAGGCGTGATAACGCAACTAATAAAATTAAAGAAATTTGACCTTATAATAACAACATGTGGAGCGTTAGATCATGATATAGCTAGAAGCTTTTCAGATTACTATAAGGGTTCATATTTTGAAGACGATGTAAAACTAAGAAAAATGGGAATACATAGACTAGGAAATGTATTTATCCCCTTAGAAAATTATGGTCCGTTAATAGAAAAAAAGATGCAAGAGCTTTTGAATTCAGAATATTCTCAAACCAAAAAAATCTCAAGTTACAAACTTATATGGGATATAGGAAAGATGATAAATAACGAGTCCTCTTTTCTCTACTGGGCTTTTAAAAATCAGATACCTGTAGTAGTGCCAGGGATAACTGACGGAGCTGTTGGCTATCAACTTTGGCTTTATAAACAATCACATAGGGATTTTTTGGTAGATGTCCTTGAGGATGAACAGCTTATCTCCGATTTTATATATTCTCATAAAAAGTTAGGGGCACTTATAATTGGCGGAGGAATTTCAAAGCATCATGCAATATGGTGGTCACAATTCAGGGATGGACTTGAGATAGCAGTTTACGTTACAACTGCGTATGAATACGACGGAAGTCTTAGCGGCGCGCTTACAAAGGAGGCAATATCATGGGGAAAAATAAAACCTCATGGAAAACACGTGACAATACACGGTGATGCAACCGTCATTTTACCGTTTTTGATACAAGGGGTTCTTTATGGCTAGGGTATGACTTCAGTGGAATCCAGAGTTGGATCATATTTAAATAAATTCTTGTTTAAAATCCCGCTTTTTATGTAACGATCTAAATACTTTGTCATATAGATGACTTCTTCTATAGTTTTTCTTGTAATTTCATCAAGATCATAATAAAGCGATTGCCATAGGTTTCTGCCTTCCATTAAAGAGTACAAACATCTACCTCCACAGTATCTAAAGTATTTGCACGTTTTACACATCGGTGGAATTTCTATTTCTTTTAGTACAAACCCTTTGTTAACGCTTCCGAGTTCGGCCCATTTTTCAAAAACTGCTATAGGACAGGCAAGTACCCTACCATCTGTCGTTATTGAAACCGATCTGTAGCCTGCACCGCATGGCGGACCTTTATAACCTTCAAAATAATGCGCTGAAAGTATACCTAGAAAAGGAATGATGCCCAAAACTTTACCTTTGGAAGCGCAGTCCAAAAATTTTTTCCTGAGCCTTTTTATGCCCGGTATATAAGAACTTTCAGCCCAGCTCTTTATGCTCCATCTTTTGCTCCATACTGCGTTAAGCTGCCAGTGAACGTACTTGAAGCCTATAGAAAAAAGGTGCATAACGTCTTCATATATATCGGTATACTGGGTCACTGTCATTCTCGCTATAATTTTTTCTACGCCGATCGAATTCAGAGCCTTAAAGCTTTTTAAAACTTTATCATAAGTTCCTTTTCCTCTAAACCTATCCGTAGTCTGTTTTTTCCCATCTATAGAAAGCAGGACTACGTTCATATTTTTCCAGTAGCTTTGTGGAAGATTTTGAATATTGGTACCGTTTGTTTGAATGCCAAACCTTTTAGCTTTGATGTTATCCATTACGTTCATTATAAAATTTGAATTAAGCAATGGTTCTCCTCCATAAAATATTATAACAGCTTCCGGATCAGATTCTATTTTTTCTTTAAGCGCTTTCAGATCATACTTGACGCTCCAAGGAACCACATTGGGGTCAAAAGATCCACCACAGTACGAACATTTAAGATTACACTCCCCAGTAGTATATATTAACCATAGCATTGCGAACTATATAGAAATAAAAAAAGATATTTAAAAATAAATTTACAGTTTTCCTATGTCATCCGGTACTCTGATCTTTATTACCGGTTGTCCTTCTTCCCAGTTAGCAGGAATTATATCGAACTCTTCAGGCTTTGCTGGGTGCTCATATATGTACTTTAATCCTTTCAAAGCGTTAAGCACGTGTTTTACATCTTTCCCTAGTCTGTCGTTAAAGACGGATATGTATTGAACTGTTCCATCAGGGTCTATTATAACTGTACCCCTTTTTGTCATTCCTGTGTCAGTATTCAGAAAACCATAAACTGTAGCGATGTCTTTACGTATGTCCTCTACGAGAGGGTACATAACCTTCTTTACCCTTGGACTTGTTTCCCACCAAACCTTGTGAGAGTATATGGAATCCTCACTTATTGCCAAAATTTCAGCGTTAAGCGCTTTGAATTTGTCGTAATATGCCTGAAACGCTTCAAGATCGGTAGCGCATACAAAAGTAAAATCTCCTGGATGGAAAGTCAGAATTACCCATTTTCCTTTATAATCGCTCAGCTTTAGTTGCTTTATTTTTTTCTCGTTGGGAAAGAATGCTTTTGCAGTAAAATCTGGAGCGGGTTTACCTACTTCTATCATCAAATTTAAAAAAGACATCGATGCTTATAAGATTTTTTAAAACTTTTATACTAAAATCGCAAACAGTTTATTTTTTTAGCTCTCTTATAGCCGATACCATGTACAAAACATATATTATGAAAAAGATGACGAATACTATAAACATAATTTCTGCAGTTACCGATACAAGGTATGCTGGTTTTCCCCCTATAAATATAACTGGAAACGGAAAAATGAAAAATGAAAAAGCGTACCCCGATGATTGGTTAGAAGCATAAAGCGTGCCTGCAAAAGCAAAAGATACAAAACCAACTAGTATAAATATAAATCCCAAAAGAATTATAACGTCAGATTTGTTCATTCAACAAATAAAATAAAAAAGTTGAATATTAATTTATCTTTATATTTCAATAACCTTTTGCCATTTCTCTTATCATCATTTTTACGTCGTCGCCTAGAGGATACATGACTGGGCATGTAGCTCCTGAATCTATGTATTCGCGTACTTTTTTTCTGACTTGATCTGGAGTGCCAGTAGCTGTTAGCATTTTAACGATGTTATCGGGTACTATGGCTTTTGCCCTCTCAAGCCCTCCTGGCTCAGCAGGCCATCCTCCTAGTGCCTTTTTAACGTCCTCTATCAGGCTTTCTGGCACACCGCTTGCCTTCATTATGTGGGGCTGTTGCCCAAGGTACATAGAAACAAGGGTTTTTGCTCTATCTATAGCTTTATCTTCATCAAGATCCATCGATACGACTACTAGCTGCGGTCTGTCTATTTCTTCAAGCTTTCTTTTTGCTTTTTGAGCACCTTTCTTTATGCTTTCAATTGCTTTTCTGTTATACTCGGGGGAAACAAGATAATTCAGCAAGATTCCATCCCCTATCTCTCCAGCAAGCTCAAGCATATCGAAGCCTGTTGCCCCTATATATATAGGAATATTTCGGGGCGTCCTTGGACCGTATACAACGTCAAGCTCTATATCTGATACGTTAACAAACTCGCCATGGTACGTAACGCGTTCCATATTAAACAGCTTCTTAAGAACAGTTACGTATTCCTTCATGGCTTTAAGAGGTTTTTCCCTCTTTACCCCCACCTTTGACGCCAAGGGTTCCCACCATGCGCCAATTCCCAAGATAACTCTTTCGGGCGCTAACTCGTAAAGCGTGTTAAAAGTTGCAGCCATAAGGCCGACGTTTCTCGTCCAGTTGTTTACAACGCCGCTGGCTACTTTAATCTTTTGCGTGTTCGCAGCTACAGCGGCCATTGGAACGATTGCATCCCTAGCAAGCCTTGATTCAGCGAACCATACAGCTTCAAAACCGTTTTGTTCTGCGTATTTTGAATATTCTATTTCGTCCCTTATAGGGTGTTTGTCCTGCATATAAAGAGCTAACCTTACGCTCATTGCTTTAGCTTAAATATTAAAATATTTAAGCGTTAATATCTACGGCATATGTCATCAATCGAAATAAAGGAATTGATAATTACGGCGTTGAATGAAGGTTTTCAGATTCATCCTGATCTAGTTAAAGTTTTAGAAGATAAGCCAGAACTCATACCGCGCGTTATTGAAGCTATTAGAAAGAAAAAAGAATATGAGCCAAACAACTTTACTATAACTCTTAAAGATATAGAGAGTTTTGGGCTAAACCTTGAAATAGACAAAACAAATTTAATAATAAGCACTGAAAGATCCCTTTCAGATGGCATACAGGTTTCAACATATGAAGAGTTAAACATAATGCTAAACGACAGGCTTAAAAAAATGAAAGAACTTTGGTTAAAAAGACCGAACAAAATACCCCTTTTTAATATAAATTATATAAAGAGCAAAGGTAAAGATGAAACTTGGGGATTTGCCCTCATAGTACAAAAAATCAGTAACGATAATTACGAAATACTTGCTGATGATGGAAAAGGCGTATTCAGATTAAAAGTTTCTACTAAAAGGATTTTTGATGAGATCATACCTGGATCATGCGTAGCTCTAAAAATTAACCCGGAAGATTTTTCTGTGACAGATTTTGAAGATGTTGAATTTCCAGAAGTAAAAAGAAAAAAAATAAAAGGGAAGATAGCACTGGTAAGTGACCTTATGATAGGTTCAAACAAAGTAGATCATTTCTTTGATTCTTTAAAAGCGATCAAGCCTGACGGCGTCTTTTTCCTTGGAAATTTAGTTGACTCTTTAGCTTATATAAAAAACGGTGTATCGCCGCTTGAAGGCTATAAAAAGGTTTCAGAGCTGCTATCAGCGTTGCCAAAAAGGATATTAAAAGTTATAATCCCAGGCTATGCCGATTCTACCGGTAAGGCATTACCCCAAAAACCTGTTAGCTATAAGATTGCAAAAGATCTTTACTCTACTCAGAATGTCAGGTTATTAAGCAACCCTTCATATTTAACCATTGAAGGATCAAACTTTCTATTGTATAACGCATACTATATGTTCAAAACGTCCGGGATGCCTGAACAACATACGGTAAAAAAACTTCTGAAGACCAGACACCTTGCGCCTACTGTAGGCTCGATCCCCACCGTCCCATCTATTTCAGACAGGTTAATCATAGAAGATGTACCAGAATACTTTTTCTTAGGAGGTGGAAAAGAAAGAATAGATCTGATTTACAGGGGCGTTTGGAGCGTTGGGGTACCACGTATAAAAGATTGTGGTTGCTATGCATTTCTTAACCTCGATAAAGAAAGCACTGAATGGATAGCAGTTCAGTGAACTACCCCCGAAGGGCGTGGCTTCCCAGTTCATCGATAAGCTTACTTGGAAAATACGTGAGAGGTGTTCCGCCATCGCAGAGGCGTTTTCATCCCTGGGCGTCTCGCCTGCGTACCACATGCAGAGCCTATCGCTGATTTCACACGATTGAAGTGCTGGCCTTATTCAAGGCGTCGCAAGTTCCCCGACCTAACTCTGGAGTGCTTTCAAGCTAGTGTATGTCTGCAAAGATAATGCGCAGAAGGCTTAAACGTTTCTATAAGGGGCTATCCAAGGCTCGCTGAAATGGACTTTCGCCCCCTTAACCCCTGTTATGTTAAAAAATCTAGCGTCTTAATAATTATTTATAAATGATGATAAGAAAAGCTAAAATATAAGAAATGAATATAATAACTTACGAGGTGAAGACTAATGGCCAAGAAGAAGAAAGCTGAAGAGAAGAAGGAAGGCCAGCAACAGTCTTCATAAAACTTTGTTATTATAGCTGATCTAAATCGATATTTATTATATTTTTTATTGCAAGTCTTACATCAGATGCTTTAATCGTTTTTCTCCCCGCATGATTTGCCAACTCATTTGCCTGTTTGGCTATTTTTTCTCCATAAATTTGAAAAAATCTTGCAAGCTCTCTTACGGCTTCATCACTAACCCTTTCAGCTCCACTTTTTTTAAATATTCTATATACTTGTGCATAAGATAACTCGCTTTCCATGTTAATAAAAAAGGAGAAAGAGATTATAATGTTTGCTATTTAGATTTTCTAGTCGCAGAAACTAGATGCAGCACATCCCTGTCTTTGATGCGGTATGTTGGCGGAAGCCTAAGTCCTGTCCTAATATCTATAGCATAAAGCAACCCAACCGCAAGCTCGCTATGAATGATTTCGGCAAGGTCTTTTACAGTGCTTCCATCGGGCACTAGATAAGCGTCAGGAAGCACGTTACCTTTTTTGTCTGAAAGCTTTTTAGGATCTGCTACTGGATATACTACGTTCATCCTAAGAAGTTTAAAAACAGCAACGTTTAAGGCGAACTGTGTACCAGCACGCATCATTTCTCTTATAAGAAACTTGTTAAAGAAATCTATGGCCTTTTTTTCGTCCTTGGTTAAATTAGAACTGTCTATTACTAAGAAATTCTCTTCAGCTGGATTATACCTAACAGTGCCTTTTTGTTCAGCTCTTTTAAGTAACAATTCTAGGTTAGCGCTTACAGGCACTATTATCTTATCTTTAATCTTGTCTTTAAGGTACTTAAAACCGCTATCAGCTGCTGGTATATCCATTTTATTGGCTACTATCAAAGTAGGTTTTGAAATATCACGAAGCAAAGCGGCCAAACGCCAAAGTTTTTCGTCAGTCATGCTTCTGAATTCATATACACTTATCCCCATATCTTCAAGCGCCTGAATGACATGAAGTTTTGTTATTTTTACGCCAGCAAGAGTCTCATAAACTATGTTTATGGCTTCCTGCTCATTCTTCGTTGTTTCTATCTTTTTAAGTATTTTATCTAGGTTGTTTTCTAATAGGTTTTTGTACCACTGGACTATTTCTCCTTCTATTTCCTGATAATCTCTGAATGGATCGCCTGTTCCAGGCTCAGCTATTCTTCCATCTTCATCTATGCTACCTGATGCATCTATAACATGAATAAAGGCATCAGCCTTCATAGCTTCAGATAAAAACCTAGTACCAAGACCCTTCCCATAGCTTGCGCCTTTTATCAAGCCCGGTAGATCCGTTATTTCTATAGGTATATACCGCCATCCCTCAATGCATTTTGAGTTTATTGGGTTATCTATTACACCAAATTCTTTATGTACACAAGGAGACGTCACGTAAGTCGTACCGGATACCGGATTTTGAGTTGTAAACATATAGTTACCTATAGGTTCATTTCTTCCAGTAACAGTGTTAAATATCGTAGTCTTTCCTGCATTTGTCTTTCCAATAAGAGCTATTTTTACTTCCATCTTAATTTTTATTTAATAAAAACCATGTTAAATAAGTTTCTCTAGAGGCTTTGCAGTTTTTGTCTTATAAGTACGGGGATTTCAGAGGGTCTGGATGCCACCTTTACACCAGCTTCTTGGAAAGCGTTTATTTTACTCTGAGCTGTGCCTTTGTTGCCTGTTATTATTGCACCGGCATGCCCCATCCTTTTTCCAGGCGGCGCATATCTTCCAGCAATAAAAGCGACTACAGGTTTGTTCACTTCTTTTCTTATTATTTCCGCTGTTTCTTCTTCAGCTGTCCCACCTATTTCACCTACAACGACTATAGCTTTAGTCGATTCATCTTGTTGAAACATCCTTACAGCCTCCTGCATAGTTGTGCCCACAACCTGATCGCCGCCTATTCCTATGACTGTAGTTTCGCCGAGACCTGCCTCGCTGATTGTGTTTACTATTTCATAGGTTAGGGTTCCGCTTCTAGAGACAACTCCTACTGGACCTGGCTTAAAAATGGAATTCGGCATTATGCCTAATTTAGCTATGCCTACAGAAGTTATCCCAGGCCCGTTTGGTCCAACTATTTTTGCCCCCATGAGCTTAGCGTAAAGTTTCAGTTTTGTCATGTCATGGAAAGGTATGTGCTCTGTTATTATCACTATAAGCTTTATGCCTGAATCTATAGCTTCTATCACAGCATCGGGAGCGTATGGTGCAGGAACAAAAACCACAGATGCTTTTGCCCCAGTTTCTTTTACGGCATCCTTTACAGAGTCAAAAACTGGTATGCCGTTGATGCTCGTACCACCTTTTCCTGGAGTTACACCGCCTACTATATTTGTCCCAAACGCTTTCATCTGAGACGCGTGAAAGCTTCCTTGATGGCCTGTTATACCCTGAACAATAACTGGCAAACCTTTTTCTGTAACTATTATGGCCATTTTTCATTCACCAGCAAGCTTAACTACACGCTCTACAGCTTCGTCCAAGTTAAGCATTGATTCTATTTTGTTTTCTAAAAGTATTTTTCTTCCTTCTTCTTCATTTGCCCCCCTTATTCTTACTACGAGCTTGAACTTTGGTTTTAGTTCATTAATAGCCTGTACCACGCCCCTTGCTACTGTATCACACCTAGTTACCCCTCCAAATATGTTTATGAAAAGAACTTTGTTTGTAACCTTTGAAGCGAGCTCTATTGCCTGAATTACTTTTTCCGGATCATCAGTACCTCCAAGATCAAAAAAGTTAGCTGGCTTACCCCCTGCTTGAGCTATAAGATCTATAGTCGCCATATTAAGACCTGCTCCATTAGCTATTATCCCTATATCGCCTTCAAGTTTTACAAATGATAGCCCTTTTTTCTTCGCTTCTAATTCTATTTCATCTAGCCCGAAATACCTTACAGGTATATCTTTATGCCTAAATAGGGCGTCATCTTCTACAGTTATCTTTGAATCGAGCGCTATAAGGCCATTGTCTGTCAAACCTAACGGGTTTATTTCAGCCAACGATGCATCTAACCGATCATATATATTATAAAGGCCTGACAAAATTTTTCCTATTTCCTGCGCCTGTTCTGGCGTTAGATTAAGAAATTTTGAAAGTTCCCTTTTTAAGTATTCAGTTACGCCAACAAAGGGGTTTATCGGTTTCTTGTATATTTTTTCCTGAGGAACCGAGTTTATATCAACTCCACCTTCAGCTGACGCCAAGACTACAGGCATCTCCGCACTTCTATCGAGAGTTACGCTGATGTAAAGTTCCTTTCTAATATTATATGCTTTTTCAAGAATAAATTTTTCAGCCCTGTATCCATCAAAGTCTATGTTTTTTATTTCTTTCATAGCCTTTATAGCTTCTTCTTTGCTATTTACTATCCTTACACCTCCTCTTTTACCCCTTCCTCCGGTAGGGACCTGTGCTTTTATGACCATCTTTTCATTAAAATCAGGTATGTCTTTTTCATCTGAGACAACTAAAAATTCCGGGACTGGTATCCCATACTCCTTGAATATGCTTTTTCCTTCGTACTCCAGCAGATCTACCATGACTTAACAAAAGCTTTTGATGTTTAAAAAATTAATGGTAATGACTTTTTTGTATGAAACTTTTGTAAAAAATTAAATTGCGATTAAAGTGTATGTTCCGACCGCAAGGAGAACAGCCATAAGTATTACTATTATTATGTTAATTATCCACTGAAACCTCTTAACATGCAGCCATTCTATAAGGACAACTCTGAGCCCATTGAGCCCGTGTATCACAGCAGCGTAAAGCAACAAACCAAAAACTATCCTGTAATATGTAAGGTTATGAAGAACGTATGAATAAGTAAGTACTTGTTCAAAGGTCTTTCCGGTTAGTGGGCTTACGAGTAACAAGTGGAAAGTTAGTACAAATATCATTATTAAAGCCAAAGCATACATCAGTATCATGTTCCATGATTCCTTTAAAAGGCTGTATTTGCTTGGCATTCTTTTCACCTCAGATTATACCGAGCCCCCACAAAAGGTAAATCCCGGCCCATATCCAGAGAGCCTCTACTAACAATACTATAACGTATATTGCAATTTTTTGGTTCCTGCTTAAAGACGTTGGTGTATAAGGATATTCTGGAAGTACAGGTTTTCCAAGCAGCATTCCAAAAGCTTCATTTAAAATTAACCTTAAGCCATTGGCACCATGGTACAGCGCAGAACCAGCTATTATCCAGAGTCCTATTTTTTCCCATATTCCAAGGCTACCAAGCAAAGCCATTGTTTGTTGCCAAGCAACGGGGCCTAAAGCTAAATGATAGATTTCAAATACATGAGCAATAAGGTATAGAATTAATATTACGCCCGTTATTCTGTGAAGCGTATAAGTATATCTTTCTACGTTAAAATTATATGGCCAAAGGCTTCTCAAAAGACCTGACTTATACCTTTTTTCTTCTTTTTCTTTCTCCATATTCATTCACCACCTTCTATTTTAAAGTCAAAAGGCGGAGGCTTAGGCGCATTTGCGGGCGGAGCCTTTTGAATGAGTTCAGCCGGTTTCACAGATGCCTTCTTTTTATGAAGCAGCCTATACTTAAGCACCTCTTTCTTTAAATATTGTATTGCTTTTGCTGGGTCAACGCCCTTTGGACAAACGTAGCTGCATGCTCCCGCAAAATGGCATCTCCAGACTCCGTGCGAATCATCTAAAACTTCTATTCTCTCTTCAAAACCTTCATCTCTTGGATCGGCAATGTACCTATAAGCTTGACCCAGTGCTTGAGGTCCCAAGAATAATGGATCTATGGCTACAGTTGGACATGCTGCAAGACAGACTCCACACATTATACAGTAATCAAACTGAACAAAGGTAAGGTTTTGATCCGGCGTTACTTTAAATTCCATAGGCGCCTCCTCTAATTCTTGCGGGTTCTTTCTTATCATCCATGGTTTAACGCTTCTGTGTTTGTTTACAAAGTCTGTAAGGTCAACAACAAGATCTTTTATTACTTTATAATTATAAAGGGGTTCGAGCCTTATGCTTTCTGTTTTGAGCTCGCCTATTCGTGTCTGGCATGCAAGTGCTGGCAAACCGTTTATTACCATTCCGCAGGATCCGCAAGAGCCCATTTGACAGGACTGCCTGAATGCAAGAGTATGATCATGTTTTTCCCTTATCCTGTTAAGGATATCGAGAACGGTGTCAGAAGGCTTGGCATCTACTTCGTAATCCTGCCACCATTCCTTTTGCCCATCAAACCTTCTTATTCTAACCTTCATTTTTAATACACCCTCGCAACAGGTTTCCACATAGTAATCTTTACAGGTATATAAGAAAATAATGGACCTTCGGCTCCCTTTAAAGCAATCGTGTGCTTGAGCCAGTTTGCATCGTCCCTGTTAGGATAGTCAAGACGCGCGTGGCCACCTCTGCTTTCAGTCCTCAGGAGAGCTCCACGAGCTATTACTTCTGCTATATCTAGCATAAAACCTAGTTCAAGCGCATGTTCTAAGTTATAGTTAAATGTCCTGCTTTTATCGCTCAGCTTTATGTATTTATACCTTTCTTTCAGTTCCTTTATTTTAATTACTGCTTTTTCCAAATCTGAACCTGTTCTATATACATGTACATACTTTTCCATTGTATCTTTAAGTTCATCCTTTATTTGATATACATCTTCCCCACCGCTTTCTTTGCCCAAAATTTTTCCGAATATTCTGTCTTCTTCACCCAGCAGAATGTTTTGGCTGGGGTTTGGCGAAGCTGGTCTTTCTTTTTCAATATAATTATAAACATCATTGCCAACTATATAGCCATATACAAGGCACTCGTTTGTTCCGTTCGAACCTAGTCTGTTCGAGCCATGTATGCTTACACATGCAGCCTCTCCTGCTGCCCAAAGTCCTTTAACAGGAGACCCGCTGGCGTTAAGAACTTTACCGTCTATGTCAACATGAATTCCACCCATATTATAGTGTACCGTTGGCCTTATTGGGAGCGGTTGATTTACGATATCTATTCCTAAGTATTTAAGGCCTATCTCCCTTATGAAAGGAAGCCTTTCTTCTATCCTTTCTTTTCCAAGGTGCCGCATGTCAAGCCATACATGATAAAGCCCGCTTTTATCATCATAAACGCCTCTTCCTTCCATTATTTCTTTCATTATAGCCCTAGAAACTATATCCCTAGGAGCAAGTTCCATTTTGCTTGGAGCATATCTTTGCATAAACCTTTCACCGTCTTTATTTACAAGGTAAGCGCCTTCCCCTCTTGCGGCCTCTGTAATAAGTATCCCTCTCGGCACTAATCCTGTTGGGTGGAACTGTACAAACTCCATATCTTTAAGCGGTAAACCGGCGTTATAAGCAAGTCCCTCTCCGTCGCCCTGAGAACTGGCTGCCATAGACGTAATCCTGTAAAGCTGACCTGCCCCTCCTGTAGCTATAACTCCTGCCTTAGCCCTAAAATACCTAAAGTTGCCTGTTTTAAGGTCTATGGCTGTAAAACCTTTAAAT
Organism: Nitrososphaeria archaeon; assembly: GCA_046536595.1. Taxonomy (GTDB): domain Archaea; phylum Thermoproteota; class Nitrososphaeria; order Conexivisphaerales; family UBA164; genus CAYFFZ01. Next base: position 1,223 of record JAWDMM010000017.1, on the reverse strand, counting down.
TCATTATTTTCAATTACGATTGAGGTAACAAAGTTTTCATCAAATCTGTCCCAGTTTTCATACTTTAATAAAGTGTCATAAAGAGCTCTCATCTCAAAGAAACCTGTCTTGTCCTGAGCATACGTTGCTCGAGGAAAACTTAAACCTCCAAACCACCTCTGTTCTATCCTTCCATCATCACGCCTGTTCCAAGGTACTCCCCATCTTTCTATAAGCCTTATTTCTTGAGTTGCTATGTGAACGAACCTCCACACGGCATCCTGATCTGCCAAGAAATCGCTACCCTTTATAGTATCCCAAGCCATCAGTTCAAAACTGTCACCTTCTTCAGGGTATAAAACCGCAGAAGTCCCACCTTCTGCTGACACAGAATGGCTTCTCATAAGGTAAAGCTTAGAAATTACAGCCACCCTTAAACCTAGTCTGCCCTTATCCCTTCTTAACACTTCAATAGCTGTCCGAAGTCCTGCGAGCCCCGTTCCAACTATAGCTACATCGTAATCTAAAGTTTCCATCCCAATATCTTTCCTCACCGGTGCTTTTATTTATTACTTTATCGAAAAATAAACGCACAGTTTATTATTTTGATATCTATAAAGTTAAAATTATAATGAAAAGCATAGATATAGCTCAAAAAAAGATAATTGAAAGAACGGCTATTGCTAATGGTTTCATAAAATTATCAAAAGAATCAATTTTAAGAATAAAAGAACATAAAATAGAAAAGGGTGATCCAATTTCAGTTGCAGAATTAAAAGCTATAGAAGCGGTCAAAGATACTGCGCGCGCAATAGCTTTCTGCCACCCAATACCTATTGAGTATACAGAAGCGCAATGTGAACTAAAGGAAGATGGCGTGGAAGTTACTGTCACGGTTAAAGCAGAAGCAAAAACTGGCGTAGAAATGGAGGCACTTTATGGCGTTTCAGTCGCTCTCCTCAACATATGGGATATGGTTAAAAAATATGAGAAAGATAAAAACGGGCAGTATCCTTATACTGAAATAAGGAACATAAAGGTCATTAAAAAAATCAAGAACGGTTCTACGGTTTAACTTTTTGGGGTTAAGGGGCGAAAGTCCCCTTCCGTGAGGTAAGGGATGGATAGCCCCTTACAACAGGTTTTTATATAAAGAAAAATATTACATTGTTAGTGCCCAACTTAGAGAAGAATGCCAAGATCAGGGAGAAGAGGAAGCAAACCTTACTTAGGAGAAAGTCTCA
>JAWDMM010000016.1:0-20688 GCA_046536595.1 Nitrososphaeria archaeon | reverse complement strand
GCAGCATTGGGTAAGGAAGGAATAAGAACATTTAATCCAATGGCCATTATAGAGTTCCTATCAGTTGATCTCGGAAAATATCTCGAAAATTATATAAAGTTTGAAGAGAAACTAAAGAAAGTTCCAAAGATATTTATAGTAAATTATTTTCTAAAGGATAAAGATGGGAGATATTTAAATGAAAAAACCGATAAAGCAATATGGCTAAAATGGATGGAACTCAGGGTACATAATGAGGTGGATGCAATAAACACTCCATTGGGAAATCTTCCAAGATATGAGGATCTTAGAAGGCTTTTTAAAGAGGTGCAAGGGAAGGAATATAAAAGGGAGGATTATGAGAAGCAATTTACAATTAAAATACCAGAGCTTCTTTCAAAAAATGAAAGGATAAGGAATATCTATGAGAAGATAAACACTACACCTAGGGAAATTCTTGAAGAACTTGAAAGAGATAGAAAAGAGCTAATTGAATTAAGATCAAAGGCAGGGGATTATGTATCTCCATTTTATTTTTACATTTCAATATGATTCCTGAATAATTCCAACCATCTAATTTTCACTTTTTTAACATTTATGTTTGAATAATGCTATGTTGAGCGTATAATTATTTTATTTAATTCTTTAATGAGTGGTGACTGGGGCAGTGAGCCATATATGTCATGCCACAACTCACTGCCAATAGTGCCATTATTTTTTACAAAAAGATTGATAAGCCTTGCCATTCTGGACAGTGGGTCTGATCACCTATTTTTCCGGAAAGTCTTATTTTTTAGAAAATCAGGAAATAAGATTGTTAGAATTTGTTTATTATTTCATCAAGATAGCATTTCCGGAAATCTTAATTTTCGGAAATATTTTTATGAGCTGGCTAAAAAGCCCTGTTTGCTTAAGCTAAAAAGCGATTAAATTTTTGGAAATGCACTTCTGGAGCTTTAAAGCTTTATATAATACGCTACATATATAAAAACACAAATGAGAGACGTCATCGATATTCTTACGACGCCTGGATACGTTTCGCTCATAGAAGGTCCTCCGGGAATAGGCAAGACCTTTTTGGCACTTAAAGCCTGTTCTCTGAAAGATAAATGCGTTTACGTTTCATACGCTGACCCTGAAAGCTCGTTAAAGGAGAAGATGAAGGTTGTTGCTCCTGAATACAGGGGCAATCTTAACGTTATAAGCGCGATGAGCGGTTCAGTTGAGACTGTTTATTCAGAGATAGCTGAAGCCCTTTCTGATGATAAGCTTGTTATAATTGATACAGTTGATGCCATGTTCTTTGGAATTAAAGATGAGAGCTCGATAAGACCTTTTTTACAGCTTCTTTACGGTTCGGTCAAGCAGAAAAGCGCATCAATGGTGCTCATAGCTGAAGGCCTGAACCCTGTGGCGGAACACGTAAGGTTTGTATCGGATGCGATAATCAGTCTTAACTTTGAGAACGTTCTTGGACAGAACGTAAGAGCGTTAAGGATAATCAAGGACAGGGATCACCCTGTAGAGCAGCCTCTGCACTACGTAACTCTCAAAGATCAGCTAAGGATATTTAATCCTTTCTATATGCTGAGCAGACCAGTGCTTGGCAAGTTCAGTAGCGTGAGCAAGCCCCCAAGCGCAGAGGTTGATTCGATAAAGTACCTTGGAAACAGGGTTCTAAATGAGCTAGATATGAGCGTTGAGGACGTAAGGGGATCTCTACTAAGAAAGATGCTCATAGCTGACTACGTAAAGATGGGCTATAAAGTAAACTATTTAATGGGGCCAAACGAGAACAAGGAAACTTTTCTTGAAGACATCAAAGCCTTGCTCGGAAACGAAGAAAACATTAACATAGTTACGTTTAATGCAAAGGATTTTGGGTACAAAGCTGATAGAGTATCGTTTCCAAAATCTGTTGAAATAAAAAATGCGGTGAACATCATAAACCTGCTTGCTGAAGAAGATTTTGCCGTTAAGGACCCTGTTGAATATGAAATGTACGTGAGGGATCAGATAAAGAAAGATATTGAGCTCAACAGGATCACAGTTATCATGGGTTACTCTAGCCAAGAAGCTATGAAGGTGCAGCTCAAGTATGCAAACACTGTCAGGAAGATGGTTGTTACTGACGGATTCCTTTTCTGGAAAAGCATAAGACCTCTCGGTCCACTCTATATTGTAGATATAAACACGGAAAAAGGTACAGTAGATTTTATCAGGGTGGTATAGAGTGCCGAAAAAGAGCTCAAAAGATCTTTTAAAAAAGGTTGTTGAAGAAACTCTGGCTGAATACGGGGGAGAACCCGTTAAGAACGCTGTCCTCTTTCACCTTACAAAAATGCATGGTATAAGGCCTGAAGACATTCTTCAAAAACCAGAAGAGTTCGTTAAGGCTCTGAACGATATTTACGGTCCGTTTGAAAAGATCATAGAAACTGAGTTATGTGAAAAGATCGCAAAGATCTATGGTTTAAACTGTAAAAATGGGCTTGTTGAGCTTACAAAAGAGCTTAAAAACAGCCAGAACATTGATAAATAAGCAAAATTTAAAACGCGCTTTCATTTAAATATTAGCGATGGATAAAGAAGACTTTAAGGTTCTTGTTGGTCCTGAAACCATAACAAAATATGAATATGCCCGCATCGTTGGCGCCAGAGCCATGATGCTTTCTATGGGGGCTCCGCCATTTGTACAGGGAAGCTATAAAAACGCTTTTCAGATGGCTGAAGCCGAGGTTAAATCAAAACTTATCCCTATTCTGATAAGGAGAACTCTCCCCGACGGTCAGTATCAGGATATTCCGCTGAAGTACCTAAAGATCCCCTTCTCTTAGCTTTTTGTCAAACTCTTCAGCAAAGTTTTTGTAAATTTCTTTTACAGTTAAGCTGTCAGGGTTGCTGTAGCTTCCAGAATCCGTTATTAGCGTATCTACTAATTTCAGAGGTATGCTTTCGAATATTGGTATCATTAGGTTTTCCCACCTGACCTTTAAAGGCGGTGGAGGAAAACCATCATAAGCTTTGAACGATTCCCCCACTATCACGTTTTTTATCCCCTTTTCCTTTGCGGCGCAGAAAAGCATAAAGGTGCCTGATTTGTTGACAAAATGCCCTGATGAGTAAAGACCATCAAAACCTGAGACAACAGCTTCCACATACTCGATATAGTGCTGCGCTGAGCTCAGAGGTACTGCTGCTGCAACTGCAAACTTACTGTATTCGTCCAGTGCCTGCTTGAGCTCTGTGTTTGGATCTGATGTGAAAACGTAGATCTGCTTGACCCCGGAGCTTTTAAGCAAAGAAAGAACGTTGGATGAGAAGCTTATCGTTGCTACACTTGAGATCTCGAGCGAAGATTTTGAAATCTTATCATAAGCTGAGCTTTTTAAAAACCTCAGGACCTTCGCTATTTTTTCAACGCTGTAGCCTTCAGCAGTGCCTTTTTTAAAAGCTTCAATGACGTTCTTTACAGAAGCCATGCCCGGCCTTACTTCTTCAAGAACTTCAGCCTTGCCTGGATCATAAGACCCAAGAGATACAAAGAACTCAACAGCTTTATCGTAGTACCATGAAGCGCCATGAACATAATCGGCCATGAGCTCCTGAATTATTGAATTCGCCTTTTCCATGTCATTTTTAGGGCAGCTCCGCAATATTAGCCTTCTTGAGCAATTCCCTGATTATTCTGTAGGTAAGCCCCCAGATTATTTCTCCTCTGTATTCGATCGCCCAGCCTTTGTAAACATCTCCAAAAGTATACGGCACTATACTATGTTTTTCTCTGAGCGGCAACCAGAACGCATAAAGGACTTCGCCGGGATTTATCTTGGTGCTGGGCCTTTCTGGTATCACAAAAACGTGAGGCAGCACCTTGGTTTTTTCTGAATTAGAGGGAGAACCTGCTTCAAGCACGCCGACAAAATCCTCATAGGAAAGCCTAATGCCGACCTCTTCAAAAGTTTCCCTTACTGCTGTTTCATAAAGGTCTTTATCAGAAGCCTCATAATGGCCCCCAGGAAAAGCCACGTTTCCGCTCCAAGGATCTCTGGCGTTTTCTGTCCTCTTTATGAGCAGCACTTCGTCTGAACCTCTTAAAATTATTAAAGATACGCTTGCCCATCTGCAGCATTCATTGGGCCTGATTCTGAGCCGGGGGAGCCCTTCAATTTTAAGCATTCAGATTTTTTTAGGAAAAATAATATTTATGCATTCTCAATGATTCTTCATTATCAATTTCTTTATGTAAACTCCCCGCCTTACAGATGGGTCTCTGATAAAAAGATGAAAATTATTTTTAGAAAGATAAATATCTTTGCTAAACAGTGAGCTAAGCTTGTCAATCACCGCTAGAAAAGCGCTTATCATTCAGGCTAAAAAAGAATATACTGCGAAATTCTAAATCGTGAGCCTTAAATGTTAAAGAAAATTTACCTTAAAGTTGTTCAGAAAGCCTTTAATCGTACAGCTTTTAACTGATTTTTATGCAAAAAAGCATAACAGGAGTAAAAGAAGAAGACCCTTACAACAACGCGCTTACACAGCTGGCACTTGCGGCAGAAGAAATACAAATAGATCCGGTTTACTATCAGATGCTGCAATTCCCTATGAAAGAGTTTGTTACGTATATTCACGTAAAACTTTCTAACGGCGAAGTAAAGAGCTTTGTGGGATACAGAGTTCAGCATAACAACGCCAGGGGTCCTTTTAAGGGAGGCATCAGATATCACCCTGCTGTGGATCTAAACGAAGTCAGAGCTTTATCTATGTGGATGACCTGGAAGACGGCGCTAGTTGACATCCCGTACGGAGGAGCAAAGGGAGGTATAAACGTTGACCCATATTCGCTAAAGCAAGAAGAACTAGAAGACGTAACTAGGAAGTTCACCGATGCGATATACAACAATATAGGCCCTGAAATAGACATACCAGCCCCAGATGTTGGAACAAACCCTCAGGTTATGGCGTGGATGATGCACGAGTATTCAAAGCTCAAAGGGTATAACGTGCCTGCAGTTGTAACCGGTAAACCTATAGAAATAGGAGGTTCAGAGGGAAGGCTTGAAGCAACCGGTAGAGGCGTTGCGACTGTAACGAGGGAGGCTGTTAAGCTTATACTTAAGAAAGATATAAAAGATGTTACCGTTGCAGTACAGGGCTTCGGCAACGTTGGGTCTTTCACAACTAAATTCCTGACAGAAATGGGCGCAAAGGTTGTTGCGATCAGCGACATAACTGGGGGTAAGTGTTTTAAAAACGGCATACAAAATTTTGATGACCTTTATAGAGACTTCCAGCAATACAAGGGAATAGGGAAGCTTCCTTATGGAGATGATATAACAAATGAAGAGTTGCTTGAATCTGAAGTTGATGTGCTTATACCGGCGGCAATCGAAAACCAGATAACCGAACACAACGGTGGAAAGATCCAGGCAAGGCTTGTGATAGAAGCCGCAAACGGGCCAACCACTCCTATGGCAGATAAAATCCTTGAGCATAGAGGCATAAAAGTGATACCTGATATACTTGTTAATTCAGGAGGCGTTATAGTGTCTTACTTTGAATGGGTACAGAATTTGGAAAGGGAACACTGGGAGCTAAGCGAGGTCAACCAGAAGTTGGAGAACAAACTCGTAAAGGCTTTCAAGGACATTTATGATTATTCTCAGAAAAAGTCCCTTAGCTATAGGATGTCGGCTTTAGCGCTGGCCGTTGAAAGGGTTGTAAACGCTATGAAGCTAACCGGCTGGCGCTAAAAACTATTTTTCTCTTGTTAACTGCTCTTTCTCTAAACTGACTTCCTCACCGCCTTAAAAGGCGATTGTTCCCGAGGTTTCGGGTTTATTTCCCTTTAACAAAGGATAATTTGCTGTAAAACACAAAATATGAAAGCGGCTTTGCAGTGCCCTGGATCAGCATTCCGGTTGCTTTTTTCAGTATGTTCAATGCACCGTTGAGGTCTGAATGGAGTTTGTGCACCAAAGAACATTTTATCATCCCTCTTGGACCGCGTGCCGCTCATTATTTTGATAAGCGCAAATCATTGATGTATTGTATTCAATCACTTCATACGCTTTTTTCCGTATTCCTGAGCCTCAAGCTCGGTTGCATTTATCAATTCGCAATATGACCACATGTTCTCTGTCAGTTTGTTTCCTTTCCCGCATGCGGCAAAGCTTTCAGCTTTTGTAAAATTTTAATGAAAAAACACGCCGAAAAAAATTACAGATTCATAGTTTTTTAAAGAAAATTGTTTTAATGTAATAAATAATACTTTGGTTTGTGAAAAGATTCTTGTCTTGTAAATTAATGGTTTCTATCTAGCTCGATATCGAGCTAGATATAATTTTCAAAAACCTTAGAGATCCTTTGCAATAATTGTGCTGGTAAGAGCGTGAATATTTTACAAATTTAAAGATATCAACTTTAATTGAAGTTAATTGGGCATAAGTCAAATTCCTCGAACTTTAGATGCATATTATTAGGAATGTGTAAGCTTTCTGCTCATTACCTTTACAGGCATAAATTGTCCAGAAAGCCTTGCAGACCTCGATCTAGGGAATCCGAGATGCCTCGAATAAGGACAGCACTCCGATCGAGTGGAATCAGCAATGGGCTCTGCATGTGGAACGCATGCAAGACTTCAGATGGTTGAGCCTCTACAATTAGCATTATGGAGCATAAAGTATTCCTCATGTAAAAGCGTGTCTATGAACAGAAAAGCCCTGACCAAAAGGTCAGGATAATTCGCTGAACAATAATTTTAAAAAGCTATATTTTAAAAAACACCTTTCGATATAGTTGAACCCATTTACAGGATCCATCAAGTACTTTATAACTAACCTTTACACTTCTGTGCTAGCTCTCGTATTTTATATAGTGCTTGCAAGGTATATGACGCTGTTTTATTCCCAAATTATTACACCCCCTTCTCCAGCATATCAAAGAATGATTGATCAACGATCTCCTTTTTGGGAAGCCTCTTGTAGAAGATCATTACAGGCGTTTCAAGCCTTTCTATGTCAAAAGCTCCGTGTGGCCTTATAAAGTTGTACCAATTCATAAATTCATCTATCAAAGAACTTCTCAACCTTACCGTTGGTTTGAGGATGATCAACGAAATACTAGCCAAGGTATACGTCTACAACATCGTGGAGGCTAGCAGAAACGGTTCATCAAGAGTGCTATGAAAAACACAGCCTAAAGAGATCGTTAGAAGACATTGTACAACAAAGAATATAATCGTATATTATGGAACAAAAGATTCGTTAAGAAAAGCTTTTATTCATGTATGAAAAATATTTATCAGGTGTTACATGTGGTGGACGAAAAGCTTGAAGAGTTTCTCAAGAATGGGAAGGACTGGTCAAGGTTAAAGACTTCTGTGCCTGGCATCTTTGTGCTCAAGATGCCTGCTTACAAGAGTTCTCCAAGCAGATTAGCGGTTGAAATAAACCCCGTTGATGAAAACGGAAACCCGAAGAAAAAGAGAGGTTTGGTCATCAGGGATCAGGAAGAGCTGAACGAGTTTCTGGAGCTTATACAGAACGATAAGCTTAAAAAGCTGATGGCTGAGCTCGACCAGATAAACCCGAAGAAAAAAGGACAGAAGAGCTCTGACGAAGTTCTAGAGATTTAGGGTTGCAAGAAAACTACATCAAACACCCACTTGTTTGGCCTGGAGCCGTCGAGCCAAGGCTTTACCAGATAAACATAGCCAAGTCAGCTTACGGAAGGAACACACTTGTCATACTGCCCACAGCCCTCGGAAAAACTGTGATATCGGCTCTTGTAACAGCTGAAACGCTTTACAGGCGCAGGAACTCAAAGGTCCTAGTGCTTGCTCCTACAAGGCCCCTTGTTATGCAGCATAGCAGGAACTTCAGGGCAATGCTGAAGCTCAGAGACAGCGACGTTGCTTTTTTAACTGGAAAGATCACTCCTGAGCACAGAGCTGCTGTATGGAACTCTAAAGCGAGGGTATTCTTCTCAACCCCTGAAGTCGTAAGGAACGATCTAAACGAGGGGAGGTTGAACTTAAAGGATTTCGGCCTTGTCGTTTTTGACGAAGCCCACAGGGCCGTTAAAGAATATGCCTACACTGAGATAGCGAAGCGATACGTTGAGCAGGCTGATTACCCCGTCATACTGGGAATGACTGCTTCTCCTGGATCAAAGCTGGAAAGGGTAATGGAAGTGTGCAGGAACCTTTACATTGAAAGGGTCGAGTTCAGGGACGAAGACGACCCGGACGTCAAGCCTTACGTTCACAAGATAGACCTTGAATGGGTAAAGGTTTCTCTTCCTGAAAGCTACAAAAGGATAAGAGAGCTGATAAAGGGAATGCTGATGAAGAGGGTAAGATGGCTTTATGACAGGAAGTTTCTCAGGGTCCCGCCGGACATGGTAACCAGAAGACACCTGATAGAGCTGGGCGATGAACTGAGATATACGCTCGAAGCTGAAAGCGTTGAAGAGGAGAGGGGAAGGATCTTCGAAGCCATAATGACCCAGTCGATAGCGCTCACGCTTTTTCACATGCTTGAACTGATAGAGACGCAGGGAGTCTACGCTCTTTACGAGTTCATGAAAAGGACAGATGAAGAGAGGAGCAGATCTCACGCGCTCCTGGCATCTGATCCCGATTATTCGGTCCTTTCTTATCTTGTTGAAAAGGTGAAGGATGAACACCCTAAGCTGATCATGCTAAAGAAGCTTATCAGCGATCAGCTGTCCCTGAATCCCAGTTCAAGGATGATAGTCTTTACCCAGTACAGGGACACTGCAAAGCACATAGTTGGAGCTTTGAAAGAAGTTCCAGGAGTTAGGGCAGAGAGGTTCGTTGGTCAGGCCAAAAAGGCAAACGACAGGGGAATGAGCCAGGAAGAACAGGCAAGGATGATAAAGGCTCTCGAGCAGGGAGAGATAAACGTGATGGTTTCCACTTCGATAGCCGAAGAAGGGCTTGACATACCAGCAGTCGACAGGGTTTTCTTTTATGAACCCATACCGAGCGAAATCAGGTACATACAGAGAAAGGGAAGGACTGGAAGAAAGGGGCCCGGAAAAGTTACAATTCTTGCTACAGAACAGACGCTTGATACTGCTTACCTCTATTCCAGCATGAGCAAAGCCAGGAAAATGAGGTGGATCGCTTCAACGATAAACTCAAAGCTTCAGCCGGTGATCAGGCTGACCCAGAAACCTCCAGAAGAACCCATGAGCGCTGAGGAAATAGCTGAAATAGAAAAGGAAGCAGGAGGACCGAAAGGGCAGGTTGTCGAAGAGGAAGAGTTCACAAGAAACGTTAGAAGGGAGGTCGAAAGGGCGTCAAGGTATGTTTACACAAAGCTTATGGAAGCAGGAAGAAATGGTGCCAAGCTCGATGAGCTGTTTTCGTACGCAGATGAAGAGGGCATACCAAGAGAAGCTGTTCAGTCCGCGCTAGAAAAGCTTGAAAATCAGAAGAAGATCGTAAAGGGGGAAAACGGGTCTTACATGACGGCATCCGCAGCAAAGGCTTACGGCAAGGACGTTCGCGAAATAGAGGTTGAGAAGATATTCCCGGGTTCAGCCGTTGTTCTGATAGACGGAAAGTGGAGGGCGAGGCTTGAGCCCGCAGAGTTCAACGGGCCGAGGAACATGATGAAAAAAGGCTCAAGGTTCCTAGCGCTTGTTGACATATACAGGCTTGAAGGTGTCCTTAGGGTAAGGGTAAAGGAAGTTGTCCAGAAGCTCTGACGGCTCCCCGCTATCATACAGGAAAAGCATCGCCGATAAATTAATAAGCCGCTCACATGGGTACCCAACCTTTCAGCTGTGAGTACCCGCTTTATTCAGAAGGATTTGCATCCATCGTAAAATAAGACTTTTGCTCCCTTAACCCCATAAGTTTAAAAATATCCTTTCTAGAAAAATTAATAAGCTCTTTGCATCTTAAAGAAAATCATGAAGCTTGTCGAGTGCGTTCCAAATTTCAGCGAAGGAAGGGATAAGAGCGTCGTTAACCAGATAGCTGAAGCAATCAAGGTTAATGATCATGTAAAGATACTCGACGTTGAAATGGATCCGGACCACAACAGGAGCGTCATAACTTTTGTTTCCCCTGTTGAATATGCTGTCGATGCCGCGTTCAGCGGGATAAAGAAAGCAGCAGAGCTGATAAACATGGAAAAGCATAAGGGCGCGCATCCGAGGTTTGGAGCAGCTGACGTTGTGCCTTTTGTTCCGCTATTTGATACTACCATGGAGGAATGCGTCAAGCTTGCCTGGCAGCTTGGGGAAAGGGTTGGAAAGGAGCTCAAAATACCTGTTTACCTTTATGAAAAGGCCGCAAAGGTCGAGTGGAGAAAGAACCTTGCAGACATAAGGAACGAAAGCTTTCAGTACGAACAGCTAAAGGAACACATAAAAGAAGAAAAGTGGAAACCGGATTTCGGTCCTTCGGAAGTTGGAACCGCTGGGGCAACAATAATAGGAGCCAGGGAGTTCCTTATAGCGTTCAACGTCAACCTTAACACAACAGACGTCAGCATAGCTAAAAAGATAGCAAAAAGTATAAGGGAAAAGACGGGAAGCTTCAAGAACGTCAGAGCCTTGGGTTTTGAGCTCAAGGAAAGGAACATGGTTCAGGTTTCTATGAACCTGCTGAACTACAAAGAGACCCCAATTTACAGGGTTTTTGAAGCCATAAAGATGGAAGCTGAAAGTTACGGGGTTTCTGTTGTAGAAGCTGAAATTGTTGGGCTCGTGCCTCTGGATGCGCTGGTGGACGCTTTGAGGGTCTACATGAAGCTGAGAAGCTTTAAATCTGACCAGGTTTTCGAAAACAAGCTTCTGAGCGCTTTCATATGATCGAAGAATCAAAGATAAAAGAGTTCCTTGAAGATCTTTCGAGCACGAACCCAACTCCGGGCGGAGGAGCCGCTTCTGCCATAGTAGGAAGCATTGCTGCAGCTCTAGTCTGCAAGGTTTCCGCCTTAACCATTGGAAAGAAAAAGTATAAGGAAGTGCAGGAAAAAGCTTCAGAAATACTCAGCGAGGCAAAGACGCTTAGAGAAGAGCTTTTAAAAAATGCAGAAAATGATTCGCAGGCCTTTAACATGATAATCGAAGCTTACAGGGCTACAAAGAACGTGAACGACGAAGAGGAAAAACTGAAAGCGATTGAGAAAGCTAGCAAACAGGCTTGCGCTGTTCCCCTTGAGACGGCGAGCCTGTCATATAGGGTTCTTGAGCTCTCCGAAATAATAATGAAAATAGGAAACAGAAACGCCATATCAGATGCAGTATCAGCTTCATACTTTGCGTTCTCAGCCGTAAACGGAGCACTGGAAAATGTATACGTTAATTTAAAAAACATAAAGTTTGACAGCGAATTTGCGAAAAACATCCTTAACAAGGCCAACGACCTAAAAGGTAACTCAAAAGAGCTTTATAACAGAATAAAAGAAAGAGTTAATGGTGGTAAAAATGGAGCTAAAACAAATTTATGAAGTTTCAGATTACATGGGGATCGACAGAAAATACGTTGAGCCTTATGGCGGCTTTATGGCTAAAATTTCGCTTGAAGCTCTCAAAGAAATCAAGAGAAAAAGTTCAAAGCTCATACTTGTAACTGCGATAACCCCAACCCCTGCTGGAGAAGGAAAGACAACGACCTCAATAGGATTGTCAATGGCGATAAACAGGCTGGGGTACAAAAGCGTGCTCGCCATCAGGCAGCCATCCTTGGGACCAATCTTTGGAATAAAGGGAGGAGCGACAGGGGGAGGAAAGGCAACCGTTGAGCCGAGCCAAGAAATAAATTTTCATTTTACTGGCGACTTCTACGCTATAGAGTCTGCGCACAACCTGCTTTCTGCAATGATAAACAACCACATATTTCACGATCTGAGCCCATCGATCGATCCCAAGAGAGTAATCTGGAGGAGGACCATAGACATGAATGACAGGTCGCTCAGGCAGATAATTGTCGGGCTGGGCAAAGGTAACGGCGCAGTTTATGAGGACGGGTTCGACATAATTCCTGCGTCCGAGGTTATGTCTGTGGTTGCGCTGAGCAGAAGCTACGTCGAGCTCAAGGAAAGGCTTGGGAAAATTCTGACGGGCTTAAGCAAAAAAGGCGAGCCTGTTTTTGCTAAAGATATAAAGGCCAACGGAGCCATGGCAGCGCTCCTTAAAAACGCGATGAAGCCAAACCTTGTCCAGACGTCTGAAAACACTCCTGCTCTTATTCATACTGGCCCTTTTGGAAACATAGCTCTCGGGACAAACAGCCTGGTTGCTGACTTGATAGGCCTTGCATATTCCGATTACTTTGTTACCGAAGCAGGTTTCGGGACGGATCTTGGAGCTGAAAAATTCTTCAACGTGGTTTCAAGGATTGGTAGATTTGCGCCGAGCGCTGCAGTAGTGGTGGTCTCTATCAGGGCATTAAAGCATCATGGAGGAGCAAAAAAGCTTGATGAAGAAAACGTTGAAGCTTTAGCTAGTGGGTTTGAAAACCTTAGGTATCACGTAAACAACGTCAGGAAATTTGGCGTTAACCCAGTGGTTGCTATTAACAGGTTTCCATCGGACACAGAAAAGGAGCTTGCTACACTTGAAAGCATGATGGATTCAGAAAAGGTTGAGTGGGCCCTTTCAGAAGTGTACGAAAAGGGGAGCTCAGGGGGGATAGAACTTGCTGAAAAGGTAATAAAAGAAGCAGACAGAAACCCTAATCCACAAATAAATTATACTTACAACCTAGAAGATTCTATTGAAGAAAAGATTGAAAAGATAGCCAAAAAGGTTTATGGAGCAAGAAGTGTGATTTATACAAAAGAGGCGCAGGACGGCCTTAAGATGATTGAAAAGCTAGGGTTTAAAGACCTTTTCGTCTGCATGGCAAAAACCCAGCTATCGATATCCGACGATCCAAAAGCGATTAACGTGCCAAAGGAGTTTGATATAACAGTTAGAGATTTTAGGGTGATGACAGGAGCAGGATACGTTGTCCCGATCCTCGGTGAAATAATTACAATGCCAGGGCTTCCGAAAGAGCCTGCGGCGTACAGGATTGACCTGACTGAGGACGGAAAAATAATTGGTCTTTGAAAATTAGAACGTACATAATTTTACAGAACGCAGGTTAATTTTTCTAAAAAAGGATCTGAGCTCATAGGTTATCGATATTTTGATGCGTTTATATTTATAGTTTGTGAATCATCTTAACTTTTTGACTAAAGCCTCCCAGTTCATCGTCTCGTTTGCTTCAACATAAACATAAATAATAATTTGTCTACTGAAGGCTTAACTCTATAGGACAAAAATACATCTTAGCTCGAAGCGTTTTTATAAGAGAGTTATCATTTTAAAAAGGAAGCTTTCACTTCTCTACCCTTTTAAAGTTAAATTTTGTTTATTTGTAAAAAACAAAATATTCCGAAGAAAAAAATTTATATGATACTTCTTTTTTAATTACGTTTAATGACAGAACAGGTTCAGGACCTAAAAAGGGGTGCTATTTCTCTCTGGCACGCTTTGGCACAAGGGCTGGGGATGAACGGACCTGCAGGAGTTGTTGCACTGTATTATGTTGGTCTGGCGGGGCTAGTTGGAGGAGCGATGCCTCTGGACGTGCTTCTGGCCTGGCTCATATATTTGGCCATGACGATTCCCCTTTATGAATGGTCAAAGATCGTAGCGGCGTCTTACGGCTGGGCAGCAATTCAGAAGAGGGCGTGGGGCTCGGCAGTTTCGCTCTTCGCATCTGTAACCTACTGGTATTACTACATGACTGGGCTTGCTGGGTTTGCTATACTCGGTTTTGCATCTTTTGCATATCTGCTTTTCCCTTCAATAGCTACGGCTTATCCATGGCTATGGATACCAATAGTTATAATCATAACGGTCGAAATATCGCTATTAACTTATTACGGAATAAAACCTTCAACGTCATACGTGCTCTATACAGGATTAGCGGAGGTTGCTTTTCTCATTATAACTTCTTTCGCCCTTGTCGTGCTTGCCGGTTCAAACAACACGCTGATGGTCTTCACGCCAGCTCCAGTGAACTGGAACTGGGTTCTGATAGGCGTATCGATGATCTTTGGGATAACGACCTTTGGCGGCATGAACGGTATAATACCAGTTGCTGAAGAAACGAAAGATCCCAAGAAAAATGTTCCGAGAGCTCTTGCATACCTTTCTCTGATACTTGGTTTTACGTTAATATTAGGTGCTTACGCCCAAACGGTGATCTATGGACCCTCTAATATGTTCAACTATGCAACTCTACCTGATCCAGGAATAATAATTTATACAAAGTACTTTGGGATAATCGGAGCAGGCCTTCTTGCAATCTTTGTTCTGAACAGCTATAACAGTTCTGCCGTTTCTTTTGCAAACAACGCTATTAGGATGGCCTACGGCACTGGAAGGGACGGTTTAATCTTTCCAAAATCTTTGCTTAAGATCAACAAGCATGGAGTGCCTGGTAACCTTGTATGGTTCACGGCCATTATCACGATAGTGATTTCTATCATAGCGGGTGAGCTTCTGGGTCCGCTCATGGGAGGTATATTCCTGATCACGAGCAACGCTTTCTTTTCATACATTAACCATATGCTTGCAGCTGCTGGAATAGCCAGATATCATTACGGAAAGTCTACTTTCAAATGGTTCAGACATCTGATCATACCTGTAATCGTGATCGTTGCGCTCGCGGCTGCAATAATACTGGCGGTTTATCCAGCCCCTGCATATCCGCTGAACTACGCGGCATACGTTGCTGGCGCTTATGTAATCGTTTTCTTTATAATATATGCGATAGTAAGAAGCAAATACAGGGACAGGCTTGAGAAATTCGGCGATTTCTCCCTTTAATTTTAAAAATATCTTTTTATTTATTTAAGTTCTAATTTATGACTTTTAATAAAAAAATAGATAAATTTTTTAAAAAACTCATAAGAAAAATTTAAACAAAAAATCCTCCTAATTCGATAACCTTAAAAATAAAGGTTATATACGCTAAAGCCCTTTGTTAAATTATGACGGTTCCCTATAAATATGTTGGAAGGCCTATTGAAGAGCTGATTTCCTCAGGTTATTATGACCCTGAAAGCAGAAAGGTCAAGGCGATAAAGGGACCGGAGCTACATGTAAGGAGCAGGGATTGGCAGGTGGAAGGTCCTCTCAGGATGCTGTTTCACGTTCTTGACGAAGAGGTAGCCAAGGACCCAAAGAACCTGATCGTTTACGGAGGAACAGGAAAAGCTGCAAGATCATGGGATGACTTTGAAGCCATAGTCGACACGCTGATGAGCATGGAAAGCGATGAAACGTTGGTCATACAGAGCGGTCAGCCTGTGGCTGTCTTCAAGCTTGATAAAAGGGCTCCCAGAGTACTCATGAGCAACGCTATGCTCGTGCCAAAATGGGCTGACTGGAGCATATTCAGGCAGCTCGAGGCTAAAGGACTTATAAGCTTTCACCAGATGACCGCTGGTTGCTGGGCATACATAGGCACCCAAGGCATACTTCAAGGAACTTACGAAACCATAGGTTATGCCGCTGAAAGGCATTTCGAAGGAAGTCTTGAAGGCAAACTTGTGGTCAGCGCGGGGCTCGGAGAAATGGGCGGTGCTCAGCCTCTGGCGATAAAGATGCTTGGAGGTACAGCCCTTATAGCTGAAGTGGACAAGAAGATGATAGACAGAAGGATTAACACGGCTTATCTCGACACCTGGACCGACAGCATAGATAAAGCTATAGACATGGCTCTGGAGGCAAAGAATAGCAGAAGACCAACAAGCATAGGCGTTCTTGCGAACGCCGTCGATCTGCTCGAAAAGTTGACAAAGGACAGCATAGTTCCAGACCTTCTGACTGATCAGACCCCTGCTCACGATGTGTTGCAGTACGTTCCTGCAGGGCTGAGCTTTGAAGAAGCCTTAAAGCTAAGACAAAGCGACCCCGATAAATACTCTTCGCTCTCTTACAGCTCAATGGTAAAACACGTCCAGCTGATGCTTGAGCTTCAGAAGAGAGGTGCTATAACATTTGAATACGGAAACAACCTGAGGAAGCAGGCTTACGATCACGGCGTTAACGACGCTTTTTTGATACCGGGACAGATGGAATACATGAGGCCTCTTTTCGAAGAGGGAAGGGGACCTTTCAGGTGGACGAGTCTTACAGGCGAGCCCAAGGATATATACGATCTAGATCAGGTGCTCCTTACGCTTTTCAGCAAAAACCCGAAGCTTGACAGATGGATAAGAAACGCAAACAAGTACGTAAAGTTCCAAGGACTGCCAGCGAGGGTCGTTTATCTCGGTTACGGCGAAAGAGCCCTTTTCGGAAAGATAGTGAGCCAGATGGTGAGAGGAGGGAAGCTCAACGGGCCAATATGGTTCGGTAGAGACCATCTAGACAGCGGATCTGTTGCGTCTCCATTCAGAGAAACTGAAGGCATGCTTGACGGCTCTGACGCCATAGGCGACTGGCCCCTTCTTAACTACGCTCTAAACACGGCATCAGGAGCTACATGGACATGCTTCCATCATGGGGGCGGAACAGGTATAGGGTACGCAATACACGCGGGCATCGGCGTAGTTGTTGACGGAACTGAACTGGCAGAAGAAAAGGCGCTCAGGGTGTTTACGGTTGATCCCGGAATAGGCGTTGTTAGGCATGCTCATGCAGGTTATCCGAAAGCACTCATAACAGCAAGAACAAAAGGAATAAAGATACCCATTTTTGGTATGCTTGAGGAAAAAAGCAAGAAAGTAATCGAAGAAGCAAAACAAGAAAAAAGGATCAGCGATTATACATACGAAAGGG
Organism: Nitrososphaeria archaeon; assembly: GCA_046536595.1. Taxonomy (GTDB): domain Archaea; phylum Thermoproteota; class Nitrososphaeria; order Conexivisphaerales; family UBA164; genus CAYFFZ01. The sequence goes on along the minus strand of JAWDMM010000016.1, from coordinate 3,879 downwards.
TAAAGAAAGACCTTGAAGAATACTATCAAAAGTACAAGCAAAAAAGCGTGTAAATGAACGATCTAGTTATCGAAAATATAGGGAAAATCGTAACTCCAAGGTCTACCCCTTGGAGGATGAAAGATGAAGTAGAAACGATTGAAAACGCGCAGATAGAAATATCCCATGGGCTGATCATAGACATAAAACCTAACAACTCAAGATCTGAAGCCAAGATCAGGGTTGACGCTGGCGGGATGCTTGTTACAAGCGCTTTGTACGACGCGCACACTCACATGCTTTTTTACGGCGAAAGAAGCTGGGAACTCAGCCTCAAGCTGAGCGGCGTAAGCTACGATGAAATACTCAGGAGAGGCGGAGGAATTTACAGCACTGCACAGGCAACAGAAAAGGCATCAGATGCCGAGCTTATGGATGTCCTCAAGCTCAGGCTTAAACAAGCTGAACTCAACGGGACGGCAGGGGCAGAAGTCAAAACGGGCTATTCGGTCAACGCGGAGGGGGAGAAGAGGCTCCTGAAAGTTATAAAGGAAACAAGCTCTGATGTGATCACGCGTTCAACTCTTCTGATGCACGTTCCGCCGAAAAATTCAGATAGAGAAGATTACATAAAAAAAATGATAGAAAACTTGAACGCTGGGCCTGATTATGCCGACGTCTTCTGTGATAAAGAAGCCTTCACCCTTGAAGAAAGCGAAAAGTTCCTCAGCGCTGCAAAAGATAAAGGGATTGGACTGAGGCTTCACGCTGATGAAATTGAATACATAGGTTGCAGTGACCTCGTTGAAAAATTGCCGCTTAAAACGGTCGACCATTTGCTTAAAACTCCTTCTGACACCATGAAAAAGATAGCTCACAGCAGCGCAGCGGCAGTATTACTTCCATGCACTGCACTTTCTCTGATGTCAAACAGTAAGCCAAAGGTTAACGTTCTCAGGCAGGAAAACGGGATAGTTGCAATAGGCACAGACTTCAGCCCTAACTCATGGTGCTTGAACATGCAAACCGCGATGGAACTTTCAACATACCTTTACGGCTTGACCCCTCTTGAAGCTTTACTTGCTTCAACAGCAAACTCTGCTTATAGCCTCGGGCTTAACGACCACGGTCTAATAAGAAAAGGTGCGAAAGCTAACCTGATAATATGGAAGGTAGAAAAACCTGACTGGCTTACCTACTGGTTTGGGGAGAACAAGATAAGTTCGCTTATAATCAACGGAAAGATTGTAAAAAAGAACAAATAAACGTTAAATTTTAGCGCTGCATCAGCTTTTGAGCGTTCTTTAAAGCCTGTTCTATTATCATTATTGTTTTCAGGCTGCCTACACCTCCGGGAACAGGCGTTATCATCGAAACTTTTTTGACCAAATTTTCAAAGTCTGCATCACCTACGAGCTTACCCTGGTATTTGTTTATTCCTACATCTATGACTATAGAATTTTCAGAAACCATGTGATCCTTTAAAAACAAGGGCTTGCCGACCGCAACCACAACGATGTCAGAAGATCTACTCAGCGATGCTATATCGGTTGTCTTTGTATGGCATATGTTCACTGTAGCGTCCCTGTTCAGCATAAGCATGGCCAGGGGCTTTCCGACAACCGGCGTCCTGTTTATTATGCAAACCCTCTTTCCAGTCAGCTGTACGTTATATTCTTCCAAAATTTTGATTACCGACTTTGGAGTAACTGGGGCGTGATCTTCAGTTCCCAAGATAAGCATTCCGAGATTATAAGGGTTCTGACCATCAACGTCCTTTTCAACATCTATGCTGGATAAAATCGCGCGCAAATCCAAGTTCTTTGGCACAGGAAGGTTTACAATAATACCGTGAACTTCTTTCTTTGAAGAGAGTTTCTTTATCAAGTCGATAACTTGCTTATCTGACGCGTCCTCTGGGAATTTGTGTATTTGGCCGTCCATGTTTAGATTCTTTAGCTTATTCAGCGTTATATCGGCAAAAAGGTTGGCTACCTCGTCGTTGCCGATAACAACTATGTGGAGCGATGCCTTCAATTTATAATCTTTCTGAAACTCAAAAGCTTCTCTGGCGATTCTCGATTCTATTCTCTGTGCTATGGGCCTGCCATCTAAAATCATGTTGTTAGCGGTATTTTTATCGTCTGATCTAATAATCGTTTTGGTTTTCAAACTGAAATTTGTATGAACCACCTTTAGCACGAGGTCAGAGCTTCCCGGTTTATTGGCAGTTAACGCATCCCGGAACGCTTTCGCCTTTGATGAGCTTCACGAGGTTTGTTGCAGCTATTACCTTAAGATCTCTGATGGATTTATCCGATATGTAAACCGCGTGTGGTGTTACAACGACATTCGGCATGGTGTAAAACGGGCTGTCCTTCGGAAGGGGCTCGTTTTCAAAAACGTCAAGCGACGCTCCTCTGATGATTTTCTCTTTTAAAGCCTTAATGAGGTCTGCTTCGTTGACAACTCCACCCCTTCCGATGTTTACAAGGTACGCCGTTTTCTTCATCAACTTCAGAGTATTGTAATTAATGAGGTTCTTTGACGTCTGGGTTAAGGGTGCAGAGACCACAACATAATCGGCTCTCCTCAATCCTTCTTCGAGCTCGACTTTAACCGCTGACGCATCTCCTTCTTTTACATAAGGATCATAAAACAGCACATTCATACCAAGCCCGTTTGCCTTTGAGGCTATTGTTCTCCCTATTTTTCCGTAGCCTATTATAAGCAAAATGGAGCCATGAACCCTTCTCGGCAGGTTCTCCATCCTTTCAGGGTCCCAGGTATCAATTGGCTCATCAGAAACGGCTCTGGCTCCCCAGAAACCTTGCCTTCCCCTTTGAGAAAGGTAGAACGGCTTTTTTGCAAAGTAAAGTATGCTCCAGATAACATGTTCAGCTACCTCATGGTTAGAGTAATCGGGAACCCTTGAGACCTTTATTCCTTTCTGAGTTGCGTACTGAACGTCAACGTTGTTGAACCCGCCACCGTAGACAGATATTGCCTTTAATTTTGGAAGATTTGAAAGCAGTTCCATATCCATCTGAAAATATATCTGAACGAGTATGCCTACCACATTTTCTGCTAACTCAAGCACCTTCTCCCTGCTGTATTCAAGTTCATAGACTTCAAATTCGGGAAAGTTTTCCTTTATTATCTTGGTTTCTGTAAGGTGCTGATTGTATTCCTCATCGATTATCAGAACCCTGCCGTTAAAAGCTTCATTCTTAGATCCCATAACCTAAATTGACCCAAAGAGTATTTATTTTTATTGACGTACAAATGAAACTGTCAACATTATTTTTACAACTGAAAGCCTCGCCTTTTACATTAGATCAAAACTTTTTAGTGCAGGATGGCGTTTTGCCGTTTATGGAAACCATAAACAATCCTGCGATCTAATAAAAGCGCATTGTACATTAATGAAGCTTTGGAAAAATCTATTGATAATGCTTTTTTGAAACTGTGCAGACAGACTGTAAGGAACAACCTAAAAGAGCAGGACCCAGAGCGAGTTCTAAAGTACAATGAAGAAGAAGATGAGGTAAATGGGGGCCTTCAGAAAGCCTGTAATCGTTGCCATGGACTGGCACGACATAATGTTCTATAGCTAAAGCTGAAGGAGTAAAAGGGACTAATCATAAAAACGGCACTAACTGGGCTTATCAGTTCGCAACGGCAGCTGTTGTTCTGGGAGATGAAAAGTTAACAGTTGCTGTTACGCCTGTAAATAACGAACGCGAGGAAAAAGGAAAATGAACAGGCAACAGTTAGGATTGTAGCTGTTAAATGCAAAAACGAGCTTTTAGTTTTCGCAACGAACACAGACCTTAAGCCTAAAGCTATAAGAAGGATATACAGAAAGAGGTGGGCCATAGAGACTTCTTACAGGATGAT
>JAWDMM010000015.1:0-21063 GCA_046536595.1 Nitrososphaeria archaeon | reverse complement strand
TAGGGCGGCTGTCAATTCCTTGTTTATGTGTGCAAAAGACAGCCGCAATAATAATAACAAAAGATGGGGTAATAAGTTTATCGACAAAAGGAACTGGAAGAGTTACAATGAAGAGCTTGTAGTGAGGGGTGAGTTTTTGCTGCCGATAGATATGTTTGACAACTGGTATGAAGAATTGGATAAGATGAATGAGGACAAGAAAGGTAGGCCATATGAATTTCCTGAATCTTTCATTAAAATCCAGGCTGTATGGCATCAGTGGGTTGATTACAGCATTGAGGGTATAGCAAGGTCATTGGAAAGGTTATGCTTGATACCTTACCATGATGATTACACAACCATATGGCACAGAGTACACGATATGAAGCCTGAAATAAAGCTACCAACTTACGAAGTTGAAGCTGGCTCAGACGGAACTGGGTTTAAGTCTGGCAATGCTGGCGAGTACAGGACTTATGTTTACGGAAATTTAAGGAGAAAGTACGTTAAGGTAATAATAACTGCGGACGTAAGGACTAAGAAGCTGATTGCTGTTGATGTAAAGATCGGCGAAGTATCCGAGCCAAAGGTAGCTGCGAAGCACATAAAGCTGTTAAAAGAAAACGGGATTAAGTTGAAGAAGTTCTACGGAGATGGCGCATACGACACTAATGAAATATTCAATGCAATTGGCGAAGCAGAATCTGCAGTGAAGATAAGGAAGAACGCTAACAACTTATCGTTATAAAGGAAGGAGAAGAAGGCAGGAAGTTAGGGAGTACATGAAGCTTGGGTACAAGAAATGGGCAAAGAAAGTTAAGTATGGCCTTAGGTGGGCTATCGAAGGGATATTCTCATCTATAAAGAGGAAGTTCGGAGAAGACCTTAGGGCAAGAAGCGTAATTGGTTTGCTAGCGGAAGCTATGCAAAAAGTTTGGGCATACGATATAATGGTCAGTTATGCTAAGAACGCAATGCTAATGGCATGAACAATTAAAACCTATTAGTTAAGATAAAAAAGAATTATTCAACACAGCATTCGTAGAGCCGCGTTTATAATTCTGCTTTTTACATAAAATGTTTTAAGAAAAAGATTTATTTGTTGATAAGCTAACTTTCTAAAGCTTGAATGTACAGTACCTAAGCAAAAAAGATGCAAAAGAGCTGAGCAAGGCAGCAAAAGAAATTGGGTTTGATTTTGAACCAGAAAAAATTATCGTGATCGATAAGGACTCAAAAATTTTGATAGGTAACGGTATATTTATACTTAGTGAAAACAGACTTCTGCCATTTATAGCAGACAAAAGGGTAGATCTTTTGCCAGAAATATCAGTAGATGAAGGAGCTATAAAACACATAATTAACGGCGCATCAGTAATGAGACCTGGAGTAACAAAAATAGATGAAAAAGTAAAGAAAGATGGAATAGTTAAAGTCACATTCGGAAAACAGGTTATCTGTATCGGATTTTCCCTCTATGACAGCAGTGAAATGAAAAAGCTTGAGAAAGGCGCTGTAGTAAAGAACGTTCACAGAAAGGGCGATAAATTCTGGGTTACAGTTTCTGAGTATTTGGCTACACTAAAGCAAAAAAGATGAAAGGCTTTAAGATGATAAGCAATAAATAAACTATTGCAAAACCTAGAAGAAAAGCCATGACCCAGCTCAAGATAACCCACCTCAGATAATCTGCTTTAAATATCCTGGGCCTTGAAGAAAAACCAACGCCTATGAGGCCACCCATGGTCACAGTCGTAAGAGAAGCTGGCAACTTGAGATATGTAAGAACAAGGAGTATTGTTGCGCCACCCAGTACAGCGCTTATTATGCCTATAGGGCCAACTACTATTAGATCTTCACCAACAGCTTTTGACATTCCTGCAGCCCTGAAAGCCCCTAAGGAAGCAAAAACCGCGAGTAGAGCTATCTCTACATAGGTCAAAGAATAAGCGCCAGCGATGAAACCAACGTTATTGGCTCCAAGAACAAAAGAGGTGTAAAAAACTGTAACCAGTGCCGAAATTCTGATAACGATGCTAAGTGTTGAAATGGTTACCTTGAAAAGAAGGCGTCTTAATGCTTTATAAAGCACAGCTGAAAAAACTAGAGCTATAAAAGGAGAAATTATCCACCATAAAAATAGCCAGCTTACATTTTCTGATATGTGTTTTACGCCCTCAACAATGAGTATGGCGAGCCAGCCGCCTACCAGAGATTGAGTTATGCTTAAAGGCAGATTGACCAAAGTAAAGGCATAAAAAAGAAATACCTGGACAACAAGAAGAAGCAAACCATAGGTTGCATACATTGGTCCTAAAGTTTTTGCATAGCTTGCAGTATATTCTCCCTGCAAAATTGTTCCCAGAAGTATTCCAAGGCCCACTGTTATGGCAGCCACGCTGTAGTTAAAACCTGCGCTTCCAGCCAGTCCGCCCTCAAAAACAGCTCCGTTGTTCAGGCCAAAAAGGTAGATAAGCACGATAAGAAGCACTATATCCAGCAAGCCTATGAGGTTCATTTATATCCCTTTGCTATAAGCCTTATAATTATATCTGAGCTGTCTTCAGCTGAATCAGCTATGTTGTCCATAAGGTTTATAGCTTCTCTTAAAGTTATGATGTCGAGGACGTCAAGGTTTTTTCCATTGTTGTGAAGTTCTATGAGAGTTTTATCCTTCACAAAGTCAGCCTTTTCCTCCATGGCTTCAACTTCTTTTATTTTGATCAAAATTTCACGAGGGGGTGATTTTTTCAACATTGACAATACAGTGCCAAATGAATCTACCGTATCTACGATCGCCTGTACAAAATCGTTAAAAAGCGTTTCTTTAAACAGAAAATTAAGGGCCTGCCTTGACACGTTGTACTCATTGAACATCTTCGCTACATCTTTTGCGTAATCAGCCATAAAGTCCATTCTCTCAAGAAGATCAAGAAAATCGTCCCTTATGTAAGAAAAAAAGCTCCCCGAAGCTATAGCTTCAGCCAGCTTTTCATGAATTTCGTCAGCTTCTGTTTCAGTTTTGTTTATTTTATCATAATAAGCTTGCAAGTCGTCGACGGAACTTACACGCACCATAAAATCTTTAAAAAGCAGCACCGTTTCTCTTAATTTTGAATAATAGTTATAAATTCCCTGGAGGAGCTCTTTTTCGCCACTACCCATGAGGGAAGAAAAAGATACCAAAATGTTCACCAAGCAGAAAAAGAAAACAAAGAACTATATTAACTTATTATTAAAATCTCAGTACGTCATAAGTCCTTTTTCTTCAAGAATTTCATGAAGCTTTTCAACTGCCCTGTAGACTTCTTCCTCTTTTTTTGCACCTGTACAGACGAGCTTACCACTGGCAAAAAGAAGTATCACTGTCTTGGGATCATCCATCCTGTATATCAAACCGGGGAACTGCTCTGGCTCATACATCGTATGTTCAAGAACCTCGGCGGCCTTTTCAAGGTTTATCTTTCCGCCCAGAGAAGCTGACGCCACTATGTTCTGTATTTCAATAATGGGTTCGTTCTTGATGTCAATGCCTGCTTTCCTGAGCTTTTGAACGACTGTTTCAACAGCTTTCCTTGCCTGAGCTTCGCTTTTAGCACCTGTACAGACCATTTTTCCCGAGCTAAATATTAGGGTTGCTGTTTTTGGAGATTTTAACCTGAATACAAGACCCGGAAACTGTTCCGGATGATATTCTACGTCAGGGAACAGCCTTGTTATTGTAATAAGGTCTATAGACTGATTTACTGAAGCCGAAGTTACCACATTTTCAATACTTATTGACGCTATAGTTTTAGGCAATTCATTATATATTTAAAACCCCTGTATATAAATACTTTTTAAATAAAACAGAAAAAATCCTTTTGCCCAGATGGGCCGGGCCGGATTTGAACCGGCGACCTTTCGGTTATCAGCCGAACGCTCTAACCATGCTGAGCTACCGGCCCATCAAGTAGCAACTTGTTGTCCGGTTGAACCCCCTCTTAAAGCTTGCGTCAGTTTGTTCTGTACTTCCTGAAGAGATTGCCTGACCTTTTCCTCCTGCTTGCTCAGCACGGTTCTCCTCGTGTTTGCAAGCTCTTTCTTTTCCTGAAGCTCTTTTAAAAGGTCCTGTTTGTTGCTCTTTATCATGATGCTGCCTGCCACTTTATATACCTCTACGTCATCCGGTTGTTTTTGAAGTTCTTCTAATGCTCTATCGAGTTCAGCTATTTCTAGATCAACCTGCTGTTTCTGCGCTAGCAAAGCCTGAAGCGTTTGCTGAAGCTGATCATATCTTGCAAGTTCTTCCTGCAACCATGCGGGAACATTTTCGCTCATTTTACATTAAGCTATTAACAGACGCATTTATAACTCTAAGGGTCGAATTGATAAAAGCGCGGGCATCTCCTATATCATCACTTTCAAAAACAATGAAGAGAATGTTATCTACAACTTTCGAACCGTCAAGTGCTTTTTTTAAAGATTCTAAAGTTCTTTTGTCCCCTTTTAACGATATTTTAATGCTTATCCTTCTACTCCTGGACAAGATCGTAGGCGTCTCCTGCTACCTTATAACCGCATCTTTCGCATTCCCAGACTCCTATCACTGATCTCCTGAAATGCATAGAACCGCATTTTGGACATGCCCTTTTCTTCTTTAACCTGTTCCATACTGAAAGATATCTTCTCCTTAAAGTTAAACCGTATTTTACACCAAGGTTAGGCATTTGATATCACTCCCTCCAATACCTTCCTCATCTCCTCAGATTTAGACTTTGCTAAATCTATTATGTTAAGGACGTCGTCCACCAGAAGAGCGCCGTTACCCCCTTTCTGGACAGCGCAGATGTTACCGCTCTTGTCGTATACTATTGTAAGCCTTGCTTCCATCATGCTTTCTTCTTCCCAGGTAGGATCCACAATTATATAGCTGTCAACCTTGGCAAACGTGGTTGAAACCCCAAGATCCTGAACTGGCAGAGGAACCTTTTCTGAACCCTTGACCAGCGTGCCGTTCTCGTTGACCATAGGATAATACTTTGTTGTAAGCAAGGCGACAACTGCTGCATAAGATGAAGCGTCGAAAAGGTTTCCATCCATTCCTATAACGCTTATGTCCACGTAAACTATGTAGACGTGTTTACCAGGTTCTATGACAAGCTTTGTGAAGTCGATCATCTTGCTTTCTCTTATACCTCTGTCTACGACCCTCGCAAGCTCTATCGAATCTTCATCCGGAGGACCGGGCTCCTGGTATTCGCTAGCTGTCGGAAGTATTTCTGCATTTACTATCAGGATCCCTTCGTTGGGAGTATCGGGAAAAGGTGTGCCAACGCCTATCTTAACGCCCGCTATCACGTGTGTTTCTCCAAGCTTTACTAACGCTGAACCCTCTGCCTTCTCTATGACGTTTGGGGCTATTGATAACGGTCTGTAGTCAAGAAGTCCCCTGTTATCAACTCTCTTTCCCTGAGCAAGCAATTTAAGTATCTGTTCTTTTCTTACAGCACTTACAAGAAGTTTCTTGCTTGGCATCATTTTTTGTTTTCACCCTGGGAATACTTTTTCGCAAGGGCTTCTTTCTGAATTTCCTTTATTTTTTTAGCGGCTTCCATGGCCATCATCAACCCAGCTTTAAACTCTTCAACAGTCATCTTTCCATCCATCTGCAGCAACGTTATTTTGTTTTCGTTGAGCATAAAAGCAACAGGCATGTCCGACTCTCCTTCTTTATCTTCTATATCGTTAAGATCAACCACGAGCGTCCCGTTAACCTTACCAACGGCGACAGCCTCTACGAGATCTTTCATAGGTATTCCTGCATCAGCGAGAGCAACAGAAGCCGCAGTTATGCTCGCGCTCCTGCTTCCGCCATCGCTCTGAAGAACTTCAACAAATATATCTATCATTGTTTTTGGAAAATTTTCGAGTATTAGCGAAGGTTCAAGAGCGTCCCTGATTACTTTTGATATTTCTATTTCTCTTCTTGAAGGCTGAGGGTTTTTCCTTTCTTCAGTTGAAAACGGAGACATGTGATACCTGCATCTCAGCGTTGCTTTTTCTATGTTCATTGCATACCTGTGCGAATCCTTTGGACCATATATTGCAACTATTATCTTGTTTTTCCCGTGTTCAATATAAGATGAACCTGCTGCATTCTTTATTATACCCACGTCTATCTTCAGAGGACGAAGGTCAGTAGGACCTCTCCCATCAGTTCTTTTACCGTTAATTATCAGTTGATTTTCCATCTTTATTCAACACCTTTATTATTTCATTATATAAACCATTTAAATTATACTTCGATTCTATCACGTCTAGGGCTCTTTTAACTGTTTCTATCTTCTTTAAATCTCCCTTTACGACTACTATGCCGTTGGCACCGAGCCTGAGTTCTGCACCAGTAAGCTCCTTTATCTTGCTCGGTATTCTGCTGCGGCTCGTATAAAGGTAATGCGCTTTTGCCGGAGAAATGTAAAAAATGGCGTCTCCGTCAACCTTCCATCTCTGGTCTGGCTGGAGCACTACATCCTTACCTCTTTCTATTCTCTGAACCTTTGCAGCTACAAGATCGCCCACGTTAACTTTCTTTGAAAGGTCAAACTTTGATGGATCTATTCTTCTCTTAAAGAAAGCGTTTGCCATTATATAGCCGTTAACGTATGAATTTATATCGAGCGTGGCCGCAAGCGGCTGAACGTCAGTGACTACGCCTATCACAAAATCCCCAACCTTTGGTATGTAAGGACCTGATAGCCTGATAACGCGAACACGCCCTCCACCTATTTCAGCCCTTCCAACAAAAAGCGATAAGTATTCTTCGCCTTTTTTCAGCACGTTTGCCCATGACCTAAAATTTCCTTTTGCTACAATTTCACCGGGAACTACGAGCTTACTCAATTAACTTTACCAACCCTTCACCATGAGTTAAAGAAGCTATTCTGTCAAGAAATGCTGCCTGAGTAGCAAGTGGTATCGTTATCAAACCGCTCAAGCTTCCATCACTTTCCCAGTTTTCCTGTTTTATCTCTCCGTATTCTTTGAGAACCTTTATAACCTGATATGCGTATTTTGCAGGTATCTTAAAGCTCAAAGTTATGCTGCCTGTCTTTAATGCAATGTAAGGTCTTATCTTTTCCACAACGAGTTTGGCCTGTTCTTCAGCTGGCTTTAAAGGATCGATCGAAATGCCAGCCATGTCCATTGCCTTTTCTATCCTCATTACAGGGTGAGGCAGGTTTGTCTTTGGATCAACATAGCTTTTTGATATTATTGTCATTATCTGTTTCCTTTTATCCTCAATCAGCCTTCTTCTTTGCTCTGTGGTTAAAGGGAGCTCACCTTTCGTGAGTATTTCTTTTTCTATTTCTCTTATATCTTCTGTTCCAAAAGCCTTTTTTAATCTGTCTCTTGGAGCTCTCTGCCCTTTAGAAGAATCTGTAAACACTTCATCTATAACAAGAACCTTGTCGATATCTTTAAGCTTGTTCTGTCTGTAATCAAAGGCAGCATCAGCATAAACTACAATTTCAAATTTTTCTGAACCTTTAACGTATTTGATTATTGCTGTTTTAGATGACATTTTTACTTACTCTGAAACTCTTTTGAAAGTTTTGTTACTCTCTCTGCAATATCTGATGCCGGAAGCATTTTCATCTTTCTTTCTTCTTTGCTTATGTAAGCAACTTTAAGGTTACTGGGATCTACTTTACCTTCATTAACCCTTAAAATGCATTTTAGAGCCAGGTCTATTGCATCGTCAAGCTTATCATCCTCTTTATAGTTCTGTTCAAGGTATTCGTTTGCTGCATCGCTACCGCCGCCGATTGCTACAGCATCGTACTCAAGGTATGTGCCGCTGGGGTCAGTAGTATATAATGAAGGAGCTTCCTTGTCAATGCCAGCTATAATCAATGATACACCAAATGGTCTAACGCCGGCATACTGAGTATACTGCTGGGCTAGATCACCCAGCGTTCTTGCAACAGTTTCAACCTCAATAGCTTCATCGTAAATAAGCCTGTTGTTCTGAGCCAGAGTCCTAGCGTTGTCAACCAGAACTCTTGCATCTGGGACATAGCCTGCTGCAGCTATCATTATGTGATCGTCAACCTGAAATATCTTCTGGCTTAACCTTGGATTCTGGAGCTTTTTCACCCTTTCTTCCACAGCAAGAACAACGCCATCGTTTACCTTTATACCAACCGCAATAGTACCTCTTCTAACTGTTTCTATCGCATATTCCACCTGATACAGCCTACCGTCAGGTGAAAATATAGTTAATGCCCTATCATATCCCGCTGATGGTGCAAACATCAAAATTCACCTAACATTATAATCAAATCCGGGCTTTTTAAAATTTTTTATATAAATTTTAAAAGACATGTATCAACTGTTTTTATTTATCGATTTTTTCTACTAAAAACCGATTTTTAAAAATGCGCTTTCCTGAAAATGCGCTTTATTCTGAGCTTAATTGTTTTGAAAAAACAGCAATCGTTTAAAGCGTTTATTACGCAATGATAAAGGTTGAAAGAAATAAGCGTTTGCCAGTCAAATGATTTAAGCTTTTTCAAAAGAGCTCAGTTGAAAGCTTCTGACCTTTTTAGAATGGTATTAAGTGCTGTTGCTGGAAAGCCTTCAAACTTTTCGCACTTTGATGGTTACGTTTATGCTTCAGGTATTCCTTACGGAAAAAGGGCCGTAAGATGGATAAAGAAAAAAGGGATAGAAGCGGTGGTTAACTTGACGGAGAAAAACCTTGATTATCAGGGTCTGGAAAATATTCATATTCCTATGAAAAACGGGCTACCCCAAAAACCTGAAATTCTTCACAGAGCCGTTCTGGCTGTTGAGAATTATCAAAAAAATAAAAGAAAAACTCTGGTTCATTGCAGCGCTGGGCTCGGGAGGACTGGAATGGTCCTTTCTTGCTATCTCATATATAAATACGGAATTAACGCAGAAAATGCGCTCAGAAAGTTAAGAGAACTCAGAAAAGGTTCTGTTTCTGACAGGTTACAGGAAGAGTGCGTTTATGCTTACGAAAAATGGTTAAAAGAACAAGTTAAAGGAGGTGACCAGGTGCAGTGAAAAGCCAGCTGACCGTTATGCTGGTTGAACCCGAATACGGAATAAATATAGGTTACGTTGCAAGGACTATGGCCAACTTCGGAATTAAAGATCTAATTATTACTGGTAGAAAAAAGATACCGGAAATAGCTTACAGGTTTGCTTCACATGCCGGTGATATACTGAAAAACGCAAAAATGATGGAGTTTGACGAGGCCCTTAAAAAATATGATTACAGAATAGCTACTTCGGCAAGAGCAAGCAAGGACTGGAGGACAGTAATAAGAAGGGCCAGGTATCCGGAGGAATCATTTAAAAATGCTTTAAAACACAGAAAAGTTCTTCTGATACTTGGCAGGGATACTACAGGATTGACCAACGAAGAAATAATGAAATGTGACGATCTTATTAAGATACCTACAAGCGAAGAATATCCAGCGCTGAACATTTCACACAGCCTCGCAATACTGCTCTATATCTGGTCAATCATGAACAGAAAAACCAAGATCAAAAAGGTAAACGTGCCCCGCGAAGAGGTCGATGCGCTGATAAACTACATTGGAAGTATAGCTAAAGCTGTAGATCTTGAAGAAGAGAGGGCTTACAGGGTAGTTAAGCTGTACAGGGAGATAGCCCTTAACAAACTTGACGACGATCGCGATATGTTAACGCTTTTGGGGTTCTTCAGAGATATATTAAACGCTCTGAACTTGAACATAAACGATCAGACAAATGTTGGGTTTACTACATAAAGTATGTTATTACCCCTTATTATTACATCGCCATAAGATGCTATCTGTTTTCCGTTATCATCGTACTCTTCCGCATTCTGGAGGTATATATTCATATAGTTGTCTATCTTTATAAGGTTCCCTTTATAGCTCATCCCATTTTTCAGTTTAACCAATACAGGACTTCCGATCAGTTTCAGAAGCTCCTCCATAGGCTTTTTTCCCATTTCTATTTGAAAAGGTTTTGAATATTGCATCAATCGCATGAGAGATAAATTCCTCAAAATAAAAACCTTTCTGTAAATGATGCTTTAATTTTAAAGTAAAATTCGGAGTTAAGAGACAAAAAATGTGAGCCTGCAGGATATTTGTCTTAAAAAAAAGTTTAAGACTCTGAACTTGAATATATAATTTATGAGTTTTAAGGACCTCAAAAAAATAGGCGATCACATGGTTCCTGCGGTAGGATTGGGAACGTGGGGAATAGGAGGAAAAACAATGCCCGACCATTCAAAAGATAGAGAATGGGTTGAAGCCATAAGGTACGCTGTGGAAAACGGAATGTGGCTGATCGATACTGCTGAATTTTATGCGCAGGGACACGCTGAAGAACTGGTGGGGGAGGCAATAAAAAATTTTGGAAGAGATAATGTTTTCATAATAAGCAAAGTCTGGTACACACATCTGGAAAGAGAACAGGTGCTTCAAGCTGCCGAAAGATCGCTTAAGAGGCTATCTTTAAGCTACATTGATCTATATTTGATACACTGGCCAAGCGAAAGAGTGCCTTTAAGGGAGACTTTATCTGCGATGCAGGAACTGATAGACAAAGGTAAGATCAGGTATGCCGGGGTCAGCAACTTTGACCTTCAGCTGCTAAAAAAAGCAAGGGAAGAGATGCCCAGAAGCGATATAGTTGCTGATGAAGTCAGGTACAGCTTATGGTACAGGGAACCAGAAAAGGAACTTTTGCCTTACTGCGAGAGAGAAAAGATAGCCCTTATAGCTTATACGCCTGTAGAAAAGGGTGCTTTAGCCAGTGATAAATACCTGAGAGAAATAGGAAAAAAGTACGGGAAGACAGCCGTCCAGGTTGCGATTAACTGGTTGATATACAGGGAACCCGTTATAGCAATACCTAAAGCTGAAAAGCCTGAACATATAAAAGAAGATGCAGGCGCTATGGGATGGAGATTGACTGAAGAAGATTATAACCTGCTGGCAGGTAAGGGCATTGAGGATCGGTTCCGAAAAGCAGGGAATGAATAACCAAATATAGAAATGTTTTTCTTGTGGTATCCATTATTTATTGAGTGAACTACCCTGACCTTACGGACAGGGCTTCCCAGTTCATCGAAACGCTTACGTGTGGAATACTTTTCAAGTATTCCACTATCGCAGAGGTGTTTTCATCCCTGGGCGTCTCGCCTGCGTTCCACAGGCAAAGCCCATTTGGGCATCAATAATATAAAATTTCTTTATATAAAAACATTTCTGTAAGGGCGGCTGTGGGACAAAATTGTTGTAAGAATTTATATTAATAGTCTGCATTATCATAGGTTAGTATTTAATCCATGATGTTATGTATATTTTATGAATTCATCTATATAAGTCATGCAAACTTGAAGACATAATCTCAGTTCTTAAGCAGATTGAAGATAACATAAAAGATGAGCTGAAAAGCAGGCCTGAGAAGAAGAGAGACTTGAGGACTTATGAGCAGATGGATGCTGAGAGGATAAGGGATGCAATAAAGTCACTTGACCCTTTGATACATGAAGCTGTTTCAGCAATACATATTATGATTCAGGCCCTGGAAGGCCATCTGTCCTCACCCTTTAACAGAAGGTAAAGCTACTCCTCATAAAACAGCTTGTTGGCAAGTCAAACAGGGAGTTTGCGTACATGCTTGAAATATTTTCAATGATCTCTGGCATAGACATCTCATACAAGACAGTTGAGAGGCTTTATTCAGATGAGCTAGTCATGATGGCTTTACACAACCTGCACGTTCTGCTGTTAAAGAAAAAAGGGATAAAGGAATCAGATGCCACAGGCGACGGCACAGGATATTTGTTGACTGTTAAGAAGAACTATGAATCATATGCGCAGGAACTTAAGGACAAAGCCAAGGGGAACAGAAATGATGATAAGGGCAAGCAATCAGCAAAAAAGAGAAAAACATTTGCTTATTCTTTTAGGCTTATGGACCTTAGGACTAAGATGTACATAGCATTTGGTTCAAGCATGAAATCAGAGAAGGAAGCATTTGATAATGCAATTAACTTCATTAAAACTGTTGATGTGAAGCTGAAGAGCGTTAGGCTTGACAAGTATTACAGCGAATCAAGCTATGTTTCACTGTTTGACAAGGACACAGCGGTATACGTTATACCGAAGAAGGATGCAACTCTAAACGGATCACAGAAGTGGAAGGACACTATGAGGGAGTTTGTCACAGACACATATCAATACCTTAAAGAGTACTACAAAAGGGAGAATTCTGAAGCTGGATTTTCTGCTGACAAAAGGCTCTTTGGATGGGAAATAGCGCAGAGGAGAGAAGACAGAATTGACAGCGCTTTATTTTGCACAGGCCTGTGGCACAACCTATTCAACCTTAACGGATAGTCATGCAGGAATTCTGTCCCACAGCCCCTTAACCCCATAAAGTTGAACAATTAAGGAAATTTTAAAAAGCCGGCACAAATAAGAGATAGCCTTAACATCATAGAAAAAAATATATAGGTGCTGGCAGGTAATTTTTTCAATGAGCTCTAAAAAGAAAAAAACTGTTATGCCGATGTCTAGCGCTGGACTTATGTCATTCTACAATACAGACCAACCGGGAATAAAGGTAACGCCTGTAGCGATTTTGGCTTTAACGATAAGCTTTATAGTTATTTCTATAGTTCTCCTTATACTTAAGCCAGTGTAAAGAGTTGCAAAAAACAAACCAGAATGTTTCTACATTATTTAAAATACTGTTCAGCTTACCTTCTAACAGGTTTGTTCTTCCTGGATTTCACATTGTACTGTTTATAATAATTCAGACAATTATTACTTTCGCCTATAAAGGAAATCTTTACCTCATACCTTTTGGTTTTGTTGGCGTTATTTTTTATCTTCTAGTACTGCGTTACCTTACAGGAAAAAGGGTGTCTTTTTCAACCATAAGAAGGGTTTCTGCAACACATTCTTTTTTCCTCACACTAACTTTTTTAGCTACAGTTATTTTGGTGCTTTTGTCAAAGCCTTTATACGCTTATATTAGCGCCCTGTCAGCTGTTTTCAGTTTTTCCTATGTTATCATGAGAGGAGAATTTCTTGAAGGACGCATTGAACCTCTAGTAAGCCTGCTTTTTTATTATTTTTTTCTGTTACTCCCGATATACAGTGCTATAGAAAAAAGCTTTAACTATATTGAGATTTACTTCTGGATTGCGGCGCTCGTAATAACAGCTGCTTTTTATTACAGCGTTGACAGAATGACATTAAACAAGCTAGGAGTAAAGCTTTCAAAAATAACGCAAGGAGTTCTTGACGCATGGATGGTGGAATATACCGAAGGCTTCGAGAAACTCCTTGAATCGAATTCGATAAAAATTAAAACAAAAACATACTGTATAAAACTTAAACAAGACGGTTCAAACAGCTGTATAATAATACCTCCCGTACATCCAGGGCCCTTTAAAGGAGTTGGAAGCTACAACATAACAGAAGTTATTGCTGAGCATTTTAAGAAAAAAGGCTTCGATGATGTTATAGTGCTTCATTCTGCTTCAAACCACGACATGAACTTGCCATCTAAAAGATCCATGATGGAATACCTTGCTCAGCTGGATACCGGTGCAGAAGAAAAAGCTATAAAAGCTTACAAGGTCTTCAAAGAAGAAGGTAGATATTTTGCATATCACGGCATATCAACCGATGTTTGTGATTTAGTGATAATGATGCCAAAGATTACAATGGACGACTTTCCGATGGGTTTTATGCAGATACTTTACGATGAAAATAAAAAAAGAGAAAAGGATCTTATTCTTGTGGATTCTCACAGCAACCTCTCGAGCTATGTTGGTAACGTTGATTTTTATGAGCCTCTGAAAATTAAAGCCCCATTACCGGATTTAAAGGAACTTTACTTCGCTGTAGAAAAATTGGATTCCAGCAACATGGAAGAAGTCGGTAAATGCGGGGTTTACAGGGTAGAGTTTTCTGATGGCTACTCCAGACTTAAGATCCTTTATGTTGATTCAAACAACGCTCTTCCCAGCGCGCGCGAAGCTATATACGAAAGCACCGGTTATCTTGTTGTAACAAGTGATACGCATGTAATAAAAACTTTTGCCAACAGAAAAGGGTACTGGGCATTTGGTGAGCTGACAGATATCCAAAAAGTAATAAAGATGATAAAGAAGAAACCTGAGTTAAATCTTGATAAAGTCGAAGCCAGCCTCTTAATTTGGAACAACGAAATAAGTGTGATAGGAGAAGAGGGATTGAAGAAATTAAAACAGGCTATGGGTCTGTCTTTAAAATTTTTTGGATATTATCTAGTGGCAATAAGCGCTCTTTTTGTATTTGCGGTTGTGATATAGGCTCAAGACGAAGCGCATGCACTCCAGCCACAGACAGGACAGGTAGCACATCCTTCTTTAAAAACCAGCTTTGAACCGCATACTGGACAGGTTTCCTGTTCAGCTGCTATGCTGCTACCTGCAAAAGCGGTTACCTGTACTCTTGGCGTTTCTTTTTCTTCTTTACCTTTTTCCTTTTCTTCTGGCGCTTTTAAAACCTGAACCTGGAGAGATTTGTCCCTGTAGACTGTAAGATCCTTGACGCCCATGTCGTGAGCCATAAGTATTAGTTGTCTGACTTCTTCAGGGGTTATGTTTGAAGGCATGTTGATGGTTTTTGAAATGGAACTGTCAACCCATTTCTGGAAAGACGCAAGAGCCTTTATATGATCTTCTGGCATTATTTCAAGTGCTGTTACGAACACTCTTTTAACGTCTTGCGGTATATAGTTTATTCCTGTCAGCTTTCCGCCCCTTGATATGACATCACTTAAAAGCTCAGAATCCAGTATCCCGAGTTTCCTCATCACTTTTTCAAACACAGGATCTATGTACTCAAAAGTGCCCACGGTTACATCTTTTTCAAACACTAGAGCAAAAACGGGTTCTATGCCGCTACTTGTCCCCGCAATCATGGATATGCTGCCGGTCGGAGCTATAACTGTAGTGTAGGCGTTCCTTATACCGTTTTTCTTTATATCCTCCGCAATCGATTGCCAGTCAAGGTGCCATGATGACCTGTTGTAAAAACCTGAAAAAGGCATCTCCCCTCTCGCATAGCTGCTCTTTTCAAACAGCGGGAATGGACCTCTTTCCTTAGCAAGCTGAACAGACTGAACCTTGGAATAATAGTTTATGAACTCCATCAGCCTCTCCATAAAAGCCCTTCCTTCGTCACTGTCGTAAGGTAGTTTCATCTCAAACAATAGGTCAGCCACTCCCATCACGCCAAGCCCAACTTTCCTTGTCTTTTTTGTCATTTCTTCTATGCTTTTCAGAGGATATTTGTTTATATCAATCACGTTATCAAGGAACCTTGTTGCAAGCATAACTGTCTCTTTAAGGCCTTCCCAGTCGTACTCAACTTCACCGTCTTCTTTTTCCTTAACAAAAGCCCATACGTTAAGGCTACCAAGGTTACAGGACTCGTTTTCATAAAGTAGCACTTCTCCACATGGATTGGTCGACGTTATAGGGCCAAGAACGTCAAGAAGCGGGTTGTACCGATTAACATTATCGAAATATATTACGCCTGGCTCTGCGCTTTCCCATGCTTGATATGCTATAAGATCCAGTACCTGAAGCGGATCTACCTCACCTACTATTTTGTTATTTCTTGGGTTCACCAGAGGGTATTTCTTACCCTGGTTAAAAGCGTCCCAGAACTCGGGGAATATCAGAACAGAAATGTTGAAGTTCCTTAGCTGCTGATTGCCTTTCTTTGCCGTTATGAACTTGAGTATATCAGGGTGGTTTATGTTAAGTATGCCCATGTTAGCCCCGCGCCTGACGCCACCCTGCTTTATTATTTCAGTCATAAAATCAAAAAGTTTCATGAAGCTTATTGGCCCGCTGGCGACGCCGCCAGTCGACCTTACAACGTCCCCTTCAGGCCTAAGTTTGCTGAAATTGTAACCAACCCCTCCTCCTGCCTGAAAGATAAGGGCTGCCTGTTTTAACGTATCCATTATGCTTTCAAGAGAATCCTCAATACCTAGCACAAAGCACGCTGAACCCATACCGTAATGAGAACCAAAGTTTATAAGAGCGGGGGTGTTGGGTATGAATTTCTTGGAAACCATGAGACTGTAGAACTTATCTATGGTGTCTTCGACGTTTTTGAACTCGTCGTCATTGAGCATCTTTATGAGATCGCTCCACTTTACTTTAATGTGACCCTCTGCGTTAAGCTTATCGTATAGCTCTTTTAGCCCTCTTTTATGGAATACATTAAGTTCGTACTTACCTATTTTTATGGAAACGCTTTCGTCAAGAGGTTCAGCTTCTTTTGGCTGAACTGGATCCTTTGAGTAAACACGAGGATCAAAAAGTATCTCTGGCAGCCC
This sequence comes from Nitrososphaeria archaeon, assembly GCA_046536595.1. GTDB lineage: Archaea > Thermoproteota > Nitrososphaeria > Conexivisphaerales > UBA164 > CAYFFZ01. The sequence continues at coordinate 4,656 of JAWDMM010000015.1, read as the reverse complement.
AACATGAACAGCAACTCTGGTGAACAGCTGTTTTGGGGACTCTATTATCTTGCCGTTTTCATCCTTCTTGAGGTACCTACTGGCAAGAACCCTGAGAGCGTTCAGGTCGAATGCTTTGTCTACTTCGTCTATTGCGTTTTTTCCGAGTATCTTCTTTTTTTCTTCCCTTATTTCAGCTCTCTTTTCTCTGTAAAGTATGTAAGCCTTTGCAATCTTCGGCTGGTTCTTTTCGATCAGCTTCTTTTCCACGATATCCTGGATTTCTTCAACGTGCGGTATACCACCCTTCGTTTCGAGTTCCTGAATAACCGCGTCAGCAACTTCTTCTGCTATCTTTTTATCAAATATGCCTACAGCCTTTTCGGCTTTCCATATAGCCTCAACTATTTTATTTCTGTCAAACTTAACTTTCCTACCGTCCCTTTTTATAACATATTCAATCATTCCGACACTTTTTTAAAAAGTTAAAAAATATAGTTTTTTGTAAAATTGTTTTGATCCTTCTGTAACATTATAAAGCTAATAAATAGCTAAAAAATTTTAGACCTTCTATTTGAGCTCGTTGCCGTAATAGTTCAGGTATGCAATTTCTTTTAACGATTTCCTTGTTTTCTTTCCCTTAAAATTCTTTGCGGGTTTTCCAAAAGGTATTACAGTTAAAAGGTAAAGATTTCTTGGAACTTTGAGAAGTTCAGTTATTTTTTCCCTTTCCAGACCCGCAACCCAGACCGAGCCAAGCCCGAGTGACCAGGCAGCTATCATCATGTTCTGAACGGCCCTTGTCCCATCTATTATGTGAAATGGATTGTTTGGGTCAACAAAAACTGCAACTGCAAAGGCGGCTTTTGAAATATAAGGACCTGTGGTTGCTAAAGCCGCAACCTTTTTTAAAAGATCTTTATCGTTTATCAGTATAAAAAACCAGGGCTGTCTGTTATATGCGCTCGCTGCCATCCTGCCAGCTTCAAGAACCTTTTTCTGTACATCATAAGGAACTTCTTCTGGAGAAAATTCTCTCACTTCTATTTTGGTCATAACAGCATCTAGTGCGTCCATGATAGATCGAAAATAAAAACGAAGAATTAAACTTATGGGAAATTTTTAGATGAGCTTACCGTATTCGTTGTGAACTTCTCTGAATCCGTTTTTGGTGTAGAATGACGTTGCTATAACGTTCTTTGAGGGAAACCTTGCCATGAGAGTCTTTATTCCTATCTTTTTTAGATCGCTTTCGGCGTACTCAATAAGCTGCCTGCCTATTGTAGACCTCCTCTTAGAAGGATGAACGTAAAATTCCTCTATCTGAGCAACAATCTGAGGCACATAAAACACCCTGTCTACAAGCTTTATCTTTACTGCTCCCCATATTTCACCTTCTTCTTCATAAACATAAATAAAGGAATTTTTATCAGTAAGTGCTTCTTTAACCATCTTTTCCACTTTGGCTCTCAGGTCATCAACAACTTGAAGCATAGGATCAAATTCAGAGTTTAGCTGGTACATTTTGGTGAACATATTAGTCAGAATCTGGATATCCGATTCAGCTGCTTTCCTTATCGGCATATGCTATATTTTTTAAGCCGTTTATATAAACGTTTAATTCTTTTCTTAAATATTAAGCTTAAGACTATTTTTTAAGCAACTGACCGTTTCTAAAGTACAAATCTACCGTAAAGAAGATAGATTGACAAGGGTACGTAGTTTATAATATTTTTTCTTCTGCTGAATTTCGGAACTGACCTCCTCCACGCCCTGAAGGGCGAGGTTTGTTGTTTGTTTTATCAGAGCCTGCCCCATATGTGATGATAGCGCACAGATCTCCCGCTCCTGGAAATCATCGCCAACCTTAACTGGAACGGAATCAACCTTATAATCCCTGTGAGGCTCCAAGTTGGCTATCCTATTTGCTATGAAGTAGTTCGTGAACAGCTTTGCCTCAAGGAAAAGCCTGAGCAAAAGTTCAAGCCTTTTCCTGGAGATCTTCCTATCCAGTTTTAGCTCAAACGTTCTACCTGAAACTTCCTCCTGAGCAGTGTTTGCTTCCTCTTCTCCCTGATCTTGGCGTTCTTCTTTAGGTTTGGAGGCACAGAAATCTCCTTTAGCGATTCAGATAAAAACTTTCTATAAGGGGGCTATTTACAGCTCACAAGGGACTTTCGCCTCCAACCCCTGTTATGTTAAAAGGGACTTCCGCACAATTCCAAAATAAGGATTAAGAAGAGAAAGCGTCAATAGTAAAAAAGTAACAATATATATTTTATTACTTGAAAATTGTAAGGTTTGCCGTTAACTTTATCAACTGGGAAAAATTGGCTATAAAAAAAGGTTTACATCCAGAATTTATATCCGCTTTGATCTATTATTTTCTTATAACCACTGACGGCTTCTTTTATATCATTGGGATCCATGATCCCTATTGAATAGGGATCGATGATTATTCCTGAAGCTCCCCTCTTTATCAAAAGCATTACTTCATCATTTCTGAGTTCATTAAGTGATCTGAAATAAACTGGCTTTGACAAACTTGATGAAAGAAGCTCGAGCACTGCGAGGTCGACAAAATTGAACGAAGGTTCAAGCCTGTTCTGTGTTGAGGGTCCGTAGATGAAACCTTCTACCGACGGTAAGTGGCTTAGCGCTCTGTAATATTCCATAGGTAAACCGGGCTGTATATTTATAAATATCGGAACTCCTGATTCCAGCAAAAATATTGGCGCAGTAGAAGGGTAGACCACTATAAAATCAAAGTTTAAGCTTTTTATCTGAACCCATTCTTCCCTGTTTACGCCTCTTACATCACCGAGGAGAATTCCTTTTTTTACGGTTACTTTTTCTAGCACGCTTTTTATGTTTTCTGATTCATCATCAAGTGATCCCATTATATAATTTTGTTTCTGAGATAGAATCTGAACAAGAACAGCGTCAGCACCTCCCTCCTGCGAAGCTGATGCAAGCTCAGGATCATTCTTCGAGAGCTCAACTATAAGCGGCAATGAAGACCTGAACATTATAGACCTTCTCTAGTTAATACATTAAAAAGTGTATAAATTTAAATTTATGGCTGTTTGTAAAAGATTTTACACATGGACATATGCTTTGAGCCAATAGGATATGTAAAAACTGAGATGGGGGATGAAGATATAAGAAAAGCGAGCGAAAATGTCATCTCAAAGATAATAATAAAAGAGGAGTACACAGAAGGTTTACAGGGTCTTGAGGGTTATTCTCATCTTTTGGTTATTTCATATTTAAACAAACTGAGGAATTTTGAGATTGGCGTGCTCAAGGTTAAGCCGAGGAGGTTAACCAAGTACGGATTAAAGATAGAAGAGCTTCCAGAAGTTGGAGTTTTTGCTATCGATTCGCCGGCCAGACCAAACCCCATAGGGCTGAGCATAGCAGAGATAATTAAAATAGATAAAAATGTCATCACGGTAAAAGGGCTTGACCTCTTTAACGAAACGCCGATACTTGATATAAAACCATACTCATATGAAAGAGTTGTTAAAGAATTCAAAGTTCCAGATTGGTATTCTGAACTTCTTAAAAAAACAGGATCAAATATAATTTAAGACATTACTTTTTTTCTTTTTCTCCCTGAGTTGAGCTCGGAACTGCCGGATAAGGAAGGTATTCTATTCCTGGCCTGTAGGCTCTAGCTTGAGGATAGAGCTCCATAAGAGCATAAACTTCAGGGGGTACATCTGTTGACACGTTAAAGCCCATTTCTTTTAGCTGTTCAACCGTTATTGGATAGTCGTGCGTATAGTAACCGCTTACAAGCTTATCAGCGACCTGAAGCGCCCTGTCCTGACCGAGCTTATCTTTTATAAGATCGTATACAAGGTCCTTAACCTGCTTTAAAGCTTTTTCGGCTTCATCGGCCATGATCAGAGTTTCATCGCTAACTTTGTCCTTGCCCTTTATCTCCACAGCCTTTATGATTGACGGTGCCGGATAGTAAGCTCCCTGAGGACCACCAAGCTGAGGGTCGAGGGGGCCGAGGACCGCGTTATCATCCATTATTATTCTGTCTGCAGCTATTGAAATGAGGGTACCGCCGCTCATGGCATAGTGAGGAACAACCACAACTTTTTCTCCTTTATGCTGTTTTAGAGCCCTAGCTATCTGTGAAGCCGCAAGCACCAGACCACCAGGAGTATGAAGAATAAGCATTATGGGTACGTTTTGAGGCGTGGACCTTATCGCTCTTATAATGGCCTCAGAGTCTTCGATATCTATATACCTGTAAACGGGAAAGCCCAGAAAGCCCATCTTTTCTTGCCTGTGTATCATTGTTATAACCCTGTACCTGTACTTTTTTTCGATCTCAGCTATCAACCTCAGCCTTGCGCCCTGTAACGACCTCAGGGAAAGCCAGGGTTGGATCATAACTATTAATAAGATTATCCAGAAAAGATAACCAAGCAGCGTATCTAAACCTCCAAGAACTGACATTTCATTTATATATTCAAAGCAGAAGTTAATAAATTTTTGTTTGCTGAATAGTCTTTTGAACTCCTTGTTTATAGTTCATGATTCCTATAATATAAGCTAAATTATGTATTGTTGCTATCAGGCTTCAGCTTAATATGACTAGCTGGAGTTTTTTATAAGCATTATTTTTTAACTAAATTCAACCTGAACTCCTCCCCG
>JAWDMM010000014.1:0-21866 GCA_046536595.1 Nitrososphaeria archaeon | reverse complement strand
ATTTAAAAATCTATCAAAACAAGGAAAGGAACTCTTAACTAGGTGCGTCTGCCGTTGCTAACTATCCTGACCTCAAGATATGGGCTTCCAGGTTAATCGCCGTGCTTGCTTTTAAATGAAGAATACTTTATGCTTCATAATGCTACTTGTGGAGGCTCAACCATCTGACGTCTCGCCTGCGTTACACAGGCAAAGCCCCTTATTGCTGAATTCATTCGGTCGGAGCGCTTGCCTTCTTTAGGACATTGCGGATTTCCCGACAGAGGTCTGCGTGGCTTTCAGGGTAGTTTATGATTGTGAAGATTATATGCAGAAGGGTTAAAAAACATCTTTATGAGGAGGCTATTTATCGCTTCCACGCGAAAGGGGAATTTCGCCCCCTTAACACCTATAAGGGCTAAAATCTAGTCTGTACAGTTTATCATTCTTGACATAAAAAATAATTTTTAAAAAAATAAGATTTGAGTTTAAATTAAGACCCAAATATTTTTTCAAGATCGTCGTTCGTGTATCCTTTGAGAAGGCCGCCCCTAAGCCATGGCTGGTACTTTGGTATTACCCAGTATTTCATGAGTATGATGTATATTATTCCGCTTAAAAGAAAAGCTGAAATCCAAGAGTTAGCAAACATTATCTGAGTCACAGGGTTAACAACCCATCCCCAGTCGGCAAGATATGTTATAACTATAGCAACTATGAAAGCTATCAGCGCAGCAGGATTTATGCCCTTCCAGTACCTGAACCTTCCACGGCTCATGAAGACATCTGAAACTTCAAACTTGTACCTCCTTATTATTGCGTAGTCAAAGACGATAACGCCCTCAACTCCTCCCAGCAGAGCTCCGTAAGTAAGGAGCCAGCCATATACATAAGAATATGCTCCAGATGAATAGAAGCTCCAAGCACCAAGCAGCATGCTTATCACTATACCTATTACGATTCCCCTGAACCAGGTTAGGTATTTTGAATATGTGTTAGCTATATCATATCCAGGAGCTACAGAGTTAGCAAAAACGTTAACCACATAAGTTGCCAGCATAAAAACGAAGAGCGTAAAGTAAGCAAGAGGTCTGGGAAGCATTACAGCTGACAGTATTACAGGATCTATAATACCTTTTCCAGCGTTTAACCCTAAAACCATGGTAGCGCCTGCAGAAAGTATGCCCATAGCCCCAACAGCGGCCATCATAAGAGGCATGGGTAATTGCCCCATGGTTTGAGAAAACTGCGATTTTGCGAACCTTGTAAAATCAGGCATGCTAAGAGCCATAGTAGCCCAGTAAGCTACGTTCGCGTTCATAAAACCTATTACTGCAAGCCAGAAAGCAAAACCTGTTACCCTTACTGGTATTGCCATTATAGGAGCGAAATTCCATCTGGCGACGGTCATTGTATAAGCAAATAGGAGCACAAATCCCGCAAGAACTATAGGGGCTGCAGCTCTTGCAAGCCATTTCAATGCTGGCTGTCCTTCGTACGGAGGCGAAATATAGAAAAGAATCAACTGCGTTGCTACCACAATAATAAAGGTCGGCCAGAATATCTGCGGGAACGATACAGAAAGGCTATACGCGCTTCCGGTTAGAACTATCGGTATATGTCTTGCAAGCAGGTACATTGCAACAGCTGCTTCAGTTATTATGTAGGATTCTATGCCCCACCAGCCCATCGATATGACTGCTCTGATCCAGGAAGGTATCTGGGCACCGTATATCCCCCATCTGGACCTCGTCAGCTGGGGTTCTGATAACCCATACCTTGCTCCACCATGAGACTGTATTATCATTGGTACAAGAGTTATTGCGTTCCCTATGAACATCAAAAGTATTGATTGCCACCAGTTTAAGCCAAATGCAAGACCTACAGCGCTTAGAGTCCATGTAGGCACTATGACGACCATACCGAACCAGATGGCAAGGTACGTCCATGCTCCCCATGTTCTGAGCTTAATGGGCGTTGGATGAAAGTCTTTATTCCATAAGTATCCTTCTTCTGGAAATTCTTTTTTGAGCTCTACTTGTCCTCTGTCCTTGTAATAAACTATTATAGAAGGTCTATCTATTTCTTCTTCCTTCTGTTCAGTCATGAGTAAAATATGCTTTCTAAAAAGTAGAATATAAACTTTTATTTTTAAAAATGAAGTTAAAAATATAAAATTCCAATTTTTATAACCCTATTTTTATATATTTGATAATGTTTTTAACTTTTTGTTTATAATGTTTACCAAAGTTGAATTAACTATTTCAGAAGCTTTGTCAGCATATTCCCAGGTTCATCAGCGACTCTTCTAAGGTTTTACCAGATATCCATTATAATGGACTTACTATTATCTCGTGAACTATCCCCCGCCCCCCAAACTTTTTTTCCTAACACGTTTCTCCTTAGGTCCAGGATCGGTCTAGGAGGTCCAAGATCAAAACGCCTTTGAGGGTCTTTTTGAGCTTTGCAACCCATTTCTACCCGTATAATACCCGCACACGACACGTGTACTATTACACCTACCCTTTCGTGATTTTTAAAGGGGTTTTATATTAAAGAGCATGAAGCAAATTGATGTTTATGTGAAAGCAGAGCAATACGAAGAGTGGAAAAAATAGCTAAGAGTAAAGGTTACAGTCCCTCCGAATTCGTGAAAGAAGCCATCGACATTCAAGCGCGCGAAACTCTTACGTCAAACATGCAGGACACTTTATAGCTCACCTGTTCCGTATCTTTGCACATGTGCAAAGGCTTTAAATACTTCCCCGCCCGGAAAGGCGTGAACACCCCTTTCTCTCTCAGCATTTTTTTTGAATCAAAGAGTGTAGTCCGACGCAAAAAAGTGCAAAAAACAAGTTCAACCGTTAGGAGGAAGCAAGACCCAAATAGTATGCGTGTTCGCTTGCGCTGAATACGAGCTATAAATCGCGTCTTTGACTTCGACGTCAACGGTTGCTTGTCCTGCCGTGTTAAATTTGTAAGAAAAGTTCCATGATGATGTATTCTTTGAATTCGAAAACAAAGGGGGCTTTCACGTTTTGTCGCGTGCTTGAACGTTTATCAAATATCGTGATCATCGCCAAAAATTTGAACAAGCGTTTGTTCTTGCAAAAAGACGCGTGATGGTCGCAAGATTGACAATTTTCATAACTAAAGGTGGCTATGTTGCGGTTCAAAATTCAGTTTTTAAGAAAATTTAAGAATTGAATTTAATAAAGCTAATGGACGAGCTGGAAAAGATCATCGGAAGCAAATTCTGTAACTATGTACAAGCTTAGGAAAAAGAACATCTGGGGGCAATAAAATTGTGCCCAATTAGCCGGTCGACCCCCTGTTTTTTGATTAGGCAACTGACAAATTTTTAGGCACATTTTTGCATGAAACGAACCCGGTCGACCCATGCGTGACACCTTGCTGTAAGAGGTCGACCGGCAAAGGTACAAAAAAGAGGGCTAAAATGAGCTTAAAAGCTTAAATAGAGCCAAAAACAATGCTGTTTGTAGAATACCTATAAGGGTTTGAAACCTGGAAATGGGCAAGTTGGTGGAATTGTTTTGAATAGTTTGTAGAATACCTATAAGGGTTTGAAACCCTACGTATACATGAACATACGAATCATCCGAAATGTTGTTTGTAGAATACCTATAAGGGTTTGAAACTCGCAAAAAGGAATCGAAATGACGGCACACAAGCTTGTTTGTAGAATACCTATAAGGGTTTGAAACCGAACTAACGCCTCACGGTCTCACGTATTTTAAGCCTGTTTGTAGAATACCTATAAGGGTTTGAAACTTGGCTTTCTAGTATCGGCAACGAAGTCTATCTTGAATGTTTGTAGAATACCTATAAGGGTTTGAAACATTTTAAAGAGTTTGTTTTTAAGCAATTCGAACCTTGTTTGTAGAATACCTATAAGGGTTTGAAACTGAGCATAGTTGCAGAAGGGCTTGAAGGGTCTAGAAGTTTGTAGAATACCTATAAGGGTTTGAAACACGTCTGCGTTTTTTAGCATGTAAGACAAAATTGTGGTTTGTAGAATACCTATAAGGGTTTGAAACAAGTTTTCTTGAGTTACTGTCTTCCCTAGTTCTCCTGTTTGTAGAATACCTATAAGGGTTTGAAACATTTCTGACCTTTCTTTGTAGTAATAATACGAACTAAGGGTTTGTAGAATACCTATAAGGGTTTGAAACTTGAAATGGTTCTGATTTTTCTGTTCAATTCTTTCGATGTTTGTAGAATACCTATAAGGGTTTGAAACTCTACAAGCGTGATTTGAGTAGGAGTTCCGATAAGCCCTCCCGTGAAGTGATACGCGTAGTTCGAGCTTTGTGTTCAAGCGAAACGAGAAGCGCAGGATTCACCAGCGCAATGAGAAAAGAACGAAAAGAGTAAGTAAGACAAGTCCTAGCATTGTGATAAGAGTTCTTAGTCGTATCCTTCTCAACCTCTTATGCAAAAGTATTTAAAAACCAAAATCTCGATGGATGCAAACTTGTTCACATGCGCGACTTTGGTTTTTAAAGGGGTCTTGCATCAAAGATCATGGGAAAGAAAATAGAAGTTGATGAAGAAGTTTTGAGAGAAATATTGAAAGAGCTTGAGGAAATCAAGAAGACCCTTTCTCACTTAGAAGCTTTGAAATAATCTCCGTGAGCTTGTCGATTCTATACTTTAAGTCTTCAATCTATACCGACTTCTGAGCTATCTCTTGCGGATTCAACGAAGCCCCGCAATTCGAGCAATAATGTTGCGAGGGATGGTTGAGAGCGTGGCACCTATGACATTCGATCGTTTGCGGTTTTGGAAGTTCTAACAGCTTTCCCCCGCAAATGTTTCTCACGACTTCGCGAAGGTCTTTTGCTGAAAGGTGCAGATAAACAGAAGGAACGCGTGATCCGATCTTCCAGCCATATTTCAAGCAAAGTTGCGCTTCTGTGAAGCCTAACTTCGCGTCCCTTGTCGTGCTCGTGTGTAGAAAAGTGTAGATGCTCACGCCCTTCTTAATGCCTGCCTTTTCTGCAAACGCTTGTATTGTTTCATTGCAAGCCGTATAGCTCCATTGTTTAAAGCGATTGTGATTACTTTTGTTGATCCGCAAATGAGCGTTCGCGTCATTTTTAAAAGGATGTATTTCGAGCCACTGAAAGAGGAGCGAAACGGACTTGATAATGGGAATAGAGCGGTAACCTGTTTTCCCATGCTTTATGTTCACAATCACATCGTTCCCGTCCTTCACAATGTCTCCTATTCTTAAGTTGAAGATTTCGGGGGGTCTTGCGCCTATTTCGTCCTCGAGCGAAATAAAAGCCCCAACCATCGGGTCTTCCGAGTTTTGGATCACAGCTTTCACTTCTTCTTCCGTGAGCGTTGTTTTAGTTTTCATTTCGTTCAACTTGATCGTTTCTTTTAACCATGAAACTTCGGGAGGGTATATGTGATCTTTCCCTCCATTCTTCGTGTTCTTCAGGTTTTGCCTTAAGCCATTGATAGAACCTTTTCAGAACGACGGTGACCCATAGAATTTTTTGTGTGGAATAATTTTGCGAGTTAAACCAAGCCATGAATTCTTCTATGTCCTTTCGCGTCGCTCTCATGAAAGGAACTTTTAAGTGTTTTGATACGAGCTTAAGATGTGAAACGTATTTTAAGACCCTGCTTTTTGCTCAAGCCTCGTGCTTCTAAAACTTTCACGAATTCGCGGATGAGTTTAGCGTCTTCTTTCTTTTCAAGTTTAGCAAGCGAATTAAGGAAGAGTTGTAAAGCCCTTTCAGTGTTGTAGATGTTGTCCTTCACGTTATTATGATGAGGAACCCCTTTAAAAGCCGAGGGAAAACTAACTTTAGATAAATCCGCCGGGGGCGGGATTTGAACCCGCACGCGCTTTCGCGCACAGACTTAGCAGGCCTGCCCCATACCAGGTTAGGGGACCCCGGCTACATTGATACTTTGAACAATGATTTTAAAAGCTTTTAGTCATAAATTCTTATTTTATGGTGAACCAGAATGTTTTTCTCAATTTTATACTAAATTCTAAGCACTTCTGAAGCTAAGGATAGCATAAATTTATAGCTTTGAACTTAAATATTAATAAATATGCAAGAAACACCGTTTAAGGTCGTTGTAGACCATTTTATACAGATGGAAGATACGACAAAAAGGACTGAATTAACCTCAATACTAGCTCATCTTTTTAACTCTGTAAAACCCAGTGAAATTGACAAAGTTATTTACCTTACTCAGGGAAAGATCTACCCGGATTATATTGGTGTCGAGCTCGGCGTTGCTGAAAAAACAATCATAAGGGCACTGAGCAAATATTCAGGCTTGAGTGAAGAAAAGATCGAAGACGAATACAAAAAATTGGGCGATCTTGGAGATGTAGCTAAAAACGTCGTGCAAAACAAAAAACAGATGACGTTTTTTGCCCAGCAGCTGACCATAAACAGGGTTTATGGCATTCTTGAGAAGATAGCTAAAACTTCGGGAAAAGGTTCTCAGGATATGAAGCTCGCTTATTTCATGAGCCTCCTTAACGACGCTGAACCTGATGAAGCTAAATACCTTGTTAAAATTGTCCTTGGAACGCTAAGGCTGGGGGTTGCTGATTACACTGTGCTTGACGCTTTAGCCCTTGCCTATGCAGGATCAAAGGACTGGAGGGAAATACTGGAGAAGGCTTACAACCTTTCTGGAGATCTTGGACTGGTTGCCTCAACTCTTGCGCTTAAAGGTATAGACGAGGTTAAAAATATCGGGATAAAAGTTGGCAGACCTATAAGGCCGATGCTTGCAGAAAGGGTACCAACTGTCGAAGAAGCTCTTGAGTACATGAAAAATGGCTGCATAGCTGAATACAAGTATGACGGAGAAAGGGTTCAGGTGCATAAAAGCGGTAACACTGTAGTACTTTATTCCAGAAGGCTGGAGAACATCACCATGCATTACCCGGACATCATCGAGCTGGCATTAAAGAACATAAAGGCCAATGAAGCGATCGTTGAAGGTGAAGCTGTTGCTGTTGATCCAGATACCGGTGAGTTTTATCCTTTTCAGGAGCTCATGCATAGAAGGAGAAAATATGGTATTGAAGAGGCTATGAAAATGTACCCGGTTACGCTCTTTTTGTTTGACATAATGTACGCTGACGGCTCTCAGCTTGTAGATCTGCCATTAACTGAAAGGAGAAAAATTTTATGGAATACAGTAAAGAAAGATGAAAGGGTACAGTTTGCAACACATATAGAAAGCACAGACCCTAAAGAGATTGAAAACTTTATGGATCAGGCAATAACTGATGGCTGTGAAGGTCTTGTTCTTAAAGATCCGGCTTCGATCTACAGAGCTGGAGCAAGGGGCTTTTCATGGATAAAACTCAAAAGGGACTATCAGGGTGAGCTGGCTGATACTTTGGACCTGGTTGTTGTTGGCGCTTTCTACGGTAGGGGAAGAAGGGCTGGGACCTACGGTACGCTCTTGGCCGCTGTGTACGACAAGGATAGCGATAGCTTTTATACAGTTACAAAAATAGGCGCTGGATTTACAGATGAAGATCTAAAGAACTTCCCCAAACTTCTAGAACCGTATAAGATTCCTCACATACATGCCAGGGTTGTTTCTAAAATGGATGCTGATGTATGGTTTGAACCAAGGATAGTTATAGAAGTTCAGGCACAGGAAATAACTTTGAGCCCCATTCATACTGCTGCTTTTGGGCTGATCAAAGAAGGTGCTGGGCTTGCATTAAGGTTTCCGAGGTTTACCGGCAAAATAAGGGACGATAAGAGTCCAGAGGACGCCACAACAGTGACAGAGCTAATAGAAATGTACAGGAACCAGAAGAAAAAGGCTCTTACTAACGGTACAAATCCTTAGCATCTTTTCTGTTTAGCTTCCTGGCAGGAACATCCTTGGCGTCATAAACGTAATGCTTTACGATTGCCACAGGCACTCCTTTTTTCTTACCCATGACTAGCTCTGCGGCTGAAGCAATTTCATCGGCCTGAGCTATGTTTGTAACCTTTAAAGCCCTGTTATACATGTCCTTATCTCCTCTGTAATCCCTGAACACATTAATGCCGCTGGCGCCTATTGCCATGTCAACCTGTCCCTCTCTCCACGTCCTTCCATAGGTGTCGCTTATTATAACCGCCAGCCTTTTATTAAAAAGCTTTTCAAGATTCTTTCTTATCTTTCTGGCAGACCTATCAGGATCCTTTGGCAGCAAAAGGACATAATCTTCTTTTCCAACGTTGCTTTTGTCTATGCCTGAATTTGCGGCAACAACTCCAAACTCGGTTTCGGCCAAGAATATACCCCTCCTCATTCTTATTATCCTTCTTGAAGCGTTCAGTATTGCCTCTATTTCTCGGGGATCCTTTTTAACGATCTTAGACGCTCTAATGGAAAAAATGCTGGGAGTGATGTCAGAAAGCTTTACAAGCCTGCCTTCAGCTTTAGCCACTATTTTTGACGCTATAACAAATATATCCCCTTCGTCAATTTTTATGTTGTTTTTCTGACAGGCGTCAAAAATTAGCTTTGCAACGTCGTCACCGGGTTTTACGTCAGGAATACCTTTAACTGCCAAAATTTCGATTATGTCTCCCGGTTCTGCAACCATCATGCGATAAACATAAAAAAACGAGGTAATTAATTTATCTACGTAATGGAGAGCGTTTCACTCGTAGGTAATTTCACTGTTGACGTGATACATGTTAAAAAAAGAACATACAGATGCATAGGTGGGCCTCCCTCTTATGGTTCTCTGGTGTTAAGGGATATTAAGGACTTAAAAATCAGAGTATTTGGAAACTATGGAAAACCGCATACAGATTTTTTAAATTATCTTGTTCTGCACGGGGCTTCCGTAAAGGGTAAAAAATGCAAAAACTATGACATGTTTGAAATTTTTGGCATAAAAAAGAAAAATATATCTATAAAGAAGCTTGGTTGCGCGCTTGAAGAAAACCCCGAGGGCAATCTTTTTATTTTTAATGGGGTTGACAACGAAATAAAACCCGAAATCATTGAGCTGGCAAAAAGCTCTGGTGGAACCATTTTTGTTGATCCTCAGGGTTTTATAAGGCAAAGAAAGTTAGGGCCTGTAAATCTTTATAGAAATCTCAGCTTTATTGAACAGCTTAAAAACGTAGATTATATTAAAGTTAACGATTCAGAATTGAAAGTTATCTCCGGTTCAGGAGGAACCGAAGGTATAAGAATGCTCCACAAGATGGGCGCAAAAAACGTTCTTTACTTTTCGGGAACAAAAATAATTCTCTCAGGAAAAGACATTTATATAAAGCTAAATGTTGATAGGTCTTCTGAAATCTACGACGGCATAGGGATGGGGGATATTTTTAACGCGGGTTTTGCGTACGGGTTGTTAAAACATGGCGTTGAGTTTGCTTTGCCTTTAGCCCATGTAGCTACTTTAAAAAGGATCGATCGAGCATGTTTGCTTAAAGCCCCGAAGATAGATGAGGTTGAAGACGATGCAAAAAAATTATTAAAGAATTTAATGATACAGAGTTAAAAAGGATTTTGATGCACCAAAAATTTTATAAAAACACGTTCATCGATTTTTGTTTTTGATGTTTCTTTTCTCAAATATTCTCTTTAAGACTTCGTTTAGAGTAGTGTATTCCATTTCTTCTTCTGGCAGCCTTTCAAACATAAATGGCCCGTGCTGCCTCATGTAAGTTGCTATGTTCATGGCAATGTTTCTTGCATAACCAAATTCTTCTCCCCTGAAGTAGTCTACAGGCTTATGAGAACCTGGCTGAGGGTCGCTTTCTTCACCTACAAGCCGGTTACCCTTAATCATAAATCCTAAAGCAACTATTCTTGGAGGACCATCAAAGTAGGTGGGGTTTGCTTCATCTACTGAACATGGATAAAGAGGCCCAACGTGTGATCCTCTCATCCAGCCAGGCACAAGATAAGGGGTCATGAACGGTTGTAGCAGCTCTCCTACTGCTGGAAAACCGGACTGCGCCCTAGCCATCGCAACAGGATCGTCTTTCCCAACGTACTTTCCAGCAATTTTGCTTAATTTTTCCGTAGATACGGAAGCTGCTATTCCCAATTTTTTATCTTTAGAAAAGACCTTTTTGATAGAAAACCTTACAAGATCGCCTATTATGGCCAAATAATCGTGCAGCTCTTCAGGAAGAGAAAACTCAAGCACGTCTCCAATCTTCTGATCAAGTACCTGAATTATAAAACCATCGTGGAGTCTCGGATCTATTACGAGCCCGCTTGTTGTAAAAGGATCAGCATAAATTTTGGATAAAGGAATGTTAAAAGCGCTTGGACTTGTCTTATCTGCCATAAAAAGAACTATAGGCTCAGCTTTTCTTGGTTCGAATTCCATTTCGGCGACTCCTGGACCCATACCTTTAACGTTTCCGCTGAACGCGTCCTTTAATAGATCCTGTCCCGCTGCATAAAGGCCCAGGCTTTGTGCTTCTTCTGTAGCGGCCTTCAGGGCGTTCCACGCAGTTTCGTGAACTTCTTTAGCGTCTTCGCCGTTCTCGTGTAACATAACCATATGTATGTCGTCTCCAACACGGCTTACGAAGAAATCATGTATCACCTTCTTTTCTGTCGCGCCTTTCAAAACTCTTTCTGCAGCTTTTATCTGGTTTATGTGGGGTTTAACGTGACCTGCGATAGAACCTACGTCGCCTTTAATATCGCTCAGGGTTACAGCCATATGGATAATATTTTTTGAAAGCTTTATTTATTGTTTTCTGATTTAATTTCCAAATCCCCATTCCTAAAATTTCTAATTTAAAAATAGTTTAAACCGGGATGTTGTTTTCCTTGTTTATGCTCTCTTTGTCGTGCTAACTATCTTTATAACGTCGTTATGCTTCAGAACATACTCAGCTCCAAGCTTCATCTTGTTCTTCGCGTTTATGGCGTACAAAAAGCCCTCTCCAAGCTCTGTATGTATCACAAATGCTAGATCTTTTGCTGTAGACCCCTTCTTTATAAGGTACGCATCGGGCAGGACATTGCCCTTCTTGTCAGAATATTTGTTTTCATCTTCAACGGGATAAACCACTATCATGTCTAGCAGGTTAAAATATACATAATTCAGGGCTTGCTGAACGCCAGTTGAACCCCATTTTTTTAAAATCTGATCCACTTTTTCGAGTGCGCTCTTCTGTGTTGGGTTCATGTCTTTTAATACTGTGAAGCTTGAATCTCCAGGCTTGTATGCAATAAACCCTGCCTGGGCTGCTTTCCTTAACAAAAGTTCAGCCTCTGCAGAAGTCGGTACTGTAGCTCTTCCGCTTTCTTTTATTCTTTTAACATTTTCTTCTGCTGTAGGAACATCTATCTTGTTAGCGGCAATAAGTATGGGCTTGCTAATCTGTCTTATTTTCTTTGCAAGCCTTATAAAATCATGATCCTCCCAACTGAAGAATTTCTTATTTAAAAGTTCTTCCTCTTTCTGCATAATATCTTTTATTACAGACCTCTCTATGTTAAGCCCGCTTAGCCTCGTTGAAAGTATGCCTATTACTTCGTCAAGCTTCGAAGCCTTGTTTATTTTCTGTTTATCCTTTAATATTATGCTTGCAATCCACATATCAAGTTCATTCTCTATAAATTCGATATCAATCATGGGATCGTGTTTAGGTGTTTCAAGCTGTCTGCCCTGTTCATCAGTATAGCCAGAAGCATCCACCACGTGAATCAGGGCATCAGCTTTCATCACAGAATCTAGAAATTGATTTCCAAGACCTTCTCCTCTGTAGGCTCCTGGTATAAGACCAGGAAGGTCTATTATCTTTACAGGTATGAATCTTATTCCGTCTTCGCAGCGCGAGTTTACAGGGTTATCTTTAACGTTGAGCTCTCTGCACACGCACTTCGTTGTAACCCATGCGACCCCAACGTTGGGCTCTATAGTGGTAAAAGGGTAGTTAGCAACCTTGGCGTTAAGCATGGTTAACGCGTTAAAAAATGTAGATTTTCCTGCATTTGGTTTACCTACTAATCCTACCATCAATTCTGCTCTTTATAACCATGTTCACCTTATAAAATTATGTTTTTGTACGTTTATAAAGCGCTTTGCTTTGAGTTTTTGAACAAATGTTGAAATGCGTTTAATTACATCTGTTTAGCTCGTTTATGTATTACAAAACCTATCAAGGTTACCTTTTCTGAATCTATTTGTAAAGTTAATCTGCTTGCTTTTGCGTTTTTATCAAACCTTTTAACGTTCTTGATAAAAGAAGGGTCGTAGCTCTTATACAGTGACCGTAGACCGTCAACATAACTTTTAGAAAGCTGTGGATCCAAATCAACTATAACTATTTTCTTTTTTGCTGCATAAAAAGCTTCTTTTAAGGCCCTTTGCTGATCTTTAATAAACGGTAGAGAAAAGGCAAAAAGCGCCGAGTCAACGGAATCTTTTCTTAAAGGTAGGTTTTGACCATCCGCCCTAACGTACTCGTATCCTTTTTTCAATGCATATTTTATCATTTTTTCTGAAACTTCTATAAGAGCAAAAGCGCCAAGCTCGCCACCAAACCTTCCTGTGCCCGCTCCTACTTCTATGAATTTATCTTTTTTCAGAAACTTCTGTAAAAAAGCCATTTCTTTCTGATATATGTTCCTATATTTCTCATACCAGCTGTCATATTTTTCTGGCTCTGTAAAATCGTCTTCAGCCATACTAATCAGAAATTAAAGATGCAGCCGTTAAAGCTTTTTTTATTCCGAGAATGTCAGCTATGGCATAGGCCAATCTTTTACCGCATGCGTAGTTGTTCGACCATGCCAGTATCGCGTCCTGTGTATAAGCAAGATAATCACCCTTTAAAGTTGAATCGGGTGAAGATATGGATATCCTTCCAGCAATCATATATCCGATGACTTCCGGTTCTATTTCAAACAAATTTTTCAGAACCTGGTTTAAACCTGCAAACTCTTCTTCAGATATTGTTAATCCGTTGTAGGGTACAAGCGTGGGAGTTATGAAAGTTCCCAAATCGGAAGGTATCAAAAGGTCATAAGTCCCGGGCTTGTGAACAAACTCAAGCAGGTCTGTTAAGTCTGTGTTCAGTAAAATGTGTGAGCCCTGATAAACTTTAGATGTAACGTTTATACCGAACTTCTTTGCAACTTTGGGAATATCGATGCCCGATGATATTACCGGCAAACCTTCTAGTTTCAGCATATCTTTGTTCCTGACGGTTATCCTGTAGCAGCCTTCTTTGCGCTCAACTTCTTCTATTACAGAAGATGGCAGATAATTAACCCCAAGATTTATAGCGAGCCCTAGTAGTTTGTTTAAAAGTTTGCGCGCGCTTATCTGTATTTCTGGCACAAAATAGAACCTGTCTATGTTCTCTTTTTTTATATCCCCTCCGACATAGGGGTTTTCAACTTCTGTAAAAGGAATCCCTATGTTCTTTAATGAGCTTAACCAGCTTTCAAGGTACTGATCTGATTCGGTCTTTGTCTTTAAAAAATAACCGCCTATCTTCTTTTCTTCTTTTCCAAGTACTGAAATCCACCATTTCCATTCTTCAAAACATACCTTTGCAAGCTCATCGTCCCACCCAGCAAACCTGGCACCCGAGTGCAAAACTCCTGCTATTCTGGCACTAGAGCCTGAAGGCCTTTTTCCTTTTTCCAGCAGATAAACATCAAGACCAGAAAGCCTGGCGTTTATCGCCGTCATCAAACCGGTTATTCCTGAACCTATAATGATCAACCTATCAGCTTTGCTGTATCTCATGATAAAAAATTATCTTATAAGAAAATAAATTTTGCCATTCTAAAAATTGAAATTTAGCCTTTTTCTACTTCTTCAAAGACAAAATCAAAGCTTTTTTTAACGCGTTTTGGTTTCCTTTCGTACAATGCATGGATGACTATCGGTAAAGCTATTGTTGCGTCACAGTAACACACTGCATTCCCTCCTTCCTTTGATATTTTTCCCCAGCTTATTGCTTCCTCAAAAGTTGCGCCGCTGAGCCCACCCCATTGTGGTGAATCTGTGGTTATCTGGATAGCGTATTTGTGTGGCTTCACTATTTCTTTGCCTGTCTGTTTTTCAAGTAAAAGGGCCTTTATTACAGCCATGAGCTGAATCGTATCCTTTGGAACACCACCACCTATGTATATGACCGCTGTTTCGTCAGATTTAAGAGCAATTTTTGTCATTTGCTCAAAATCTTTGAACTGATCTAGGACGATCCTGCCTTTTTCAGAAAGCACTGCGGCTATTCCATAGCTGCTGTCCATTATTGCAGGAGAAAATATCGGTACCCTTTTCCTGTAAGATCTTGTGGCTAAAGAATCTATCCCTAACTTATCCAGATGCTTTCCTAAAAGGTACATAAGTTCTGCAGTTGAGTATACATGATCTTTGTTCAGGCTTCCTATAAAGTCCGATAAAAGTTTCTCCATCTCTCTGTACTTGTACTCGTCAGCCCATTCGTCATAATACCTGTCGATTTTGTACTTTAAAAGGAGCTCATCGTCCACCAGCGGGCTACCCTTGCCGTAGGGAAATCCCATTCCAGCATATATGTCTTCAGAGATGTTTGCGCCCGAAGATACAAGAACGTCAAGGAAATTGTCATCTATCAGCTGGCCAATTATTTTCCACATGCCTGCCGTTGACATGGACCCCGTTAGCCCCATCAGTATCGTCACGTCATTGTCGCTGACCATGTTTTTCCATACCCTATACACTTCACCCAACTTTCTTCCTTGGAAAGAGGTTTCAGCCATGGCCTCGAGAAGCTCAGAAATGCTTCTTGGTTTTATTTCGATGGGTTTTACCGTTTCTTTAAAAAAGTCTTCCCTTTTCATGACAGTGTTCTGCAAACCGTAAAATAAAATCTTTTAGCTTATAATTTCAACTGTCAAAAACAAAATTAACAATAAATTGTATGAAATGTAATGTGCAATTTAATTAGATAAGTTTATATTGAACGCGCTATAAGTTTAGCGCACGGCGAAAAAGTTTTGAGCGAACGTCACGGATATCACGGAAATTACAGACCGAAGCCCGTTAAACAGGGCGCTGAATATACATTAAAAGTTGAAGAAATGAGTAAGAGAAACGACGGCGTAGCAAAAGTGAATGGTTTCATTGTATTCATAGCTGGCGGCAAATTAGGGGAAACATACAGAGTGAAAATAGTAAAGGTCGGAAACAGGTACGCTGTCGGGGAAATCGTTTCTAACGAGCAAGCTAAGCCTGAAACTCAGGAAGAAGAAGAATAAATTCGGTCTGTAAAAGTTTAGTATTTTTTATTTATTTGATTTTTTGAAGAAATTCTGATTAGTTAAAGTAAGGTAAAATGGAAGAAAGAAAAAAGCTGATTGCACTGGTATCTGGAGGGCTTGATAGCTTACTATCTGTTATACTAGCAAAAAACATGGGTTACGACTTAATCCCTGTTCACATAGAAACGCCCTTTAATTCACCTTGTTGCAGGGATCTTTCTTTACTGGAAAGATTTTTAAAAAAAGAGGGGCTAGAAATGATAAACGTAAAGGTTGAAAAGGAATATGTTGAAATCGTAAGACACCCAAAATACGGATATGGTCGCGCCTTAAACCCATGTATAGATTGTAGGATTTTCTTTTTCAAGATAGCAAAAAACATCATGGAAAAAGAAGAAGCTGCAGGTATAATTACTGGCGAAGTCGTTGATCAGAGGCCAAAGTCACAGAACATAAAAGCGATGAAGATCATAGAAAGAGAATCCGGGCTGGAGGGCAGGGTTCTCAGGCCTTTAAGCGGGGGCATAATGCCTCCAACAGAGCTGATCAAAGAAGGTCTGATAGATCCAGGTAAGCTTCTTAAAATAAAAGGAAAGAGCAGAAAGATGCAGATAAAACTTGCCCGTGAATTAGGATTAAATGAAATACCTGGCTCCTCAGGCGGATGTCTTTTAACGTATGTTCCATACGCTAGAAAGCTTGAGGATCTGTTTTCTAACGACGATCGTTATACAATGGAAGATATATACCTGCTAAAAACTGGAAGACATTTTAGACTTTCTAAAAATACCAAGGTTATAGTTGGAAGGAACTACTTTGAGAATAAAGAATTGGAAAAAGCTACAGGGTACACAAAGATAATCCCGGAACTTTGTAATGGACCTGTAGGGCTTTTTAGAGGTGATGAGTCGTTTTTGACGTTAGCTGCAGATATAGTTGCTTCTTACTGTGACGGAGACCTTGGATGTAAGATAGCACTTATGATATCAGGACAGGGAAAAAGTTTTAAGGTTGAAACAACCAAAAAGGATAAAACGCTTTATAAAAAATATATCGTTTCTTTAAAGTAAGCTTCTATCGAAAATCTTAAAAGATTTTACCAGTCTCACTGCTATAGCATATGAGACAAAGAACGTTATGACCCCCGCGATCGCGTTAAACACAGAAGTTAAGCCCACTAGAAGAAAAGCTATGTATAGAGGAGGTAGATAACTTATGTGGAGTATTCCCATGGCTAGTTTAGCTGTGGGCATATAAATGTCTGGCATTATTACATAGTAAAGCATCAACGTTACGAAAAGCATTATGACAACCCTGAATGTTATCGATGTAACAGCTAATACCGAATCCCTTTTGGTGAACCGTTTTGCCAACAATATGCCTGCGAACATGCTCCCTTCTGCAAAAAATTTCATAAGCGGAGAAAATATGGTAAAAGCGCCCAGCGTATAAAGCAGAAGGCAATGGATCGTAGCAACCAGTATCCCTGCTTCAGGTCCCAAGATCAGGAAGGCAACCATGTCCGGAATTTCAGCCATATCAAACTCCAAAAATGGTAAAAGAGGGAAAGGAAACATCACGTGCATTTCCGTCAAAGCCCCAGAAGTGGCTGCAAACATAGCTATAAGTGAAACATAAAGACTTTTTTGCATAAGGCTTTCTCTTTATATCCATTTATAAATTTTTTCTTGTAGTATAAAATTAATTATACTTTATTGTTTAATTATGTTTACCAAATCTTCCAATAATTTAGAAAGTTCTTCCTTTCTTTTCACATACGGTACCCGTGAACGACCAACCATGAATATGCCTATTATTCCGGCTTTCTCAAGAATTTTTATATGTTTGTAAACCATTGGATAATCTGCATTTAACATTTCTGTAAGCGCCTTTATGTGAAGTGGTTTTTCTGAACTCATGATTATCCTCAGCATTTTTATTCTGTATTCATGAGCCAGTGCCTTAAAAATTTCAGCCATTAACTTATCTTTAGCGTCGTCGTCCTTTAACATATTTAAGCTTAACAAAACTTTAAAATATATTCTTTGCCCTTCTGCAGAAAATTATGATTCTACGCCGTTGCTAATATAAAACCATGCTCTTTATCGTAAGGATTTAAGTTAAGTATTTCGATGACTTTAAAACCAGCATCTTCCAATTTTTTTGCCTCCCTTTTTATTATTTCTCCTGTAGGAAGAACCGGGTCTATACTCCTTGCTTTCACAATAAGCACAAGATAACCTCCTTTTTTTAAGAACTTTAAACTGTTATTGAGCGTTATTTCGGTAGCGTCAGGTTGAGCTATATCCGAATACAGTACATCTGCTTTTTTAAATACGAATTGCGCATACCTGTCAGGACGTCTCGCATCTTCAACTATCGGTATTACGTTTTTTCTGTATTTTACGACTTTATCCATAAGCTCTCTGGCAACCCTTGCGCTTACCTCTACGCCAAAAACAAGACCGTTTATATCTATGATGTCCGAAACATGGCTGATCGTTGTGCCCGTGCTGGCTCCAAGGTAAAGCACTGTAGATCCGGGCTTGATCGGCATGTTCTTTAGACCTTTTATTATAGCGCCGGCTAGCTTACTTCTGAATGGATCCCAGAGCCTGTACTCTATTCCTTTTTCTTTGATCAGCTTTTCTCCGTAGACTGATATTCCGGGAGCTAGATTTTTAGTCGCAAGAGCCTTTCTATCAGAGATCTCTACCCAGTAAACGTTATCAAAATCAGCGTTTTCTACCTTTGGCACTCACTTTCGACCCTTTTTTCTGCTCTTCGAAAAATCTTTTCTTTATCTCTTCAGCTTTTTTATTAAAAGATTTGGCCAGTTCATCGTTCTTTTTACCGCTATAATAGTCGATCCTTGCGGCTATGGCAAGTTTAGCCGCAAGCGCTCTTGCAAGTTTTCCCCTAAGCTTCTTTGGAGCATCATGTATAAGCTTATACTGAAATATTATTCCGTGCTTGGGGGGCTTTGCGTGGCTCTTAAGAGCTCTGAAAAGTGCCTTTTCTGCTCCGAGGACCTGTATTGTGCTAGCGGGAAGCTTAGCGAGCCGCTCGAGCGAGCTTGCTTTGCTGAGCAATCTGGCTCCTATAGTTGCTCCAACAAGGGATGTGACGTTGGGTGCAACCTGCTCCATTATTTTTTCCAGCTGCCTTGCAGCTTCTTTTCTGAGCTTAAACAACCTTATGGTTACCTCAGCCAGCTGGTCTATGAGCCTTGACATCTCTTCATCAAACGAAGCCCCTTTCGAAGCTTTTGCAAGAGATTCTATTATTTCGGCCTTTTTTCTTGGTATGTTAATTTCTTCCAGCTTTTCTGCTGTTATCTCGCTGCGATCTGGAAATACATGAACTATGTTCAAATAAGTTTCAGGGTCCTCAATGACGCTGTAAAGCTCCGGAAAGTGCAAGCCATACCATTCTCTCAAACGCATGTAGAACAAATTTATCGTTTTATCTATTTCATCAATAGCCTGTACCAGCTGTATGGCGTGAAGATCAAGCCTTGCTGCCTGTTCCTTGAGCTTTTGCTGAGAAACATAAATTGTATAGTTCCTTATGAGTTCGAGAGCCTCCTGCTGATCCTTTACCAGGCCTGCCTTAATCATCAGATCTACTTTGTTCAGGCCCTGATTTTCAATTATATTTGGGTCTATGATAACGTTCAGCCTGGGGTTTAAACCAATTAACCTGTTTTTTAACGCTTCATTTTGCACAACTATTTCATCGCTTTCGTTCATTAGAAAGTTGAGGGTTTCTTCTGGCAATTCTCCCTTTAAAGCTGATTCGTATTCATTAAAGTCTTTAATTTTATGTGATGATACTATATCGCCTTTTTCGTTTAAAAACAGTATACCCGCTTCAGTAATCATTAAAATTTTTTTCACAAGTTTAAACTATTAAAACCTTAATATTTAAGAATTATTAACAATACTGCATGCGCTGGGGAGCAATATCAGAGATACATGTACCATTTAAAAATGGGCAACCCGATTTTTCAAAGGCAAAATCGGAAGCCGATTTTTAATTTCCAAATGGGTTAACGTCTTTTATGTAAATGGTATGGGAGCTGAATCTTTGGCCGTCACAAACAGTTTCAAAATAAATAGCTTTATATAGGTGCTTATCATTTAGTATTCTGTGCCTGAAAGATCTTGAAAGAGGCATGTTTGCTCCTTGGCCTTCACCCAAGGACCATTATTAGATATTCAAAAATTTCTTCTAGTACACAAAAAGGATGCCTTAAAACAAAAGCTAATGCTTGAAGGTTTGATTTGAAAGACTTGCGCATTTTTATTATTGCGCTTTAAAAGTTAAGAATTCCTATTATTGCTTTATAACATTTACAAACTTGCTTTCTTTCTGTTTTTTTAAGGCCGAGGTTTCTGCCCCTAAACCTCTCTTTTTATAAATTGAGATAGTAGGTACAATATTGGCAACGGTCAAACACAAATAAGTTTATAAGCGAGAAACTATTATTAATAATTCTTCTGTATGTTACTGAAAGCTTTAAAGATAGATATTAAAGGTAACGAAAGTTTTATCATACTTAACTCTGTTGATGCTGAAAGATTAGGTATAAATGCTGGGGAAAAAATACAGGTTAAGGCCGATAAGAGGTACGCTACAGGCGTGGCTCGCCCGTCGCACAGCATGATAAAAGAAGGTTATGCGGGGTTAAGCACAGATCTAGCAGCTGAACTGGGAATCACTGATGGGGAAGAAAAAACCGTAGAAATCAAAAGGGCAGAGCATGGTTTATCATTTGAATACATAAGAAAAAAGTTTAAAGGTTCTAAACTGAGCGATAGAGAACTATACCAAATAATCAAGGACATCTCTGAAGGTAAAACCAGCGATCTGGAGGTTTTGATGTTTGTTTTTTCAACATATTATAACGGCCTGGATATAAATGAAGTAATAAGCGCGTCTAAAGCTATGGCTGATACGGGAAACAGAATAGACTTAGGGGAAAAAGTAGTGGATAAACATTCTATAGGTGGAGTTCCGGGCAACAAAGTATCCCTTTTGATAGTGCCTACGTTTGCAAACAGCGATTTTTATATACCAAAGACGAGCAGCAAAGCCATAACAAGCCCTTCAGGTACAGCTGACACGATGTCGGTTCTTGCCAACGTAGATCTAGAGCCTTCAGAGCTTATATATGTAGTAAAGAAAACCCATGGCTGCATTGCATGGACAGGGAAACTTGGGATATCGCCGGCTGACGATAAGATTATTCAGATTGAAAGGCCCTTAAGAATAGATCCTGAAGGATTAATGATAGCTAGCGTTATATCAAAAAAGATTGCTATGGGGGTTAAGTATATGGTTCTTGACCTACCTTATGGAAAGGGCACAAAGATTGAAGATGAAAAATATGGTATGCAGCTTGCACAAAAATTTAAAGATGTTGGAGAAGCAGTCGGTATTAAAATTACTTCTGCGTTAACTTATGGTAGTCAGCCTGTTGGTCATACCGTAGGGCCTGCTCTTGAAGCTAGAGAGGCTCTAGAAAGCTTGATCAACCCTGACGGAGCACCAAACAGTCTTCTGATCAAATCAGCTTCTTTGGCCGGACTCCTGTTTGAGAACGTTGGCTTGGTCGAAAAGGGTTTAGGGTACGATGCGGCTCTTTCACTGATATTTAAAGGCAAATCTTATCAAAAGTTAAAGGAGATAATCGCAGCCCAAGGCGGAAACCCTGATATTAAACCAGACGATTTACCTGTTGGTCACTACACTTATGATGTTACTGCTGAAAAAGATGGTTATATAACTTTTATAGACAACAACGAAATAAACACTTTAACAAGGATGCTTGGAGCTCCATATGATAAGGGTGCTGGAATATATCTTTATAAAAAAGAAAACTATAAAGTGGCTAAAGGTGAGCCCATCATCAGGCTTTATTCCAACAGCGAATCAAAAATAGATCAGTCCCTATATTATATATCTCAAAAAAAGCCGTATAAGATTACTGGAATGCTTCTAGAATCTTATCCTTAAATATGCTTAGATTATTCAGATATCGATGGCTAGCCTTCAAGCCTTCTATATTAAAAACATGGCCTAAAAATGCAGATTGTTTAGAAAATTTCATAATAAATTCTGTCGATATTGTTGTATAGGTCTACTTTTTTTTCATAAGAAACATAAGATGCCATAATCGAATATTTGGCAAGTATTACAAGATCTTCGGCGTTCAGCTTTAAAGCCTTTGCTGTTTCATAATAATTCTCGTTAAGGTAACCCCCAAAGTAAGCCGGATCGTCAGAATTTATCGTAGGTATCATGCCTAATTTCATCATTGTTTTTACCGGAAATTTTTCAAGCGGTGTTATATGATTAAGCTTAAATGCTGAAAGCGGGCATGTAGTCAGAGGTATCTTTTCTTGAGTCACTTTTTCTGTAAGAATTGGATCGTCCAAGATGTGGTATCCGTGGTCTATTCTTGCTACCTTTAAATATCTTATAGCTTCCCATACATATTCTGCTGGAGCCTCTTCTCCTGCGTGAGCTACAGGTATGAACCCTTCATCCCTTGCTCTTTTGAAAACGTTCTCAAACTTAGACGGAGGGTTGCCCAGCTCCTTTGAATCAAGGCC
>JAWDMM010000013.1:0-22639 GCA_046536595.1 Nitrososphaeria archaeon | reverse complement strand
TCATAGGCACTAAATATTGAATTTTGACCCCATTTGAGAAGGTTATTTGGTTCTTCACGCCTAGGTCTATGCCTATGGCTTTTTCTTTTTTACACTTGTCTTCTTTAGGCACAAAGCATGTAAAATACAAGTAGTAATCCCCGTTCCTTTCTACTAGGTTTGCTGAAGAAAGCTCTGCGTTCTCAGGTATCTGATCTAGCCCAAATACCTTAAAGTTCCCAATGCCTTGTATGTGGATTATATTGTCCTTTTTCACCCAATAAGTCACGCCGTACTGCATCAAAGGAATCGAATGCACAGCCTTTACGAATTTGATCCTACCTACTTTCACACCCTTCTTCTTGAGTTCTGCCAGTCCTCTTACGTTGTCCTGAAGCCTTTTTATCAGGGCTTGTTTCATTTGAGATGAAAGCGCTTGAATTTCCCTTTCCTGAAACGTATTGCATACCTTGACAGGAACCGTTTTTACCTTGTAGTCCGCATGTGGTTTGAAGTTAAGTATTCCGTTTGCAATGATGTAATTAGTGTACCATTTAGCTTCAAGAAAGAGGCGGTTAAGGATTGCAAGCTTGGTTTTGGAGATCTTGCTTTTATCAAGTTTTAGCTCGAAAGTTTTTGCCTCTTGAGACTTTCTCCTAAGTAAGGTTTGCTTCCTCTTCTCCCTGATCTTGGCATTCTTCTCTAAGTTGGGCACTAACAATGTAATATTTTTCTTTATATAAAAACCTGTTGTAAGGGGCTATCTAAAGCTCACGGAGGGGGACTTTCGCCCCCTTAACCCCCATAAATTTAAAAATTCTTTAATTAAATATGGATTGATTCTGAATCGTTAATCCTATTTTCAATAAACTTTTTAAAATTAAAAACCAACTACTAATATGGTTAGTATCATAATATCTGGAATGGCTGGCGTCGGCAAAAGCACTGTTGCCGAAATTATTGCAAAAAAGCTCAATCTCGAAGTAAAAATAGGAGGTGACGTCCTTAAAGATTATGCCGCAAAGCTAGGTTACAAAGGAACTGATAGAAACGATTTTTGGGACACAGAAGAGGGGAAATCTTTTTTAAAACTAAGAGAGCAGGATTCAAGTTTTGATAAAAAAGTAGATGAATTTCTAAAGGAGTTAATCAATACAAAGGAAATGGTTATTACAAGCTGGAGTCTGCCATGGCTTGTGGAAAATTTTCATGTAAGGGTCTGGCTTAAAGCCAGCCAAAAGACTAGGGCTAAAAGGATATCTGAAAGAGACCACATACCCTTTGAAAAAGCCTTAGAAGTGGTAAAAGAAAGAGATAACGAAAATTTCATTCACTATAAAAAACTTTACGGTATTGAGCTTGATAAAGATTATAGCGTTTTTAACCTAGTTATTGATACTGAAGTTATAAAACCAGATGTGATAAGTGAGCTGCTTATTACATATTATAAAGAATATAAAATCGGTACAGGAAGCAGCAAATGAAAACCATAGCGGAATGGTTAAAAGAAAAAACTGAACCTTTTTATGATGAACTTCCGAGCGAAAAATACGGTGTTCCCCCTGAAGAAAGAAACATTGAGTTGCACCTCGAGTACGGTTTTGTACCTCTTGATAAACCTCCTGGGTATTCCAGTTTTGAAGTGGTCAGCTGGGTTAAAAGAATGCTCGAAGCTAAAAAGGCAGGGCATAGCGGAACGCTTGACCCTAGCGTCAGCGGTCTTTTGCCTATAGCCATAAACTCAGCTACGAAAGCTCTGGGGGCACTGTTGCTTGGTCCTAAGGAGTACATAGCTGTTATGAAGCTTCACGAAAATGTACCAGCTGAAAAGGTTATTCAGGCTATAAACATGTTTAAAGGTATGATCTATCAGAGACCGCCTGTCAGATCTTCTGTAAAAAGAAACATAAGGATAAGAAAGGTATACAGTATAGAAATTTTAGAAAGCGACGAGAGGTTTTACCTCATAAGATTGCTCGTAGAATCTGGAACTTACATAAGAAAAATAATATACGATATAGGTGAGTTGCTGAAGGTTGGTGCTACAATGGTTGACCTTAGGAGAACAAGGGTATCAGATTATACGGAAAACGATGGCTTTGTAAAACTTCAAGATATCTGGGAAGCTTCTAAGGTCTACAGAGAATCTAACGACGAAACAGAATTAAGAAATGTCGTAAAGCCTGTGGAGGTTGCTCTAAGACACCTTAAACCTATGGTGGTAAAGAATTCTGCAATAGGTTCTATATGTAATGGTGCACCGCTGGCTTTACCAGGAATATCAAGGACCGACCCGACTATAGAAGCTAATGATTGGGTTGCGCTTTATTCTATTAAGGGCGAAATTGTGGCCATAGGAAAAACTTTAGTAAGCTATAAAGAAATGGAAACAATGCAAAAAGGCATAGTTGTAAACGTTGACAGGGTCATCATGAAGCAGGATACTTATCCTAGGATTTGGAAAACTCATTGATCAGTTTCACAGCCTGATCAAGTAACCTTTTATATCCAGTTCCTTCTGCTTTTATCTTTATCTGGGGCATCGTGTTGGATTTTCTGATCAAAACCCATCCATCATCAAAATATGCCTTTATTCCATCTATAGTTATGATCCTTTTGGATTCATTTTCATAATAAGCCTTAAGCCTGTCCATTATAAGATCTTTAGATCCATCTGGTACAGCTAAAGCTATAACTTCAGACGAAGGAGGAAGATTGAGCCCTTTTACAAAATCTTTTATTGATAAATTTAACTTCTTTAACGTTTCAAGAACCTTTACGAAAGCATAGATTGAATCGTCAGCACCGAAAGTTTCTTTAAAATAGTAATGGCCGCTTATTTCACCGCCGAGCAAAGCATTTTTTTCTATCATTTCTTTAGTTATAAAAGAGTGCCCTACTCTGCTTACAAAAACTTCAAAACCAAGGTTCTTGAGGAAGTTTTCTATAGCTTCAGAAAAATTAACCTCTATTATTGCTTTTTTGTCGCGGCTTTTTTCGTATCCCTTAGCTATCAATGCAAACAGAACATCACCACGTACTACGTTTCCGTCCTCATCAACCATAACAAGCCTGTCTCCGTCACCGTCAAATGCGGCTCCTGGGCGGGATTTAATTTTTACTGTTTCTTTTAATTTAATAAGAGATTCGTCAGTGGGTTCGCTTGATCTGTTCGGAAATCTGCCATCAGGCTCTGGAAATAGCAGCTCACACTCCATTTTATAGGAATTGCATATTTTAGGTACGATGCTGTAAGTGCTGCCGTTTCCTATGTCTATGCAGAGTTTATGACTTAATGGAGGCCTTATGTTCAGGTTCAAGAAGCTTACGTAATCGTCTTCAGCATTTGCCTGTACAAGCTTACCTTCGCCAACTTTAACAAACTTTATTTCCTCAAAAAATTTATTTTTAACGAATTCCATGCCGCTACCTTCTCCTATAATTTCAGCGTTTTCCTTGCAAAGCTTAAACCCTGTCCATTCAGGTGGGTTATGACTAGCTGTTACCATGACTCCTCCGTTCATACCGTGCCTTGCTATATAATTATAGAATACAGGTGTTGGAACTAAACCAAGCGCGTGAACTTCATGCCCTTCTCTTAAGAATTCTTCGTTAAGAATGTTATAAAGAATCCTGCTGCTCTCTCTTACATCAAAAGCTGTCGCCAGTTTTAACTGTTTTAAACCAAAAAAATATGTTAAAGATAAAGCTAGCTTTCTTGTAAAATCCTCGTCTATCTGAATCTTGTACAAACCTCTTATGTCGTAAGCTTTGAACACGTCTTCTAATTTGCTTTTATCTTTTAGCACACAGATTTTTAACAGGACAACAAATTAAATTTTACCATCAAAAGGTTAAGTTATAAAAAAAGTTCCTTAAGAAGTCTATCAAAATCAAAATGTCAGATATTTCTGTAGCGTTATTGCTTACACCTTCTTCTTCTGTAGTTGTTCCCTGTAACCTTGCTCTGCACAATCGCCATGCGTTTATCAGGTCATTTTCTGTAAGGGTATTTTCATACTTTGATAGAAGATTATAGGTGCTCTTTATTAGTCTTGAATCCATTACCCCGGTTCGAGCTGTTTCTACAAAATTACCAAGAAGCTCGTAAATCTGAAAAAGATCATCTTCAGAAATTTTAGAATTTTTAAAGCCTTCCATACACTAATAAAAATATTATTGAAGATATATATTCGTTACCGTCTAAAAATAATTACAAAATTCATTCAATGTTAATTTTTTTGCCTTTTTGAGATATTGGAGTCTTTGGTTCGAAAGATACCTGTAAAATTCCGTTTACAAACGTTGCTTTTGCTGAGTCAGGGTTGACTTCCACATCTAAAGGTATATCTGCTTCATACTTTTTATTTACGCCTTCAGCATAAATATGCAGGCTCCTTTCTGTTGCTTCAAGGTCTATCTTTTCTTTCTGTGCCCCGGGGAGCTCAACTATGACGTTTACTTTGTTAGTGTTTGGGTCAACCATTACATCATAAAATGGTTTAACAACTTCGCTTCTTCTGACCCCCTTAGCGGCAGGCTCGATGTTGCCAAACTCTCTTATGACCGGCTTGCCATCCTCCCCTATGGACCAGGATATCCCGTAATAAAACGGCCCTTGGAATTCACCTTCTTCTATCGATTCAAAAAGTTTATCAAACATTTCATCTATTTCTTTAAAGTAATCCCAAATGTCCCTAGGACCCTTTCTTTTTTCCGGTTCATCTCTAGGCATAATGTTAATTTATACTTGGGCTTATAAAAATCATTCTGTAAATTTAGTTTATTAATTTTTAGCAAAAATGATTCTGTTGCTGTATAACCTTTACCTGCATTATGGTAAGTTTTAAAAGTGGGGACGGTGGGACTTGAACCCACAACCAGCAGGTTTCTCCACGCTCCAGAATTTAACGTTAAAACGCGTAGCCGCATAAAATGCGGCTCACTAAATTTGGGCTTGCCCTTACGGGCTTTTTATTCTGGAGCCTGCCGTCCTGCCCTTTTAGACGACGTCCCCACTATTTGGGCAATAAGACCGTTTTGCTTAAAAATCTTTCGTGCTTTTATCC
Source organism: Nitrososphaeria archaeon (assembly GCA_046536595.1). Lineage (GTDB taxonomy): Archaea > Thermoproteota > Nitrososphaeria > Conexivisphaerales > UBA164 > CAYFFZ01. The sequence goes on along the minus strand of JAWDMM010000013.1, from coordinate 17,591 downwards.
TGATAGCTTTAAATCATATGAATTTCAGCTTTGCTACAAGATCCATCAGGCCCTGCTTATAGTTTCTTTTGTCTGTTATGACCGTCGCAAAAATATGCTTAGAACCATCAGAAAAGTATCCTTTTAACAAAACGTTTTCCCCGTTAATTTCAGTGTATATACCAGCTGGAAAATGACATCCGCCCTGCATTAGTTCGTTAAACTCAGCTTCTATGTTTGCCCTCAAATTAGTTCTTTCGTTATACAAAAATTCTTCTAACTCTTTTATTTTATCGTTTTCTTTATTGTACTCAACCGCTATTATTCCTTGTCCAGGTGCCGGTAAAAAATACCTAGGATCCAGCCTTTTCATTTTATATGTTTCTAAACCTAGTCTGTTCATCGCCGCACAGCTCAGTGTTAAAGCGTCAAATTTTCCTTCATCCAATCGTTTTAACCTAGTATCCACGTTACCCCTTAAGTCGATAACCTTTAGATCAGGTCGGTAAAGAGATATCAGCGCTTTTCTTCTTAAGCTGCTGGTTCCGATTTTACTACCTTCGGGCAACTCAAAAAGATCCAGCTTTTCTTTTGCTATAAGGCAATCAGCTGGATCATCTTCAACAGGATATAGTATGCCTAATCTTTTGTCCCTTTCGCTGGGCAGATCCTTCATGCTGTGCACAGCCAGGTCAGCTTTTCCAGCAATCAATGCATTTTCAAGCCTCTGCGTAAAAGCGCTCTTCCTGTTTATGTCATATTTTCCTTCATCGCCTTCTGTGACAATCTTTAAAATTTCAGACCAAAAACCATAATTCTCCAATTTCTTTGCTATAATTTCAGCCTGTATTAGCGCAAGCTTGCTAGGCCTTGTGGCTATCACTATCTTTTTCATGTTTAACACCAAGAGCCTCTAACGCCTTTATTTTTGATACAAGATCATCTTCATTTTTAGGGTTGGTAAGAATAGGATCCAAAAGTTTTTTTACCGTTCTTTCTGCCATCTTTTTTAAAACGTAATCCGTATTATGCTCGTTATCTTTCAGATGTTTTTCAGCTATGAGAGCTTCTTCGTTTATTATATAATAAGCTCTTTTCATGATGTTTTTTATTTCGGGCCTGATCTTTTTATAATAAGCAGCTAAGTAAATGGAATCCGATTCCTGCCTTAACACAGACTCAAGGTATTCGGGAATAGTGTTATCCTTTTTTGTAATTCTGTAGGTTTCTTCCATATCCCAGTAAGTAACGCCCAAGTTTCTGACGTTCGGATTTATGTTTCTGGGCACTCCAAGATCGACTACAAGCTTGGGCCTGGTTAGTAGCCCCTTTATAAAATCTTCATCAACGATATAATTTTTAGGATCGGTGGTGGTTGCAGAAAATATTATGTCAGAACCCTCGATGGCCTCCTTGAGTTCTTGATAAGAATAAACCTTGGCGCCCTGAAACTCAGCGTTATACAGCTTTCTTGAAGTTACAATAGATATTAATTTGCTGTATCCTTTTAAATACTCATATATTGTTTTTGCCGTTCTGCCAGAACCAATTATAACTGCTTTAAAGCGTTGTTGGTTTAAATGATCAACTGCCTTTTTAGCTATTTCTGAAGCTATTTCTTTCTTCGATGTTATTAACCCCGCCTTTCTTAATTTTTTGCTTACGTTTAACGTTCTGTTTATTATGCACCTTAAAGAAGATTTAACTTCACCTTTTTTTAAAGATTTTACAAAGCTGTTCTTTATCTGATAATATATGCTCTCTTCACCAGGAAGAAAAGAATCAAGCCCCAGGCTCACTAATAAAAGGTGTTTCACGACATCCTTTCCTTTAATCGTATAATACCTGCTATCTTTAGCGTACTTTTCTATGATGTTTGGTACGTTTTCTGATATAAAGTAAACCTCAATCCTGTTACATGTAATGAGCGCAAATTTCTCGCTGCATCCTTTGAAATCGCTTGCAAAATCATCAAAATTTTCTATGAGTGATTCTCTGAATTCTATACTGCTGAACTTATATGATGTACCTACGAGGCCCAGCTCAGAACTTTTCTTCTGATTATCAAAGTTTGATTCTATCATAGTTCATCCGTTCTGCAAACGTTGTCTGTTTACTTCACGAAGTTTTTCGAGTAAAGCCTTTTCCTCTTCGCTGAGCTTCGATGGCAATCTGACCTTAACCTTTAATATTAGATCTCCCCTTCCAAAATAAGGTTTAGGAAAACCCTTTCCCTTTATTCTTATAGTGTCCCCGTTCTGGGTCAATCTTGGGATTTCGATTTTTATTTCTTCTCCATCTATGTTGATGAATTTTGTAGAAGTCCCCAGTATCGCGTCCAAATAATCTATTTCGAGCTCTGAATAAAGGTCATAGTCGTTCTTTTTAAACCTTAGATCCGGTATTAAATGAACGTTCAGATAGAGGTCACCTTTCTGGCCGTTGAGGTAATGACCATGCCCTTTTAACCTAAGCCTTTCTCCATCCTGGATGTTAACCGGTATGTTTACTTCAATTTTAGATGTGTTAAGAATTCTGCCTGTGCCATTGCATACCTTGCAGACTTTTTCAGGTATTTTGCCAGCCCCCATACACCTTGGGCACGTTGTAACTGTTACCATTGTGCCAAAAGGAGTTCTTTTATACGACCTTATCTGTCCGTTACCTTTGCATTCAGGACACGTTATCCATCTGCTCCCTTTCTCAACGCCGGTACCATTACACGCTTTACAGGGCTCATACCTGCTTACGGTGATCTGCTTCTTTCCGCCCAAGTAAAGATCCTGTAGCGAAACATCAATGTCCTGTTCTACATCAAGAGAATAACCGCCAGAAAAGTTACCAAAGAACTGCCTGAAAAGGTCTGAGAAATCAAACCCAAAATCCTTGAAAAGGTCCTCAAAATTAACTCCTCTAAAAATGTCTTCCTGTGTATACTGGGAATAGATGCCTTCTTCGCCGTACATATCATACTGTCTTCTTTTTTCTGGATCAGATAATACAGCATAAGCTTCAGTAATCTCTTTGAACTTTTCTTCTGCTTCTTTTGATTTGTTAACGTCAGGATGATATTTTAACGCGAGCTTTCTGTAAGCTTCCTTTATTTCTTCCTGAGTTGCATTTCTAGACACACCAAGAATTTCGTAGTAATCCTTCTTTTTTCTTTCAGTGCTCATTTACTTTTAACTACCTGAGCCAGAAACATCCCTGTAATTCTGCTGCCCGGCTGAAGAGCTTCCTGACGAAGAATAAAACTTTGCGCCTATTGATCCTAGGACTTCTTTTAAAGCGTTAGTTTTTTCTTTTATAAGGTTAATATCGTTCTTTTTAAGAGCTTCCTGCAGTTCGTTTTCTGCCTTTGAAATTTTATCGAGGTCTTCGTTTACGAGCTTATCCTTGAACTGTTCCTTAAACTTCTTTGAATTATAAAGAGTGGTGTCAGCTTCATTCCTTGCCAACGCTTCCTCTAATTTCTTTTTATCCAGTTCCGCGTACATCTCAGCCTCCTTTATCATCTTCTGTTTTTCTTCTTCAGATAGTTTAACCCTTGAAGTAATTGTGATCTTATTTTCTTTTCCTGTTGCAAGGTCTTTAGCGCTTACATGAAGTATGCCGTTAGCGTCTATGTCAAAGGTAACCTCAATCTTTGGTACTCCTCTTGGCGCAGGGGGTATTCCTTCAAGCGTAAACATCCCGAGCGAAACATTATCTGCAGCCATTGGCCTTTCCCCCTGGAGAACGTGTATAGTTACTGCTGTCTGATAATCCTCGGCCGTTGTGAATATCTGAGATCTCTTTGTAGGTATTGTAGTGTTCTTTTCTATTATTTTGGTAAATATTCCTCCATACGTTTCAACACCCAGAGAAACTGGTGTGACGTCAAGAAGAACTATATTCTTCATTTCTCCAGCCAGAACAGCGCCCTGTATGGCCGCTCCTATGGCAACGGCTTCCATCGGGTCTACACCTCTTTCAGCGGGCTTCCCCATTATTTCTTCTACGAACTTTCTCACGAGCGGCATCCTGGTCATTCCCCCTATAAGGATCACCTTGTCGACCTTTTCTGGTGTGATCTTGGCATCCTCCAGCACCTGTCTTATTGTGGGTTCTACCCTTCTTACGATCGGCATAGCTATTTCTTCGAGTTTAGCCCGAGTGAGGGTATAATGAAGGTGTTTTGGCTGACCGTTAACGTTTGCTATGAATGGTAGGTCGATATCAGTAGTAAGAAGGTTAGTCAGCTCTATTTTCGCCTTTTCTGCTGCTTCTTTCAACCTTACCATTGCGATGGGGTCTGAAGAAAGGTCCATGCCTGTTTCTTTTTTAAACTCGTCTATCAGCAGGTTTACTATGGCCCGGTCGACGTCGCTGCCTCCAGTTTCGTTATCACCGCTGGTTGCGAGAACCTGGAAGACACCTCCTCCAAACTCCATTAAAGTTGCATCATGCGTTCCTCCTCCGAAGCTAAATACAAGAATACGCATCTCTTTATCCGCTTTATCAATGCCATAAGCCAGGCACGCAGCGGTAGGTTCATTTATTATTCTCACCACTTCTAAGCCAGCTATTTCAGCTGCATCCTTTGTCGCCTGTCTTTGATTATCATTAAAGTGAGCCGGTACCGTTATAACGGCCTTTTTTACAGGATATCCGAGGAAGTTTTCGGCGTCTTTCTTGATCTTTTGCAGCAAGAAGGCAGAAAGCTGCTGTGGTGTGTACTCCTTTCCATAAATTCTGTACTTGTAATCAGTTCCCATCTTTCTTTTAAATTCAAATATAGTACCTTCAGGATTCATTGCGGCCTGCCTTTTTGCAGGTTCCCCAACAAGAAGCTGTCCATCCTTTGTAAAAGCCACAACTGATGGAAACATTTTTCCTGCAACAGTAGGTCCTTCTGCGCTGGGTATTATGACCGGTTTCCCTCCTTCAACTACGGCTGCTGCTGAGTTTGTTGTGCCAAGGTCAATACCTATTATTTTTTCTTTCTGAGTTTCGCTCATTTTTTACCACCATTAAACTCCAACAACAACAATCGCTGGTTTAATAACTTTCCCGTTCTGCATATATCCTTTACTTAAAACTTTTAATACTTTACCCTTTAATGCTTCTTCTTCAACTTTTTGAGTATAGGCTATATGATGATATTTTGGATCGAACGCCTGATTTAAGGGGTCTATTAATGAAAAACCTGAATCAAAAAGCGACTTTAACAGTTTTTCCATTATTATCATGAAACCTTTGGCAAGCTCGCTATCATTGCCCAGATTCTTTAAAATTTCATCCCTAAAATAAAACAGCTCGTTTAGAGGTTCTGAAAGCTTCATTACAACTTCTGCTTTTCCTTCATTCTTGCATTCTCTGAACTCAGCTTCTGACCTTTTTTTAAAATTTTCGAAATCGGCAAGAAGGTAAATGTAATCTCTGCGCGCCTGTTCTTTTTCTTTTGTCTTTTCGTTTAACGCTTTTCTTAATCTTAAAATTACTTCATTAGCTCTTGCTATGTCTTCGATCATCTAATTTATGATTAAGAATTTAATTAAAAACCTTTATCCACAATACACTATATAAAACAACCTTTTCAAACAATTTCATGGTTTCAGAAAAAGGTAAAAAGACACAAAATATATATGTTATATGCCTGATGCGGTATATTTTGCCGTTTCTGAAAGCTCAAAAAATAAAATTTTAGCGCTCTCAAAAAGGTTTGAAATAAAAGTAAAGGTGCTGCAGATAGTAAAGCAGGTAGAGCTTCCTTTTGACGTTGAAAAATATCTCAATAATCATTTTGACTGGATCGTTTTTACTTCTTCTTTTGGGGCCAGAATCTTTTCTAAAAAGGTAATGGAAAGGGGCGCTTTTCATCATCTTGTTGATACAAAGTTTGCGGCTGTAGGCCCAGAAACGGCGAAAACGCTTGTGGAAAATGGGTTAGGCGTTGATTTTGTACCAGAACATTACACTACTTTAGACCTTGCCAGAGAAATAATCGTCTCTAACGGTGAGAAAGTTCTTACTGTGAGATCTAAAGAAGGGGATAATTTACTTGAAAAAGAGTTAAGTAAAAGATCCTGCTACGTTATGAGGTTAAACGCATATGAAGAGATCGTTCGCAGGAGAACTTTACCATTAAAAAAAGGTGACGTCGTGGTCTTCGGAAGTAGCTATATTCTTGAGTCTTTTACAAAACTTCTTAAGAATGTCAAACCAAAAGATCTGTTTGCGGTTGCTATCGGTCCTAAAACTTTGTCAAAAGCAAAAGAGCTCGGTTACAGGATAAAAGGAAACGTAAAGACTTATACATACGAAGGTGTATTCGAAAGTTTGAGGGAAATTATAAATGGGTTATGATATATTTCCCAGGGTCAGGGAAAGAAGGTTACGAAAGAGCCAAAAAATCAGAGATCTTGTTGCAGAAGTAAGCTTAAACAAAAACAACCTTGTTCAGCCTATCTTTGTTTACCCGGGCGAAAACTCAACAGAAATGATAGAAAGCATGCCAGAAGTTTACAGGATGACCGTAGACATGGCCGTAAAATTTGTAGGCGAAGGGCTGGCTTCTGGCATTAACGCTTACCTACTTTTTGGAATACCTTCACATAAGGATGATGTAGGAAGTGAAGCTTATGATGAAGAAGGCATAATACCCAATGCTGTAAGATCGATAAAAAAAGAATATCCTGATGCCATTCTGATAACCGATGTTTGTATGTGTGAATATACTTCTCACGGGCACTGTGGCATAGTGGTTAACGGAAAAGTTGATAATGACACCACTTTAAAGTATCTAGCAAAAACGGCTTTAGTATACGCTAAATCTGGAGCGGACATTGTGGCTCCCAGTTCTATGATGGATGGACAGGTTAAAGCTATAAGGGACGTTCTTGATGAAAATGGCTTTACAGATACTATAATAATGTCTTACTCGTCAAAATTTGCTTCTGCGCTTTACGGTCCGTTCAGGGAGGCTGCGGATTCAAGGCCACAGTTTGGGGATCGTAAGACGTACCAGATGGATTACAGGAGCGCAAGAACAGCACTAAGAGAAATAGAACTTGACATAAAGGAAGGGGCTGATATAGTTATGGTCAAGCCAGCTATGTTTTATATGGATATAATAGCAAAAGCTAAAGAGAAATTTTTAGTGCCCCTGGCTGTTTACAGCGTAAGCGGAGAATACAGCATGATAAAAGCGGCTTCTGAAAACGGATGGATTGACGAAGATCAGGTCCTTTTAGAATATATGCATTCATTAAAAAGAGCTGGTGCTGACATAATAATAACCTATTATGCTAAGCGTCTGGCTGAATCTATAAGGTGATATGCATGCAGACGAAAAATTCGGAAATATTGTACGAAAGGGCTAAAAAAGTTTTGGTTGGTGGCGTTGACAGCCCTGTAAGAGCGTTTGGAAGCGTCGGCGGCAAACCAATATTTATAAAAAAGGCCAAAGGCTCAAAGATATTTGATGTTGACGACAACGAATACATCGATTATGTATGTTCTTGGGGGGCTGTAATACTTGGACATGCTGATGAGGATGTTTTGGACGCGGTTTCTGAAGCTGTAAAAAACGGAACAAGCTTTGGCTTTACAAATCCCTATGAAGTAGAGCTCGCAGAAACCGTCAGTAAAAGGGTTAAAAGCGCCGAAATGGTCAGGTTCGTTAATTCCGGTACCGAGGCTGCAATGACTTCTCTAAGGCTGGCACGCGGATATACAGGTAAAAAGAAAGTGATAAAATTTATAGGAAATTATCACGGTCACTTTGACCCTTTTCTGGTTAAATCCGGTTCAGGTCTTGCTACATATTCCATTTCATCTTCTGACGGGATTACTGAAGGGTGCATTTCTGACACGCTTTTATCAGATTATAACGATGCAGCATCTGTAATCAATCTGTCAAAAATCTTCAAAGATGAGCTGGCTGCCATAATAGTTGAGCCTGTTGCTGGAAATATGGGAGTTATAAAACCGGATATAAGTTTCATAAAAACTCTGAGAGAAGTATGCGACAGGCTGGACTGCGTTTTGATCTTCGATGAAGTTATAACTGGTTTCAGGGTTTCCTATGGTGGTGCGCAGGAGCTGTTTGGAGTGTTGCCTGATCTAACCTTGTTAGGAAAAATTGTTGGAGGTGGTTTTCCACTTGCTGCAGTTGCCGGCAAAAAAGAAATAATGGAAAAACTAAGCCCGCTTGGATCGGTTTATCAAGCTGGAACTCTGGCAGGGAACCCCGTTGCTACAGCTGCAGGCCTGGCTACTTTAAAAAAGCTCACGAGGGACCAATACGATAAGCTCGAAGATTATGGAAAAAGGCTCGAAGACGGAATAAATAAAATACTTGATCAGTCAAAACTTGAGGCTATCGTTAACAGAGTTGGATCCATGTTTTCGTTGTTTTTGAACACATCGAAAGTAAAAAAGTACAGCGATATAAAAAGCTCTAAAACGTTTCCTAAATTCTTCTGGAAAATGCTTGAAAATAATATTTTCATTCCGCCCTCACAGTACGAAAGCCTTTTCTTTACGCTTTCGCATAATAAAGAGGATCTGGAAAAGACCCTAGAAGCTTTTAAGTCCGCTGTAAACGTGTTAAATCATGAGTGATGATATATCTTATACACTTACAAAGGGAAAAAGGATTCCTGTCTGGTTCATGAGACAGGCAGGGCGTCATATGCCCAAGTTTAAAGAATTAGTGAAAGATAGATGGGTTACAGATGTAGCGGTAAATCCTGACCTTGCTGCAGAAATAGCAGCAGAACCTGTTTTTCTGCTTGGAGTAGATGCCTCGATAATATTCATGGACATTACAACTCCTCTGGAACTTTTAGGGTTTAAGTTCAAATATGCTAAAGGTAGAGGGCCAGTTTACATAGACGAACTTGACAAACTTTACAGAGATTTTACACCTGACCTTGCTGAAAAATGGGAACCAATCAAAGAGCAGATAAAGCTATTGAAGAAAATTAAACTTAACGTTATAGGTTTTGGGGCAGGACCTTTTACGTTGATGAGCTACCTACTAAACGACGAACATAAGGACAAACTGAAAACCAAGGAATTTCTTTACAGAACCGCGATAGAAAAATTATCTCCACTTGCTGAATTGATTACAGAACAGGCAAGGTTTCAGTTCGCAAACGGGATCGATGTTTTTCAAATCTTCGATAGCTGGGCTGGTAGCTTATCAGGTAATCTGCTTGAAAGCTACGTAAAGGTTTTAACAAAAGTATTTGATGAGCTTGGAGAATATTCAAAAAGAATAATTTACTTTTGCAGAAACTGTAACATGTTGCTTAACAGTTTAGCTGCCACAAGCTTTAAAGGATATTTAAGTGTAGATTGGAACTGCGATCTTAAGGTTATCCACAAAAATTTCAATGGAAGAGTAGGGTTACAGGGAAATCTGGATCCTTTCTATGCTTATGTTGGGGGAAAATCGATGCTTGATGAAGCCAATAAAATTCTGACTGAAGTTCCGGATTATAATCATTATATATTTAATTTAGGTCACGGCATATTGCCGGGCACATCGGTGGAAAACCTAAAGCTTCTTGCTGACTACGTTAAAAACTGGCAAATATGAGGACCTGCTTTTTCGATTACGGTTACCCAAAAAACTTTAATGAAGTTGAACTTATGCTTAAGAACATCAAGCATGGCTCACGTGAACAGGCTTTAAAAATGTATTCAAAAACTGGTTTTTTTGATGTTCCCTCAATTTATGTAAGCATTTTATATGAAGAAATAAAGAAAGGAAACGCAGAAATAGGATACCTTTATCTCCCGCCGTATATTCAGGACCTAAAAAACTGTGAAGCTTATGTGTCTTTGATACCATTCATCTCAAAAAGTACAGAGATGTATTTAAAAAACACGGGAATCAAGAAAGTTGAAGAGCTCGGACAAAGCGATAAATTCGTGCGCGTTTGGAGCGATAAAATAAACAAAAAATATCCTTTAGATGATAAAATATTCCTTATTTTTCACAGCGCACCGATTACAGACTATAACTATAAAGACAAAATAGATAAATTTAAAAAAAGACTGGAAGCTTTAACCAGCGTAAAATTACACGCATGTTATATCAGCTACAGAGAAGGATGGCTCGGACCTTCTTTATCTGAATGTTATTCGTACACAAACACCTTTGCAATGACAGGATTTTTATTTGAAAACGCCGAATTACTTAATGAAACTCTTGAGTTTAAAAAAGAAATTTTAAAGCTTGACATATATGAAGTAAAATCGTTATTGTACGAATATCTTTAAAACTGACCCCTTCCCCGCCCTGAACAGCAATTAAAAATTTTAACGTAAAAGATTTTCCCAGTTAGCCTTTTTCTTCTCATATTCTTTTCTATCATAAACAGGCTTAGCAGGAACACCTATAACAACAGTCTCTTCAGGTACGTCCTTTGTAACAACGGCGCCCATACCTACAACAGCTCTCTTTCCAACCTTTACGCCTGCCTTTATGACAGCCCTGCCGCCTATTACTGCGCCGTCATCTATCTTTACCCCTATAAGCCTTTTGCTTGGTGGATAAGGATCGTTGGTTATTACGGCTGCTGGACCTATGAATACATCATTTCCTATTTCAGTTAAAGGGGCTATATAGACCAGTCCTTCAATTCTTACGTTATTGCCTATTTTTACGTTGTAATCTACATGTGCAAGAGAACCTATCACAACGTTATCTCCTATTATCGTATTTTCTCCAACATACGTAAAATTCCATATTTTCACATTTTTTCCTATTCTTACATTTTTCCCTATAAAGTTTATAGTTTCCATTGCATATGTTTTGCGTAAGTATGTTTTTATTTTTTACCAATTAAAAAGAAAAACTTAAAATATACGTCCTTTTCTCATGCTTTATGCCTAGTTCTTTTATTAAAGATGGTGTTGAAAGAGCCCCCCACAGAAGCTTACTCAGAGCTGTTGGGGTAAAGGATGAAGATTTTAAAAAGCCGTTTATAGGTATAGCTAACAGTTATAGCGAAGTAGTACCCGGGCATGTACACTTGAGAGAATTAGTTGAATATGTTAAGAAAGGTATTAAGGATGCTGGTGGTGTTCCGTTCGAATTTAACACAATAGCTCTTGATGACGGTATAGCCATGGGACACCCCGGTATGAAATATTCTTTGCCTTCAAGAGAAGTAATTGCAGATTCTGTTGAAATAATGACAATGGGACATCAGTTCGATGGCCTTGTTACCATAAGCAGCTGTGACAAGATTACTCCAGGGATGCTCATGGCCGTGGCAAGGCTTAACTTACCTTCAATAATGCTCACCGGAGGGGCAATGAAAGCAGGCTTTTATAACGGAAAAAAGATTGGCCTTATAGATGTTTTTGAAGCTGTCGGGTCTTATAAAACAGGCAAAATCAACGAAAATGAGCTTTTAGAAATTGAAAGGGTTGCGTGTCCAGGAGCTGGTTCATGTAGTGGTCTTTTCACTGCCAACTCTATGGCAATACTCGTGGAAAGCATGGGCCTAACTCTCCCGTATGTTGGTACCTCATTAGCTGAAAGTGAAGAAAAGAAACAGCTTGCATATTCTACAGGGAAACGAATAGTTGAATTAGTAAAGCAGAACATCAGAGCCAGGACGTTTCTGACAAAAAGTTCTTTTCTTAATGCTATTGCTGTAGATATGGCGCTTGGAGGCTCAACCAACACAATACTTCACCTGATTGCGGCTGCTTCAGAAGCCAATGTCCAGTTAAGCCTTGATGATTTTGACATCATGAGTAAAAATGTACCTCACATAGCACCTATTTATCCCGGGGGTCGCTATATGATAGAGGATCTTCACGAGGCCGGCGGCGTCCCAGCTTTGATGAAAGTCTTAAAAGAGCACATTAATACAGAACTATTAACAGTCTCGGGACTCTCTCTAAAAGAGATAATAGAAAAAGCCAGCGTAAAAAACAATGATGTAATAAGAACTCCTGAGAACCCGGTTCACAAAACAGGTGGGATAGCCATACTTAAGGGTACTTTGGCCCCCAACGGGAGCGTGATAAAGACCGCAGCTATAGGCGATGATTATTATTTTAAGGGAAAGGCATCTCCTTTTGATTCAGAAGAAGAAGCGTTTGAGGCGGTAATAAAGGGTAAGGTAGGTGAGGGTAGGGTTATTGTAGTTAGGTATGAGGGACCAAAAGGCGGTCCGGGCATGAGGGAAATGCTTGATATAACTAGCGCCGTTGTAGGAATGGGTATCGACGATAAAGTTGCTCTTATTACCGATGGCAGGTTTTCAGGAGGTACCCGTGGACCTGCAGTTGGTCATGTATCTCCAGAAGCTTGGGATATGGGACCTATAGCGTTGATCAGAGAAGATGATCTCATAGAGATAGATGTAAAAAACAAAAAGCTTAACGTCCTGATAGATGAAAAAGAGCTGAAAAAAAGATCTCAGGAATGGAAAAAACCCAATCCTAAAACAGCATCAAGGTTTTTGCTCAGGTATTCTTCTCTAGTTACCTCAGCTGACAGAGGGTGTGTTCTCAAGGGATCCTGATTGTCTGAAAAGGTAGAAATTCTGGACACAACTTTGCGAGACGGCTCACAGATGGCCGGAGTTAGCTTTACGCTTGAGGATAAACTAGAGATAGCAAAAAAGCTTGACGAAATTGGAATAGACATAATAGAAGGAGGATGGCCTTCCTCAAATCCCAAGGATATGGAATTTTTTAAAGAGGTAAAAAAACTAAACCTAGAGCACTCCAAAGTAGCTGCTTTTGGTTCTACAAAGAAGAAGGGTTACGAAGTTGATAAAAATCTTGAAACATTGTTACAGGCTGATACAAGATATGTTGTAATATTCGGTAAAAGCTGGCTTCTACATGTTAACGAAGTGTTAAAAGTTAGTCCTGAAGAAAATATATCGCTTATAGGCGAAAGCATAGATTACCTGATCTCAAACGGCAGGGAAGTGATTTACGATGCAGAACACTTTTTTGACGGTTATAAAGATGATCCAGAATATGCTGTTAAAACAATAAAGACTGCAGAAGAGGCAGGAGCCAGAGTTATAACTTTAGCCGATACAAACGGTGGTACTTTGCCGTTTGAAGTAGAAAAGATTGTTTCCGAAGTCAGGAAAAAGGTAAACGCTCCGTTAGGCATACATGCTCATAACGATTCAGGTAACGCCGTAGCAAACTCCCTTGTCGCTGTCAATGCTGGAGCAAGCCATGTACAGGGTACGATAAACGGGCTAGGTGAAAGGTGCGGTAACGCTGATCTTATACAGGTAATACCTTCCCTTGCCCTAAAAATGAACAAGAAAGTTCTAAAAAGCCCTTCGGAACTGAAAAAATTAAGAGGTGTTTCAGTTTACATTTATAGCATTCTTAACATGCCCCCAAACCCTTATCAGCCATACGTAGGTAAATACGCGTTCACCCACAAAGGAGGAGTTCATATAGACGCTATGATTAAAAATCCCAGAACCTATGAGCACATAAACCCAGAGTTTGTTGGAAACGAACGCAGTTTCTTGGTTTCAGAACAGTCCGGTAGGGCAAGCATCCTGAACTACGCGGAAGACCTCGGCTTAAAGCTATCAAAAGAGCATCCTGCTGTTATAACAACTTTAAACAAAGTTAAAGAAATTGAAAAGTACGGAAGCATAGAAGGTGCTGACGCAACGGTAAAGCTGTGGTTATTAAAGAATCTCGGGATGTACTCAGATAAATTTAGCATACTTTACTGGATGGCCAACACAAGAGAAGTTAACGGTAAGATAGAAGCCGAAGGAGAAATCATAGTGAGGGTTAAAGATGAAGTGTACTATGAAAGGGAAGCAGGCGTCGGACCTGTTCACGCTATAGATAAAGCGCTCAAGAAAGCTTTGACTAAAGTTTTTCCCCAGCTTTCAGACGTAATTCTGGAAAATTACAAAGTAACTGTAACAGAAGGCGATAGAAAAGGAACGGCCTCATACGTAAGGGTTTTTATACAGTTCTCTGATGGAAAATCAACGTGGGCAACAGCACACGTATCTGATAACGTTCTTGTGGCGTCGCTACAGGCGTTGAGCGATGGTTACAGCTATAGGCTTGCTTTGAATGAATTGCGCAACCTGCTGTAAACATCGAGGAGTTCTAAACCGTTCCTGATCCCCATGCTTGCTTCTTCAACCTTGTTTTTTTCGAAAAATTCCCTTACTTCCCCTTCCCTGCCAAGACCGACATAAGGTATCAAAGCAAAAAGTATTCTTGGCAATGCTCCAGATTTTGCAAAAACGCTTCTCAGGTATTCTATGTTATCCTTAAGCCATGCCCATAGCTGGTCGTAATTTTGCGGGTTCGTTATAGCGTTTGTTATATACCTTATATCCTGTTTTTTGACATCGCTCGTCTTGAACATCAAAAGAACTCTCTGAAAGTCATCTTTCTTTCTGACGTTTAACATTCCTATGAGTATGTTTACCCTGTCTTCGTCATAAGCTGCTTTTTTGTACAGTGAGTTCAGCTCTTCATAAGGCTTTTCAGAAGAAACAGCTATCGAAACCGCTATTGCCGCGCGCATGTTTGGGTCTGAAGAAAAGTAATCAGCCCCTGACATTTCTTTAGCAAATTTATCGTTTATCATGCTTAACCTCCTCGATAGAACCCCGTTAAACATTTTTGCTTTAAAGTCAGTTCTGTTCTTCCAGGTCTCATAAAGGGAATTAAGATGTCTCTCGTATACCGGTTTTATTTGGTCTCCAAATATTAAATATAGCGTTGTCATCTGTGAGAGTAAAGTAAGGGCTGGAAGGTATGAATTTTCTCCCAGGAATTTTTCTGTTACAGAAAAGTACTCATTAGGGCTTATAAGGTTGGCCAGCATGCTGGAATAAGAATCGGCTAACAAGTTCCATTTATCAAAAGCGCTTTTGCTCTCAGTCAGAGGTTTATCCCAGCTGCTGTAAAGAACTCTGTAAAAACCTTTCCCTTCCACGTTTATTTTTGAAAAATCTTTGATCTCCCCAGAAACGTCCTCAAAAAGAGCAGTAACTTTTTTCCCATGGCTATAATACGTAAGAGGCAAAGGCCAGACATCATCCTCTAAAGATAGATACTTGAATCTTTTTTGTTCTATCTTTGCTTTTGTATTGCCAAAATAAACCCTTACTATTGGATGCCCTGGCTTTGTAACCCAGGCGTTCATGATCTTTTGTACTGGCAAACTTGAAGCCTCTTCCAAGCTAGCCCATAAATCGCTCATCGTTGCGTTAGAGTACGCGTTGGCTTTTAAGTAAGATTTTATGCCATCTTCAAAAAAGTTTTCTCCCATATAATCTTCAAGCATTCTTAACACGCTTGCCCCTTTACCATAGCTTATATCGTCAAATATCTGCTCTATCTCTTCTGGCTTTTTTACAGGAACGTGTATAGGGTGAGTCGTGCTTAACGAATCTGTATGCATCGCTGGTTCAGTTTCCGTTAGCACAAAGTCTTCCCAGTGATCCCACTCGGGAAATACGAAGTTTATAGCTTTATAGCTCATAAACGTTGCAAAGCTTTCATTCAACCATAGATCATCCCACCATTTCATTGTGACAAGATCGCCAAACCATTGATGAGCTATTTCATGCGCTACAACAGTTGCTACGTTTCTTCTTACAGACTCCGAACTTTTTTCGTCAGCAAGCAAAGCAATCTCTCTGAATGTTATGGCTCCCCAGTTTTCCATCGCGCCAACAGCAAACTCAGGAACTGCAATAAGATGTAATTTCGGTAACGGATATTCTATGCCGAAATATCCTTCGTAAAACTCAATAACCTTTTTTGCTACATCTAAAGCAAATCGCCCTCTGGAAGATTTTCCACCATAAGCCGCCACGTAAACAATCTTATCTCCCATTTTATCTTCTATTTCGTCAAAATCGCCAACGCCCAGGTATAATAGATACGTTGACATGGGTAAAGTCTCTGGGAAATAGTAAGTTACTTCATTGTTGCTCCTTTCTATTTTTGAAGGAGGCATGTTAGATATTGCCCTTGTATCCTTGTTTACATGAACGGTAAGCTTGAACCTTGCTTTGTAATCTGGTCTATCTATACACGGTATAAACAAGCGCGCGCCGTTTGGCTCAAACTGAGTTGTGTAAAATTTGGTATCTTTAAATCTCGCAACATAAAACCCCATCAAACTTTCTGAAGCCTTTCCTTTAAACCCGATTTGCAGTTTTTCAGTTATGTTTGCTTCAACCTTAAAACCTTTCTCTTCTATTACAGGTTCTACCCTTTTACCATCAGCCCACACGTTTTCAATTTTTAATCCTTCAGCATCTATCCACGGGTTTATTGCAGACATATAAATCGTTTCTTGCCCGGTATAAGCGCCTGTTTCGAAATCCAGATCCAGCTTAATATCGTATTCTGATATTCTCATGATAAATATTAATAATGTGCACATTTATAATCTTTAGCGCCCATGAAAATCAAATATAAAAGGATAGTCCTTTATGTTACAGGAGCTTTTTTTGCTTTATATGTCGTTCTGCTTCTTCTAAACTATTTGCGTTATGCATTTCCCGTGGAAGGAGTAAGCATGCAACCAGTACTCTGGACTGGATATCTTGCTTTTGTCCAGCCAGCGACTATCTCACAGCTTGTACCCAATTCCAGCATAATCGTATATCACAATCCATTCTATAAAGAGCTTGTTATTCATATGGTAATTAAAAAGATAGATAATTACGCGGTGATAGTAAAAGGAGTTAATAGCGTCACAAACCCTTTCCCTGATTTAAACTATTCGTCAGGAATGCCGCTGCTTGTTACTCAAAACATGATTATAGGTAAGGTGCTTTTCTGGGTACCATATCTTGGATACATTCTGCTCTCTCCTTATGATTACATTATAGTCATACTCTTTATAATTTCAGTAATCATAAATTCTTTTGGCGAATGAAGCATATACTAAGGCATAGTCTTTAATGCCTTGCCTATAATTGTATTTGTAAAAAACGATGTTAATATGTACCAGGTAACGAAGTTCATTCCCCATGCAATGCCAGCAGGTTTATCTGCAGTAAAATAAAAAATGGAAAACTTAAAGGGAGAAAGAGCCACAATAGAATTACCAAAATAAAATGTTAAGACATAAAACAGTATCAAGAATGGTATCAAAAGGTAAAGTGATACTTTCATCCTGTCCATCTGGCTTTTCATTACCATATCTTGTAGTTGTTTTTGTTTTTTCTCTAGCTTTGCCTGTTTTTCTTTATCGCCCTCTGATATTGCCTGTCTGTACTCTTTAATGAACTCGTTGTAAGCTTTCATAACTTCGTTGCTGGCCTGCAGATCAACTTTTTTCATTATCAATATGTTAGAAGCTAACGCTGACACCAAGGAGACTGCAAATATTATCAAAGCAGATTCGACTATTGGCATATTCCTTCTCTCTATAGCTCGAGCCTTTTTATAAGCTCTTCTGCGGTTGCTTCTGGCTTTCCTTCTTCGTTCACAACTTCAGACGCAAGGGCCCCTGTAATGTTTGATACTGATATCATGTACATCCTTGAGTATTCTATCTCCTCTTCAACCTTTTCCGGGGGTATTATTTCCCTTTTCCTTGTAGGGTCGTTCATCCTCCT